>JBEPVO010000149.1:0-6225 GCA_041690975.1 Alphaproteobacteria bacterium
GCATCACCAGGGTGCCGTTGAAATTCTGCAGCACCACTTCGGTGGAGTATTTCTCCGCCCCGTCCTTGTCCGTCCATTTGCGGGTCTGGAGCGAGCCTTCCAGATAGACCTTGGCGCCCTTGCGCAGATATTTTTCCGCAACCTCGGCCAGGTTCTTGTTGAAGATCACCACGCGGTGCCACTCGGTCTTCTCCTTACGCTCGCCTGACGACTTGTCGCGCCAGGTCTCGGAGGTGGCGACCGACAGGTTCACGATCGGCTCGCCTGACGTCATGCGGCGTACCTCCGGATCCTTGCCCAGATTGCCCACCAGAATGACCTTGTTGACGCTTCCCGCCATGACCTTGCCTCGCTGCGATTGAGGGGCGAACCTTAGGCTGCCCTGCCCGATTATGCATTGCACAAACCGGGTTTGTTCCTATTATGTTCCCGTTCGACTCGAGTCAATCCCCAACAATGTCTGACCCACTGACCGCCGTTTCGGCCGATCCGTTCCACCTGGGTTCCGGGCGCGCGACATCTGGCATTTTCGCATTCGTTTCCTATATGGGGTGGTGTGAGATCTCCGGGTCACCCAGCGCCGGACGCCACGCCGTTTCCAGCCATTCCGACCGCTCCTGAAGGCAAAAGACTGACCTGATGCTGAAGAACATTTCCATTCGCGGCGCCCGCGAACACAACCTCAAGAATGTCGATGTGGAGATTCCGCGCGACACGCTGACCGTGCTGACCGGCCTGTCCGGCTCGGGCAAATCCTCGCTCGCCTTCGACACCATCTATGCCGAAGGCCAGCGCCGCTATGTGGAATCACTGTCGGCCTATGCGCGCCAGTTCCTGGAGCTGATGCAGAAACCCGATGTGGACCATATCGAAGGCCTGTCGCCCGCGATTTCCATCGAGCAAAAGACCACCAGCAAGAATCCGCGCTCGACCGTTGGCACCGTTACGGAGATTTATGACTATCTGCGCCTGCTATTCGCGCGGGTGGGCGTGCCCTATTCGCCGGCCACCGGACTTCCCATCGAAAGCCAGACCGTCAGCCAGATGGCCGACCGGATACTGTCCCTGCCGGAAGGCACGCGACTGTATTTGCTGGCCCCCATCGTGCGCGGCCGTAAGGGCGAATACCGCAAGGAATTGGCCGAGCTTCTCAAGAAGGGCTTTCAGCGCGCCAAGATCGACGGGAAATTCTACGAACTGAACGCCACGCCGACCCTGGATAAGAAGCTCAAGCACGATATCGAGATCGTGGTCGACCGCATCGCGGTGAAAAAAGACATTGGCAATCGCCTGCCCGACTCCATCGAGACCGCGCTGGGATTGGCCGATGGCCTGCTGGCGGTCGAATTCGCCGATGAAAAGGAAAAAGACGGCAGCCCGAAACAGATGCTGCTGTCGTCGAAATTCGCCTGCCCGGTTTCTGGCTTTACGATCTCGGAGATCGAGCCCCGGCTTTTCTCCTTCAACAATCCCCATGGCGCCTGCCCGCAATGTGACGGGCTGGGGGTGCAGAATTATTTCGACGAAGCGCTGGTGGTGCCCGACGAAAGCTTATCGCTGAAAAAAGGCGCGATCGCGCCCTGGGCCAAATCGTCGTCGCCCTATTACCTCCAGACGTTGGAGGCGCTGGCGCGTCACTACAAAATCTCGATGAACGATCCCTGGGAAGACCTGCCCAAAAAGGCCCGCGATGCCATCCTGCATGGCTCGGGCGACGAAGTGATCCGCTTCATCTATGACGATGGCGCGCGCCGCTATGAGACCAAGAAGGAATTCGAAGGCGTCATCCCCAACATGGACCGCCGCCATGGCGAGACCGACAGTTCCTGGGTGAAGGAAGACCTCGAGCGTTTCCAGGCCGAGGCGCCGTGTGAAGTCTGTAAAGGCTACCGCCTGAAGCCGGAAGCGCTGGCGGTGAAGATCGGTGGACTCCATATCAGCCAGGTCTGCGAACAATCCATCCGCAATGCCGATACCTGGTTTCGCGACATCGACAAGAAGCTCAACAAGCAGCAGCAGGAAATCGCCTCCCGCATTCTCAAGGAAATCCGGGCTCGGCTGAAATTCCTCAACAATGTCGGGTTGGAATATCTCACCCTGGCGCGCGCGTCCGGCACTTTGTCGGGCGGCGAAAGTCAGCGCATCCGGCTGGCGTCGCAGATCGGCTCCGGCCTTACCGGCGTGCTCTATGTGCTGGACGAGCCATCGATCGGTTTGCACCAGCGCGACAATGCCAAGCTGCTGGAGTCGCTCAAAGGCCTGCGCGACATGGGCAACACCGTGCTGGTGGTCGAGCATGACGAGGACGCCATCCGCACGGCCGACCATGTCATCGACATGGGCCCGGGCGCGGGCGTCCATGGCGGCCATATCATTGCCGAAGGCACCCCCGCCGACATCATGGCCAACAAGAAAAGCCTCACCGGTAAATATCTCAATGGCATAGAAAACATTCCGATCCCGGCGACGCGCCGCAAAGCGGTGCATAATCGCTGGCTCAAAGTGGTGGGCGCGCGGGGCAACAATCTGAAGAATGTCACGGCGCAGATTCCGCTGGGCACACTCACCTGCGTCACCGGCGTTTCCGGCGGCGGCAAGTCCACCCTGACGATCGAAACCTTGTTCAAGGCGGCGTCGCGCAAGCTGACCCAGTCGCGCGAGCATCCCGCGCCGCATGACCGGATCGAGGGGCTGGAGTTTCTCGACAAGGTGATCGACATCGACCAGTCGCCCATCGGGCGCACGCCACGCTCAAACCCGGCGACCTATACCGGCGCCTTCACGCCGATCCGCGACTGGTTCGCCGAGCTGCCGGAATCAAAGGCGCGCGGCTATGCGCCGGGGCGCTTCAGCTTCAACGTCAAGGGTGGACGTTGCGAAGCCTGCCAGGGCGATGGCGTCATCCAGATCGAGATGCACTTCCTGCCCGACGTCTATGTCCAGTGCGACGTCTGCAGCGGCAAGCGTTACAATCGCGAAACCCTGGAAGTAAAATTCCGCGATCATTCCATCAGCGATATTCTGGACATGACGGTGGAAGCCGGCGCCGATTTGTTCAAGGCGGTGCCGTCCATCGCCGAAAAACTGGAGACGCTGAAACGGGTCGGCCTGGGATATATTTCCATCGGCCAGCAGGCGACCACCCTGTCAGGCGGCGAAGCGCAGCGCGTCAAGCTCTCCAAGGAATTGTCGCGCCGCGCCACCGGCCGCACGCTTTACATCCTGGACGAACCCACCACCGGCCTGCATTTCCACGACGTCAAGAAGCTGCTGGAGGTGTTGCATGAACTGGTCGATGCGGGGAACACCATCGTGGTGATCGAGCATAATCTCGAAGTCATCAAGACCGCGGACTGGATCATCGATCTGGGGCCCGAGGGTGGTGACGGCGGCGGGGAGATCGTGGCCTCAGGCACGCCAGAAGACGTGGCGAAAGTCGCCCGCTCCTATACCGGCCAGTATCTCAAGCCGCTCTTGAAGCCGCGCGAACCGGTCAGGAAATTGAAAGCGGGCTAAGCAGGTCCGATCAAATTTGACGAGACCGAATGATTTTCAGGCTGCTTCGCTTTTGAGCGCCTGAAAAACGAACACACCGGCGCTCAGAAGCAGACCCAGCAGCACGGGCGCGAACAGGAACAGAATGCCCGTCATGACCGGCATATTCTGGCTGGCGAAATGGATCTGCGCCGCGACCATTGCGGTCGAGCTGTAATCCTTGGGCTCCAATATACGCGGTCCCGCGAGCGCGATTTCCACCACGACCAGCACCAGCCGCACGGGCAGCACCACGGCCAGGAAGACGCCCAGGATACGCCAGGAATTTCCACCGCTGAGAATCCAGCTGCGCGGCAGCACCGGGCCGGTGTCCGCCACGGCCACCGACGGCAGCAGGAATCCGAAGCGCAGGATGAAGAAAATCATGCAGACAAGGAACGCCGCCTGGGCGATGTAATTGGCGGCCGGGTTGGTCGGACCCAGCAAGGTCGCTGTCACCATGCTCACGATCAGCAACAGAGCGAAAAGGAACCCTGCCACGCCCAGGCTGGCGCGAAATAGGCGCCATTCCAATGGACCGAATGCGAAATGGACCAGCGCGCCCGTCTTGCGGCTGCCCATGGCAAGCTGGGTCACTGGCACCGCCATCATCGACAGCAACAGCAGTCCGATGAACACGAACGAGATCAGCCCCAGCAGTGCCGGACCCATCAGAGCAAAATTATTGGAAGCCAAGGCGTTGGCCAGCGCCGCGAAAAACCGCTGGAAAACAAAGAAACCCATCACCGTCGCCATGATCATGGGCAGCCAGATCAGGCCGATGATCGCGCCCAGTTGGGTGAAGGTGAAACGATAGGCGAAACGGATCGCGTCCAGGACGGGGATTTTCGTCATCTCAGTCCTTCATGACGATTGCGGCGCCGATAATCTCAGAATTCGTCAAACGGGCGCATATCGTCGAACACAGGCGGTCCCGACTGGGTCGCCTCGTTCCACAGTCCCACCGCCCAGGCCGTCATCGCCAGGGCGACCGGCGACTTTAGTGCGCTGCGGAATGGTTCGGCGATCGCCACCCAGCGGCGGCGCGGCACCAACACGGCCAGGCTCACCGCCGCCACGGCCAGAACACCGGCGCCCACCGCCAGGCGAACATAATTGGATCCTTTGTCGTCAGCCATGTCGCTCTCTCATTCGCCGCCATCATGGCGGGCTTCTCCGCTTCTGTCAGCAGCGGCGTTGCAACAAACACAGGTTTTCACGGGGACATATTCGCACGTCCGTCTTAATTCCCGGTATCACTCCAAAAGGCCACATTCCCGCCGCGGAATAGCAGCTATCCCGGACACCGGCCCTCCCTTCCACCAGGCGCCTTTTCATCCCAAGCCGGGGACTGCTAAAGCCTCCCCCATGACAAAACTTCACATCATCGGCGGCGGGCTGGCCGGGTCGGAAGCGGCATGGGCCGCAGCAACAGCGGGCCTGGACGTGGTGCTGCACGAGATGCGCCCCGTCCGAGGCACCTTCGCGCACCAGACCGAAGGCCTGGCAGAACTGGTCTGCTCCAATTCCTTCCGCTCCGACGACGCCATGAACAATGCCGTGGGCCTTTTGCATGAAGAAATGCGCCGCACCGGATCACTGGTCATGCGCATGGCCGACCGCCACAAGCTGCCGGCCGGCGGCGCGCTGGCAGTGGACCGGGAAGGATTCTCCCAGGGGGTGACGGCGGCGCTGGCCGAACATCCCCGCGTGACCATCGCCCGCGAGGAGATCACGGCCCTGCCTCCGCCGGACTGGGGACAGGTTATCGTCGCCACCGGCCCTCTTACCTCCGAAAGTCTCAGCGCCGACATCGCCCGGGCGGCGGGCCAGGAACATCTGGCTTTCTTCGATGCCATCGCCCCCATCATCCATCGCGATTCCATCGACTTCGACATCGCCTGGTTCCAGTCGCGCTACGACAAGAAGGGGCCCGGCGGCGGCGATGCCGATTACATCAACCTGCCGATGAACGAAGAACAGTATCGCGGCTTCGTCGCATCGCTGATCACGGGCGAAAAGACCGATTTCAAGGAGTGGGAGAAATCCACGCCCTATTTCGAAGCCTGCCTGCCCATCGAAGTGATGGCGGCGCGCGGCGAGGAAACCTTGCGCTTCGGCCCGATGAAGCCGGTAGGGCTGCAGGATCCCCGCAGCATGTCACGGCCGCATGCCGTGGTGCAGCTGCGCCAAGATAATGCGCTGGGCACCTTGTGGAATATGGTGGGATTCCAGACCAAGCTTCGGCACGGCGAGCAGGCCAAAGTCTTTCGCGCCATTCCGGGTCTGGAGAAAGCGGAATTCGCGCGGCTGGGCGGGCTGCACCGGAACACCTTCATCAACTCGCCGCGCCTGCTGGACGCCGAGCTGCGCCTTAAATCGCAGCCACATCTGCGCTTTGCCGGACAGGTGACAGGCGTGGAGGGCTATGTCGAAAGCGCCGCCATCGGCCTTCTGGCGGGACGCTTCGCGGCCGCCGAGGCCAGGGGCAAGCCTGCCCCGCCACCACCGGTCACCACCGCCTTCGGGGCGCTTCTGGCCCATATCACCGGCGGCGCCGATGCGAAGACGTTCCAGCCCATGAACGTGAATTTCGGCCTGTTCCCGCCTTTGTCGCAGACCAAGAAAATCAGGGGCAAGGATCGTAAACAGGCGATGAGCGAGCGGGCGCTGGACGAACTGTCAGCCTGG
>JBEPVO010000150.1:0-6129 GCA_041690975.1 Alphaproteobacteria bacterium
CCCGTGTAATGCTCGCCGATCCATTTGGCGGCGAACGGCTTGGCCACGCGCAGCACCGCGGGCGGGCCCTCCTCCCACTGCGTGTCCGCGAACCAGGCCTGGAATTTCGCCGCGCCGATGGCATCGACCAGCGCCCCGGCCCGTCCGCCCCACAGCGCGCGCAACGCATCATCGGGCTCCGCCGCCCTCGCCGCTTCCACGAACCCATCAAAGCGGCGCTGCGACAAAAACCGTTCCGCATGCACGGGCCGGTAGGTGAGATCCTTGGCGCAGTGCGCCCGAAACCCCGGCAACGCCGCATGCGCCGCCGCGCGGTCGGGCGCGCCCAGCCGCTGCCATTTCTCGAACGCCTTGGATTTGGACATCAGCGCGTCGGTGGGATAATCGCGCCAGAAGGCTTCAAAGGCGGGGGTGTAGTTCTTGCGACCCTTTACGACAGGCAATGACGCGTCCGCGTTGGCGGACGAATCCTCTTTCTCTCTGTCTGTCTCTGACTCTGACTCTGACTCTCTCTCTGGATCGGCATCCGGCTTGCGCGCCGCTGGCGTCTTGCGCGCGCCATGCAATTCGATGAAGCCACAGCTGCGCAGCAGATCGAGGTCCACCCGCTCGGTCGCGCTGATGCGCTTTGCTATCCAGCCCGGATCATGCGGGATGCGGTTGTTGGAGCGGCTTGCCAGCAGCCAGATAGCAACCAGATGCAGCTTGCTGGCATCGGGCAACAGCCCGAAGCTGTAATCGTCCAGCAGCTCGTTATAGAGCTTGATCCAGGGGGGCGAGCGGTCCTTGTAATGCTGGAACCGCTCGAAATTTTTCACACTGAATGTTGTTTTCATGGGACCTCGCCTTCCCGGGTGCGGGCCAGCAATTCGCGGCAGCCTTCGACCTGGGCCGCGATCACCGGATCGGCCGCCGCCAGCCGCCTGATCCGCCGGACCGCATGCAGCACGGTGGTGTGGTCTCTGGCGAAATGGGTGCCGATGCGGGGCAGCGAATGGCCCGTCATTTCCCGCGCCAGGAACATGGCGATCTGGCGCGGCCGGGCCACCGCGCGGGCACGGGTGAGGCTTTGCATCTGCGCCCGGGTCAGGCCAAAGCGGGCCGCCACCGCATTCTCGATATCGCCAAGGACGAGTTGCTTGTTCATAGCGAATAGATCCCGCCATCCTGCGTCGCCGGCTCGATCGTCAGCCGCAGGCCCCTGACCGGGCCCCAGCTCGCGCGCACTTCGCGCAAGGTGGCGCGATGATCGCTGTCGATCAGGGCATGGCGCACGCACAATTCCACCACCGGGCGGATCAGATGATCCAGGTCGCGGCGGCCCGCGCGTTCTTCATAAGTAAGTGTCAGCTTCACCGGCCCCGGCACCCGCCCGGGCTTGAGGCAGGCCAGCACCCCAGCCGCCCGCGCCTGCCAATCGCGCAAGGCTTCGCGCGCTTCGACCGATGGCGGGAATTCCAATTCCAACCGTATGGCGTCGCGGGCTTTCAACGCCCGTCTCTCCACCGGCACATCCAGATTGAATCGCATGCTCTTTCTCCTCCTGTTTTCCTTGGCTATTTTCGTCCGCCGCTCGCCGCCCAGATCGCTGCGATGCAAAAAACAATCAGCAAAACCAGACCTGCCTGGCCTGTTGTGACGCTATCGATGAGGGATGCTGCGCTGCTCATGGCGCATCTGCCGGGTCGCTGGGCGCATGCGGATAATTTGAATCAACCCACCGCCAATCGGTCCACAGGCGCGGGAACTTCAAGGTTGTATTGATACGAGGTCGCGGTTGTATCGCGGCCCACACGGGCGCAAAGATGCCGCCGAAAAAAGCAGCATCAGGAGCGTGGTGCATGGAGCCGGGGTCGCTAGCGATAGTGTTGCTTGCCCTGTTGCGTATCTTGCCTGCGCTGTTTGGATCCAAGACCTGCCGCAAATTTGGGCTGGGCGCAGTGCTGACGGAATTACGCGCCCAAATTCCCGAGAATGGCGTCGGCCCGGTGATCGCCGAGCGGCGCGGCGCGGTGCTGTTCTTGGAAGAGAATTGCCGCCAGTGCGGGCGATGCCGGCTTTCTAGAGACATTTGCCAGGAGGATTGAATGTCGCGCGAGCTGCTGTTCGTGCTGCTCGCCACGCGCGCCGAATTCGTCGATCCCAAACGCTGCCGCAAGACTTTGGTGGGCCCGATGCGCCGGTACCTGGTGCGCCATGACGGCAAGGAGCTGGCACACCGCCCCGATCTGCCGCCCCATGCCGCATCGCTGATCGCCCACCGGCTGGAAGCGGCATCGGATCTGGCGGAATTCTGCGGGCGTTGCGGCCGCTGTGCGGAAGAAAAGATCCTGAAGTGATTCATGCGGACCGGCCCCTGTCAGGCCCCGGGTATACAAACTTTGTTGTTTCCATTCAACAACAATTATTGTCCACAGTATCCACAACGTATGTTGTAGACTTAAGCCCATGGAAACTCTGGCGAAACGTTTGTCCGATGCGATGAAGTCGGCCGGCCTCAACCAACCGGGCCTGGCGCGCACCGCTTCGAAACCCAACGCACCGGTGTCGCAGCAGGTGGTGCATCATCTGTTGTCGGCGCGAAATACCTCCAGCAAACACCTGCCTGCCCTCGCCGAAGCGTTGGGTGTGAGTCTGGATTGGTTGGCGCGCGGCGGCGAGCAATCGGCCACCCTGCGCCGCACCCCTGCAAAGTCATCATCGGCGGCCAATGGCCAATCAATTGGAAATGGGGCGCCCGACCGCCTGCCCGTGCTGGGCATGGCCGAATGCGGCCCCGATGGCTGGTCGATGTGGAACGGCGACATCATCGACACCATTCCGCGCCCGTCGAACCTGGTGGGCGCGCCGCGCGCCTATGCCGTCTATATCGTGGGCGACAGCATGGAGCCGCGCTATTACTCCGGCGAGCTGGCGCACATCCATCCCGGCAAGCCCGTCACCATCGGCGCCTTTGTGCTGGTGCAGATCCGCCCCGAACATGACGGCGACACACCCAAGGCCGTGGTCAAACGCCTGATCAAGCGGTCGACCACCAAGCTGGTGCTGGAGCAGTACAACCCGCCCAAGAAATTCGAGATCAAGACGGATGACATCGTCTCGATCCATCGGGTGGTGGGGAGTGGTGAGTTTTAGCGCCTGTTTCCCGTACCCGAGCATTTTGAACGCGTCTTTTTTATTCAGGACCGCCATGCGCATTGAAGCGCTGAAGCTGATTTCCCGGAACCTGCTGCCGCTGCTGACCTTCGCGCTTTTGGCGATACCGGTCGCCGCTTTCGGCCAGGCATCGTCGGCATTCAATATGCCCGCGCCCTGCCGCGCGGAGCAGGAATTCTCCCGCGCCGCCGAAACCCTCATCGCCGAGCGGATCAACGCCGAGCGGGCGCGGCTGATGACCTTCGCGCCCGCGCTCCGGCGTGACGAACAATTGTCCCGCATCGCCGAATTGCGCTCCTGCGAACTGGCCAGTGCCGGAAAGCCCCTGTCGCACCTGGACACTAACGGCCATTTCGAATCCGCCGACATCGTCTTCAGCGTGTTCGGACTGTACGGGTCGGTGGCGGAAAATCTGATGCAGATGGACGCATCGGCGAGCGGCCAATCGTTCGGCGCCGAAGAATTCGCCAAGGCCGCGGTCGATGGCTGGCTGAACAGTCCCGAACATCGGCCGCAAATTCTGGACCCGCGCTATAACCTCAGCGGCATCGGCGTCGCCCGCATCGGCGGCCAGGCCGTGGCGACGCAAGTGTTTCACGGCCCGCCCCACCGCCAGCCCCGCACCGGCAACAGCATGCGCCGGGCGGCAAACGCGCGGCCGGAATAAAGCCCGGCCCACGCGGCACCATCTTGGAATCCGTCTCTCAAAGTGTAGGATTACAACCCCTGGGGAGGGCTTATGCGACATTCCGCGATCTGTTTGCCGCTGCTGGCGAGTGCATTCCTGACTGCCTTCGCCGTCACATTCGCTGCTAGAGCGGTGGAGCCCACAGCGCCTCCCAGCACGGCGAACGGGTGCGGGCGCTTGCAAAGGGTGACGATGATCCCCATCCCGTCCACACACCGGATCGGTGGTTATCCATCCGAGGCACTGCGCAGGGGGCAGTCGGGCCATGTTTATATGCGCTTGTTAGTGGACAAATATGGCTTCGCGCGGCGGCCGGAAGTCGTGGTGTCCAGCGGATACGCCATACTGGATCAAGCCGCCATCGACGCAATCAAGGATCGCTGGCGCTGGGAACCGCCACCGCCCGAATGCCAGGAGAGCGGCGTGATCTTGGGCGCGGCGTACAATTGGAGCATTGGCACTCCCGAACCCAGCCCGATCTATCTTGATGATCCGCGCTATCCGGCTGAAGCGCGCGCCCGCAAACAGGGCGGCTCGGGAAAAGCCGAATTCACGTTTTCCGGAGAAAACAAAAACACGGATGTCCGCATCACGTCCAGCACCGGTTCACCCGAGTTGGATGCGGCCGCAATCGATATGATCAAGGGCGACAGATACGTTGTTTCCGGTACCGCTTCGGCGGGATTAACCACAAGCCAAAGCTTTGAATTCGTTCCGCGCAACGATCCCATCAGCTTTGCCGCACTGATGGGGCCAGCGATCATACCGCCGCCTGCAGAGCTTGCGGGAAAGTCATCTCACTGGTCGCGCATCTATTCCCGCACGCCGCCAAGCCACGCCAATGATTGCGGCCGCAACGAGACCGTCTTCCTGGAGCCAAGCCTCACGAATTCCGATTCAGCATATCCGGTCGAAGCCGCCGCTACCGGCAAGGAAGGCCGGGTTCTGCTAGATGTGCTGGTGGACAAGGGGGGTACCGCCAGCGATGTCACAGTCCGGCAGTCCAGCGGTTCGCCCATTCTGGACAAGGCCGCGGTGCAGGCAGTCAAAGGCGTGTGGCACTGGGATGCACCACCACCGGAATGCGCCGAGTCGGGTGTTCACCTTCGTGTGCCCTTCGAATGGTTCCTGGCAAGCGGCTCACGTGCGCGCTACATGCCAGGCGATCTCGATTATCCGACCGATGCCACCGCCATCAAGCAGAATGCATCCGGCACGGTGGCAGTCTCCCGCTCTTCGGACGGCGACCTCGTCTTCGTCAAGGTGGTGACCAGCACCAATTCACCGGCCCTGGATGCAGCGATGATCAAGATTGCCACCGACGATTTCCGATTTACGCCCGGCACGAAAGGCATGCGCAAACCATCGATGATCACCACCCACATCGATTTTGTGGGCGATGTGGGCACCATGCTGGCAACAGCGGCCGCTCCGCTCAAGCGCATCGCACCTTTGGCGCCTCCGCCCGGCGCGGCCAATGATTGCGGCCGCAGTGCGATCGCTTATCTCGCGCCGATCGACACTTCTCATGTGCTGGTGCCGATTCCGATGGTGGCGGTCAAGCCAAAAAACCGGTGGGAGACCCCACCGGTCTTCCGGGCACAGGGCGCACTGCGCATGCAGGTGCTGGTGGACAAGAACGGCAACGCGGCCAATGTAACGGTGGCGGAATCCAGCGCGCCACCGGAAATGGAACGCGCCGTCACCGGCACCGTGAAGGAGAATTACCGCTGGGACCCGCCACCTCCCGAATGCGCCGAGCGCGGCGTCGCACTGACCGTAAACTATGTCTACACATGGGCGGCGCCGCAGTTGCAGATATATGCCGACGATCCCGGCTACCCCGAAGCTGCGCGCCAGCGCAGTATGGGCGCAGCGGCCGTCATTCAGCTTCGCTCTCACAGAGACGAAATAGAAGCATCCCAAATATTGATCAGCAGCGGTTCACCGGAATTGGACGAACGCATGATAAAGATCGTCACGGACCGCGTGCTTGCCGATATCAAAGCCAATCCCCAGAGCGCCGCCGAAAGCAGATTCGACGCCAAGGCGTACCCCGTGATGCTCATGCCCAGCTATGTGGCTTCACCCCAGCAACTGGCGGCACGCGCTCAGACGACACCCGCGCCGTGACGTTTGTCACCTGGCGGCGGAATTCCCCGGTCCACCCGTCGGCTGCATCGCGGGCAAACGCTGCTCCACCGGCGGCAAGGCCGGGAACGCGGCGTGGGGTTCGGCCTGGTACCAGTACGCCACCGAATAATAATTGTCGGAGCGGTGATTGG
>JBEPVO010000151.1:0-6123 GCA_041690975.1 Alphaproteobacteria bacterium
TGGCGATGACGGCGGTGGGCCGTGCGGCCGGCGCGGTGGTCGAGGAAGTGCGCAAACAGTTCCGTGAAATGCCGGGCATCATGCAGGGCACGCAGAAGCCCAATTATGCCCGCGCCGTCGACCTGCTGACCAAGGCCGCGATCCGGGAGATGGTGATTCCCTCCATGCTGCCGGTGTTCTCGCCGATCGTGTTGTTTGTTCTGGTGCTGGAAATTGCCGGCAAGACCCAGGCCTTCAACGCCCTGGGTGCGATGCTGATGGGCGTGATCGTCACCGGTCTGTTCGTCGCGATCTCGATGACTTCGGGCGGTGGTGCCTGGGACAATGCCAAGAAGTTCATCGAGGACGGCAATCACGGCGGCAAGGGTTCAGCCGCCCACAAGGCCGCGGTGACGGGTGACACGGTTGGCGATCCTTACAAGGACACTGCCGGTCCGGCCGTCAATCCGATGATCAAGATCACGAACATCGTCGCTCTATTGCTGCTCGCAGTGCTCTCGCATTTGTGATGATTGCCCCCATCTGTGCGACACGCGGGCAAGCCCGCTACCGCACATCTTCCCCCGCCAAAGGCTTCGCCTTGCGGGGGAAGAAAGCTGGGGTGTGTTGAAATAAAAAAGCGCGGACCTTTGGGTCCGCGCTTTTTGTTTTAGGGCAATCCGCCGCCGCCGCCCGTGGGGGGGCCGCCGCCGCCGCCCGGATTCTGGTCTTCCGTATTGCGGGCACTGGTGCCGGGCTGGGCGTTCAGGAGCTGTTGCAGGAAGGTGAGTTCGCGGCCACGGGCCGGCGTCTCACGGCTCTCGAAGGAGATCACATGACCATCCCTGAGCGTGAAATGGCGCAGGTCCTTCACCTTGCCGTCTTTGTCGAAATACACGGCCAGGATCGCGCGGTTCAGCACCGTGGGGGTGAAAAAGGCGACCTGTTTCTCGGTCGAGGAAATGTAATACCAGGCATCGCCGCCGAAAGTGGCAGCGGTCGAGGCATTCCCCAACCGATCCTGAACGCTGGTCTTGTTATCCGAGCCGGACTTGATGGTGGCTTCGACCTGCGGATCGGACAGGTAGCCGCGCTGGTCGATGACCGGGGCACAGGCGATCAGCGCTGCCGCCGAAGCGAGGAGGGTTGCGGTTCCGAGTTTCATAGCTTGCGACTTTGTGGCCTTGGCGCCCCGCCTTCTTGTCTGTGCTAACCTCAGCCTCCAAGGGTTGCAAGGCCCGCAGCCTTGGAAAGAGAGCGAATGAGGCGAAGTTCATGTTGAATCTGCTGCGAAAATCGGCGGCGCGCAAGGAATTCGCGGCCCGGCTGGAAGGTCAGCTGGTGGTCCGCGCCCGCGCGCCCGCCTTCTTCCGCGACCTTCTGGTTCCTGACACGGTGGATGGCCGGTTCGACATGGTGACTTTGCATGGCTGGCTGGCCCTGGAACGGCTGAAGCTGGCCGGGATGGACGCCGAGGCCCAGGCCTTGACCGATATCCTGTTCGTCAGCTTCGACGAGGCGCTGCGGGAGCAGGGCACCGGCGACATGGGGATGGGCCGGCGCATGAAGGCCATCGCCAACGCTTTTTTTGGGCGGCTCACGGCCTATGCTGGCGCAAAGGACGAAGCCGCATTGGCCGAAGCACTGGCCAAAAATGTCTGGCGCGGCGGAGTTGTGGATGAGCGCGTTCTGGTGCTGGCGAATTATGTGACCGGTGCGCGCGCGGCGCTGGTGCGAAGCGATCTGGCCAATGGCAAACTGGATTTCGGACCGATGCCGGATATGAAAGGCGGGCGATGAGCGAAGAACTGCCTTTTTCCCATCTCTACAATCTCAATCGCCTTGGGCTGGCCGGGGACGAGATAACTTTCCGCGCCACAGACGAGCAGCTGACTGGATTGGCCCGCTTCACGGATGTCGCCCGGGTGGACCTTTTCGCGGCCAAGATCAGCTTGCAGAAATCGGCGCCCAACCTGTTCCACCTCGATTTCAAGCTTCAGGCCGATATCGTTCAGGCCTGCGTGGCGACTTTGGCGGATGTGCCGGCCCGGATCGAGCGCGATTTCACGCGGGACCTGCATTTCAACCCGGGGCTCAAGCGCGCTAAGGAGCCAACCCCGGCCGAAGATATCCTCCTGGAAGACGACAAACCGGAGGAAATCGACAGCCTACATTATGACCTTATAGGACCCCTGATCGAGGAGTTCGTGCTGGCAGTGGACCCCTATCCCCGGGCGCTTGGGGTGGAATTTGAGGCCCCCCGGGAGGCGCAGGACACCCCTGAAAGCCCTTTTGCGGTGCTTAAAGGATTGAAATCCGGTCTTTAATGCGGGGGCCGGTCCGGCTTTTGGCTTGAATCAAGCCCGGCTTTCCTGCTACCCACGCCCCCTGTTTTGGCCGGTTGCGGCCCTTGAAGGAGTTTTCCCGCCATGGCGGTGCCCAAACGAAAAACCTCGCCGTCGCGCCGCAATATGCGCCGCTCACATCACGCCCTCACGCCCGTCGCGCATGCCGACTGCCCGAAATGCGGCGAGCCGAAGCTTCCGCACCATATCTGCGGTGCCTGCGGTCATTATGCTGACCGCGAAGTTGTGAAGGCGAAGAGCTAAACCTCACCTCCTCGCAAAGGAAGGGTGGCGGTGGCCCGCGAATTGACCGTTTCGGTGGATGCGATGGGCGGCGATGCCGGCCCCGGCATTGTCATAACCGCATTGTTGCGATCGGTGCAGCGTCATCCCGAAGTGCGGTTTCTCCTGGCCGGTGATGAAACCGTTTTGAACGGCCTTTTGACGCGCCATCCGCGGCTGAAGGATCGCGTTCAGATCCGCCATGCGCCGGACCGGGTGGCGATGGAAGACAAGCCCAGCCATGTGCTGCGCCGTGGCCGGGAGACCAGCATGTGGCGCGCCATCGAAGCGGTGAAAAACAAGGAAGCCGAAGTCGCGGTCAGTGCCGGGAATACCGGCGCGCTGATGGCGATGAGCATGTATCAGCTGGGCGTGATCGATGGAATTTCGCGCCCCGCCATCGCGTCTATCTGGCCGACCTTGCGCGGCCAGTCGGTGGTTCTGGATTGCGGCGCCAATGTCACGGCGACCGCCGAGCAGCTGGTGGATTTTGCGGTGATGGGCGAAGCCTTCGCCCACGCCATTCTCGGTCTCGACAAGCCCAGCGTCGGGCTCCTGAATGTCGGCACCGAAGAACAGAAGGGCAATGATGCCGTGAAAGGCGCCGCCGAGATGCTGCGCGCCGCCACGGCCGCCAATTTTCCCATGGCCTTCCACGGTTTCATCGAAGGAAACGACATCGCCGAAGGCACGGTGGATGTGGTGGTCACGGACGGGTTCACCGGCAATATCGCGCTCAAGACTGCTGAAGGCACCGCCAAGCTGGTGGGGCAATTTCTGCGCCGTTCGCTCAAGCGCTCGCTGCTGGGCCAGATCGGGGCGTTCATTGCCTCGGGCGCTCTCAACACCCTGCGCCGCAGGCTCGATCCTCGCGCCGCCAATGGCGGCATTTTTCTGGGCTTGGGCGGCGTGGTGGTGAAAAGCCATGGCGGCACCGATGCGATCGGTTTCGCCTCGGCTCTGGATATGGCCATTACCATGGCCAAGGCCGACATCAATTCGCGCATCACTGCTGACCGCGCGCGTGTGGGTACGGTCGCGGCATGATCCGTTCGCGCGTCATCGGCAGCGGCGCCTATCTGCCGGACAATATTGTCACCAATGACGATATCGCCAAGCTCGTCGATACCTCCGACGAGTGGATTCGCGACCGCACCGGCATCCGCGAACGCCGCATCGTCAAGGATGGCGAGAAGACATCCGATCTGGCGCTGGGCGCGGCCCGTGCCGCCTTGGCCGATGCCGGCATCGATGTTGGCGAGATCGATATCATCGTTTGCTGCACCACCACGCCGGACGAAACATTTCCCGCCACCGCCACGGTCGTGCAGGCGCGGCTGGGGATGACGCGCGGCGCCGCGTTCGATGTCCAGGCGGTCTGTTCCGGATTCATTTTCGGACTGTCGGTCGCCGATAATTTCATCCGCGGCGGTCAGGCCCGCACCGTTCTTCTGATCGGCGCCGAAAGCATGAGCCGTCTTCTGGACTGGAGCGACCGTTCGACCTGTGTGCTGTTCGGCGATGGGGCCGGCGCCGTGGTGCTGCAGGCGCATGAGGGCAAGGGCGACAATTCCGACCAGGGCGTGCTGAACACCAAGATCTTCTCGGACGGGCGGATGCACGACATGCTGTATGTCGATGGCGGCCCGTCTTCCACCCGCACCACCGGTCATCTGCGGATGCAGGGCAAGGAAGTTTTCCGCCACGCCGTTACCAATATCGCGGCCGCCATTTCGGCCTCCGCCGATGCCGCCGGCATCCCGGTATCGCAGATCGACTGGTTCGTGCCCCACCAGGCCAACCAGCGGATACTGGACGGCACCGCCCGCAAGCTGGGCATTCCACCAGAAAAGGTGATTTCCACCGTGGCCGTACATGGCAACACCTCGGCCGCCTCGGTCCCGCTGGCGCTGGCGGTCGCGGTCCAGGATGGGCGCATCAAGAGGGGCGATCTGGTGCTCCTGGAGGCCATGGGCGGTGGCTTTACCTGGGGCGCCGCCCTGCTGCGCTGGTAATCTGCCGGACAGGTTGTCAGGCCCTTGGGCGCCTGGGCTTATGGTTTACAGTAAAGGTGCCATCTATCCCTTTGATGTTGACGGCAAATCGGCTAGCGCCTAACTTTCGGGCGGGGCTAGAGAGTCGTTTGACATGTCATCAGATACATTGACCCGCGCCGACCTGACCGAAGCCGTCTTCCAGGCCGTGGGCTTGTCGCGCACTGACTCGGCCCAGATGGTCGAAGATATGCTGGAAGAAGTCTGCGGTGCGCTCGCCAAGGGTGAAACCGTCAAACTTTCCTCCTTTGGAACTTTTGCGGTGCGACAGAAATCGCAACGCATGGGTCGCAATCCCAAGACCGGCGACGAAGTGCCGATCGCACCGCGCCGTGTGCTGGTGTTTCGTCCCAGCCATGTGCTCAAGGCAGTGATCAACGGTCAGACGCCCTCTCCGGAAGGCGAGGATTAAGTGGCGGCACCCGCACTCCGCGCAACTGGCGCCGTCGCCAAATCGCCGGATGCATTCCGCACCATCAGTGAAGTTGCGACCGAATTGGATGTGCCGCAGCATGTTCTGCGCTTCTGGGAAAGCCGTTTCACGCAAATCAAGCCGGTGAAGCGCGCCGGTGGCCGGCGCTTCTATCGCCCGGACGATGTGGATCTGCTGCGCGGCATTCGCGCGCTGCTGTATGTGGATGGGCTCACCATTCGCGGTGTACAGAAAATCCTGAAGGAACGCGGCCTGCGCCATGTGGTGATGATGGGACGGGGGCAGGCGCCCGCGCCTTATGCCGCCCCGTCCAGAATCGTGGTCGAAGAACCGGCGGAAAAAAAGCCGGAGGCCAAGAAGCGGCCCAGCCATTTGCGAGCGGTGCCTTCGCCGATGAGTCTGCCTTTCTTCGATCTGCTGGATCCGAAATCGGCCAAGCCAGCCAAACCAGAAGTGGGCCCCGTTCCGGCGCTGGCACCCAGTGCCGTACCGGCGACCATTGCAGGCCTTGCCGACGAGGAACGGGCCACGCTCCAGGCGCTTCTGGGCGAGCTGGAGGGCCTCAAAATGAGCCTAACTCAAGCGCACCAGCGTGGAACGATTTAATTCCGCCGTGCGGTTGCCACCCGGCTGCCCTCCTGACATATTCCGCGCCCTCGAGGTATTTGCCCTCAAATCTTGGTATCGGAGCGTGGCGCAGCCTGGTTAGCGCACCAGTCTGGGGGACTGGGGGCCGGAGGTTCAAATCCTCTCGCTCCGACCATTATTTCAACGACTTAGCTGATGCATCTTAAGCTGCCGATGGCGGCAATTTGTTCCAGCCTCTTGCCTATTTATGCGGCGGAAAGTAACGCACTGTTCATCGAACCAGGAGAGGATTGCCCCGGAGCGGGGCATTCCTGATTTGTAGTATGGGCGAGACAGCGTGAAATTTGCGACAGCCTTTATTCTGAGCCTTATCGCAAGCACCTCGGTGGTTTCTTCGCTCGATGCGCCGCTCCCGCGTCATGCTGTTCACCAGGCGACTACC
>JBEPVO010000152.1:0-6115 GCA_041690975.1 Alphaproteobacteria bacterium
CGTTTGTTTTTGCTTTGTAATTTGTCCGCAGCCACGCAATCGTCTTTCACTATTGACAATATTGTACATAGTAGACATATTCCACGCGTTTAAACAAGGACGCTGTCTATGTTCGCTCAATCCACGCTCGATACTCGGCTCCGCCCGATTGAGGCCGTCAAGGCCGTCCGCCGCCTGTTGGCCAATCCAGAAGCGACGCAAGAGGTCTTTGTGATCCTGCGCGCCATGCGCGGCCGCTCCGGCATAAATCTCTTTCGCCGCTTTCAGAAAAGCGCCATGGGCACCCGCATCCTGACCGAGAAGCGCAGCTTGTTCGCCGCCCTGTCCGACAGCGCCGCGCTTGCCGCGTTACCGGCGGGCAGCCTGGGCGGCACGTATCACCGCTTCATGGCGTCAGAGAATCTGTCGCCCGAAGGATTGGTGGCGCCTTCGCAAGCCAGTCGCGGCGACGACCAGGTGTCGGACGATGTGGCGCTGTTCCGCGACCGTATGCGCGACATGCATGATCTCACCCACACCCTCACCGGCTATGGCCGCGATCCTTTGGGCGAGTTGTGCCTGCTGGCCTTCATGTATTCACATTCCGGCAATATGGGCATGGCGCTGATCGTGTTGATGGGTTTCTCGCGGCTGGAAAACAAAGCCACGCGCAAGGCCGTGATCGAAGCCTGGCGCCAGGGCCGCAAGGCGCGCTGGTTCACCGACATGGACTGGGAAGCGATGCTGGCGCAGCCATTGGATGAACTGCGCGCGCGCTTCAATATTGCCGCCCCGACCGCCTATCGCGCAGTGATGTCGTGAAATCGCTGTTGTCCGCGGCCAGTATGTTGCTGATGGATTTGGCCTCCACCATCCTGTTCTTCTGTCTCTATGCCGTCACGCACAACATCGTTCTGGCGGTGACGCTTGGTCTGGTGCTGGCAGTTGCCCAGATCGGCTGGCAACTGCTGCAGCGCAAGCCCGTGGATACTGTGCAATGGGTCAGCCTGGTGGTGGTGATCGCCTCAGGCAGCGCCACCCTCCTCACCCGCAATCCCGTCTTCGTGATGGTCAAGCCCAGCTTGATCTATCTCGCGGTCGGCGCGGCGATGTTCAAGCGCGGATGGATCAACCGGTATCTGCCACAGCGCGCGCTTGAGAGTGTGCCGGACCTGGCCATCGGCTTCGGTTATGCATGGGCAGGCCTGATGTTTTTCTCCGCCGCGCTGAATCTGGCGCTGGCCCTGAATCTGAGCGTGATAGAATGGGGAGCTGTGATGTCCGTCTGGGGCATCGCCAGCAAAACGGCCATGATCTTCATTCAGTATGGCGTGATGAAAACCGTGGGCCGGCGCCGCTATCGTACCCGGACAGCTGCCGCCTGACCGCAGTCCTCTGCGCAATACGCGACAGATCCGCGTGATGCGCATGATGTGCCGCTGGACGCGCCGGGCCCGCCCGCGCATCATGCGGTTTTCGCGAGGCAAGCATTCGTGGCATCCGTTCCTCTTTCCGTTCTCGATCTTTCCCCCATCATTGAAGGCGGCGACGCAGCGCTGGCGCTGAAGAACAGCCTGGATCTGGCGCAGCATACCGAGCGCTTGGGCTATCGCCGCTATTGGGTGGCGGAACACCACAATATGCCCGGTATCGCCAGCGCTGCGACATCGGTGGTGATCGGCCATATCGCGGGCGGCACATCCACCATTCGCGTCGGCGCGGGCGGCATCATGCTGCCCAACCACGCGCCGCTGGTGATCGCCGAACAGTTCGGGACATTGGCCGCTCTGTTTCCCGGTCGCATCGATCTGGGTGTGGGCCGCGCGCCGGGCACCGATCAGCGAACCGCCTTGGCGCTACGCCGGACCTTGCAAGGCGACATCGATGACTTTCCCAAGGATGTGCTGGAACTGATTGCTTATATGGGCGATCCGCGTCCCGGCCAGCCTGTGCGCGCCATTCCCGGCCAAGGCAGCAAAGTGCCGGTGTGGATATTGGGATCGAGCCTTTATGGCGCGCAGCTCGCCGCCGCGCTGGGCCTGCCATATGCCTTTGCCTCGCATTTCGCGCCCGAACAACTGACCCAGGCGCTGGAGCTTTACCGCGCCCAGTTCCGGCCTTCGCTTTTCCTGGACAAGCCGCATGTGATGCTGGGCATCAATGTGGTGGCGGCCAATACCGATGCCGAGGCGCAATATCTGTTCACGTCGCTGCAACAGGCCTTCGTCAATCTGCGCACCGGCAACCCCGGGCCGTTGCCGCCGCCGATCAAAGACATCGGCGCCACTCTCACCGATCCACGCATCGAAGCGATGCTGGCCAGCGTGCTGTCGCTCGCCCAGGTCGGATCGCCCGAGACCGTGAAGGCGGGCGTCGAAGCCTTCATCGCGCGCCACCAGCCCGATGAATTGATGGTGACCGGCCAGATCTATGATCACGCGGCTCGGCTGCGGTCTTACGAAATTCTCAGCAGGCTCTGAAAACCCGGACTACCACAGGTGGCCCCCCGGAGCGCGAGCGAGCCAAGCCCGTTCGTTCGGAATTCACGTGTCCGTGCGGCGACGATCGCGCGACAAGGAATAAAACAACGTGTTCACCAAAGGTGAACACGTTGATCCGGCGGCAGGTAATATTTCTCGTCCGGCTTCACCTTGAAGGCGCTGTACCATTCATTCTGGTTGCGGGTCGGCCCGATGACGCGGAATTCCGATGGCGCATGCTCGTTCGACAAGGTTTGGGTGCGTAGCGAGGAATCGCGCTGCTTGGTGCGCCAGATCTGCCCGAAGGCCAGATAGAAGCGCTGATCGCCGGTCAGCCCATTGATCACCTTGGCGGGTTTGCCTTTCAGCGAGATGTGATAGGCCTTGAGCGCTATGGCGATGCCGGCATTGTCGGCGATATTCTCGCCCAAGGTATTGGCGCCGATGACATGCAGGCCCGGCAGCGGCTCGTACGCGTCATACTGCTTCACCATCGCCGCCGTCTTGGTATCGAAATTGGCGCGGTCTTCCTTGGTCCACCAATCCTGGAAGACGCCCTTGCCGTCATACTTGCTGCCCTGGTCGTCAAAGCCATGGCTGATTTCATGGCCGATCACCGCGCCGATGCCGCCGTAATTCACCGCATCGTCGGCATTGGGATCGAAGAAGGGCGCCTGCAGAATCGCAGCGGGAAAGACGATCTCGTTGAAGGACGGATTGTAATAGGCGTTGATGGTGGGCGGTGACATGCCCCATTCGGTCCGGTCCACCGGCTGGTTGATGCGGTTGACGTCGCGGTTCCAATCGAAGATGGCCGCACGCTGGATATTACCTACCAGATCATCGCCGCGAACCTCATACGCCGAATAATCACGCCAGTGATCGGGATAACCGATCTTGGGCGTGAAGAGCCGGATCTTGTCCAAGGCCTTGGCGCGGGTGGCCGGGCTCATCCAATCAAGTGTCTGGATATCGGCTTCATAGGCTTTCAGCAGATTCGAGACCAGCTGATCGGCTTTGGCTTTTGATTCCGGCGGGAAATAGCGCGCGACATAGAGCTTGCCCAGCGCCTCGCCCAAGGTGCGGTCCAGCAGATGGATGCCGCGCGTACGACGGTCGAGTTGCTGCGTGTTGCCCGCCAGCACGGTGCCGTAAAAAGCGAAATTGCGGTCGTCGAACCGCTTGGGCAGATAGGCGGCGAAACGCTGCAGGTAATGCACCGCAAGATAATCGCGCCAGGTCGAGACCGGCGTGGCCGCGAAGATTTTCGCCAGCGGCCCGAACGCGCTCTTCTCCGCCACAATGGCGTAACGCTCGCTGCCACTGGTGGTGGTCAGGGGGATGTGTGATTCCGCCAGGAACGCATCCCAGGGGAAATCCGGCGCCAAAGTCTTCAGCTCCGAGACCGGCATGGGATTGTAGATCTTGTCGGCATCGCGGCGGTCGGCGCGGGTCCATTGCACCTTCGCGATCTCGGTCTCCAGCGCCAGAATGCGATCAGCGCGCGTCGATGCATCGGCGATCCCCGCCAGGCTCATCATGTCGGTGAGATACTGGCGATAGGCAGCGCGGGTTTCCGTCAGCGCCTTGTCGTCGCTGAGATAATAGTCGCGGTCCGGCAGACCCAATCCCGACTGCCCCAGATTGAGCGAGTAGTTGTTGGGATTCTTGTCGTCCACCCCGATGCCGATATTGTAGATGCTGGAGGTCGCCAGCGGCACCGAAGCCATCGCCCGGGCCACATCGGCTTGGGTCTGCAGGCCGCTCAGATAATCCAGATCCTTCTGCACCGGCTTCAGATCGTTCGCTTCGATGGCAGCGGTATCCTCGAAAGCGTCATAGAGATCGCGCAGCTTCTTTTCTTCGTCATTCAGCTGGTCGCGGGGCTTTTTCTCCAGATCGTCGATGATGGCGCGCATCCGCGTTTCGCTCAGGATCTGCAGATCCTGGAAAGAACCGGTCTGCGAACGGTCGGGCGGGATCACCGCCGTCTTCAGCCATTTGCCGTTGACATGCAGGAAGAAATTGTCGCCCGGCTTCACCGACTTGTCGATCGACGTCAGATCAACGCCGAAGCTTCCAAGTTTTGGCTTGTCCGCCGCGAGGGCGGGCGCCGCGAGAAGGCTGGTGACGAGAAGAACGGGCAACAGGCGCATGAACAGCTCCAATTGTTCGGATGGAAATTATTTCGCAGGCTTGGATTTTGCGGGCGCGGCGTCAATCACTTCGCCGCCGGTTTCATTCTCGACGGTCAGTCCCGGCGTCATCAAAGTCCCGCCGGGCCCGGCGATGACCGAGATCGCCGCCACCTTGCCCACCGCGAGGATGGATTTGTCGCCCTGCTTGATCGCCACGGCTGGTGCCTTGGGATCGAGGGCAAAACTCACTTCGCCCTTGCAGCCGTCGGAGCGCGGCGCGCGGCCGGAACAGGTGGCGCCATCGGTGCCGATACTGCCGCGAAATCCGATGGTGAGGAAACCGGCTTCATTCTTGCCGACCGTACCGGTAACGACCCGCTGGTCGGGCGCCGACGGCAAGGGAAAAAGCCCCTCGCCCGCGCCTTTCAGGGCATCCGGCAGGAGATGAACTTCCTTCGCCTGCCACTTGGATCCGTTCTTCGCCAAGGTCGCGCCCGCGTAATCGCCGGGCTTGAGGGACGCGGGATCGATCTTCTCTTCATACATCAGGCGGGTGGTGGGGATCAGTCCGATGGAAAGGTTCTGTCCCACGGTCCCCGATGTGACGCTCAACGTCTTGCCGTCAAAGGAAAGGATGCGCGCCTTGATGCGGGGAATGTCCTGCGCCAGCGCGCTTTGCGCCAACAGCGTGCCCGCAAGAACTGTCAGGAAAAGAAATTTCGTCCGCATGAAGCCTCAGCCTGTCAGAATTTGAGGGCAAAAATCAGGCCGGGACCTCGATGGGCACGCCGGGTTCGATCTTGGAGGGATGGATCACCAGCGAACTCTTCACACTGGCCACATTGCGCTCCGCCGTTACTGTCTCGGTGACGAATGTCTGGAACGCGGAAAGATCCGACGCCACGCATTTCAGGATGAAATCCACTTCACCCGACAGCATGTGGCACTCGCGCACTTCGGGCCAGCCGCGCACCCGCTCCTCGAAATGCTTGAGGTCGGCGTCCTTCTGGCTGGCCAAACCGACGAAGATGAAGCCGGTGACGGCATAGCCTAGCGCCTTGCCGTTGAGGACGGCGTGATAGCCCTGGACATAGCCCGCCTTCTCCAGCGCCCGCATCCGGCGCAGACAAGGCGGCGCGGTGATCTTGGCCCGGCGGGACAATTCCACATTGGTGATGCGGCCATCCGCTTGCAGTTCCGCAAGGATGCGCAGGTCGATAGCGTCGAGCTTTCGGTTGTCCAAAGGTGGATCCTGAAATTTAAGACCCGCGCTTTTACGCGCACCCGGGGGGTGGACGCAATAATGTTTCTGTAAACGTGACTTTTCGGACAGGGATGCACAAGCGGTCCGCAAAACCGCTAACATCATGCACTATTTCGTGTTTGCGGCCCGCTTGATCTTTTGGGTCCCTGCCCTGATATCAGGCGCCTTCGAAGTTCCGCCTGAAAGCCGCCCCATCGCATGAGCAGCAATCATTCCAAGGTCATCATTCTGGGCAGCGGCCCGGCCGGCTGCAC
>JBEPVO010000153.1:0-6063 GCA_041690975.1 Alphaproteobacteria bacterium
TGGCCCAGCAATTCCTGCACGCTGCGCAGATCGCCGCCGCCTTGCAGCAGATGGGTGGCGAAGGAATGGCGCAGGGCGTGGGGCGTGGCGCGTTCGGTCAAACCCAACCGCCCCCGCAGCCGTTGCATCAAGGCTTGCGCCTCGCGCGCGCTCATCGGTTTGCCGCGGCGTGACAGGAACAGCGGCGCGGATGGTGCGGCCGTGAAGGGAATCTTCGCCGCATAATCGCCGATGGCCTCGCGCAACAGCGGCAGCACCGGCACCATCCGCTCTTTGCGGCCCTTGCCTAGGATGGTGAGGGTTTCGGCCAACGGTACATCGCCGCGCTTCAGAGACAGCGCCTCAGATATGCGAAGCCCTGCGCCATAAAGCAAGGTCAGCAGAGCGGCATCGCGCGCGCCCAGCCATTCGACATCATGCGCACCCGCTTCATCAATGGCGCGCTGGGCATCGACTTCGCTGAGCGGGCGCGGCAGGCCCCGTTTCAAGCGTGGCGTTCGCACGGCACGCGGCGCGGCATTTTCCAGAATGCCTTCGCGAGCGAGAAATTTGTAGAAGCCGCGAATCGCCGCCAACGCCCGCTGCACGCCACCCGCACCCAGACCGGCGCCCCGCCGCGTGGCGATAAAGGCGCGGATGTCGGCGGGCCGAAGTTTGCTCAGCGCGTGTTCGGTCACCATTCCGCCCAGATGCCCGCGCTGGAAATTCAGAAACCGCGCAACATCGTCGCCATAGGCGCGCAAGGTGTTGGGGCTGGCGCGCCGCTCATGCTTGAGGGAGGAAAGCCAGATTTTCAGCAGCTCGTCCGCCGATCGCCCCATCGCGCCCGGTCAACTGGTCTTGATGGTGACGTTGGCTTTCTTGGCGTCGGCCATGAACGCGGCAAGGCCTTTGTCGGTCAGGGGATGGGAAATCAGCTTCTTGAAGATATCGGTCGGCATGGTGGAGACATCCGCGCCCGCCATCGCCGCATCGCGCACATGGCTGACGCTGCGGATTGATGCCGCCAATATTTCGGTCTTGAAACCGTAATTGTCATAGATCACGCGGATGTCGCGGATCAGGCCCATACCGTCTTCGCCGACATCATCGACCCGTCCGATGAAGGGCGAAATGAAGGTCGCGCCCGCCTTGGCTGCCAGCATTGCCTGCACCGGCGAGAAACAGAGCGTGACATTGACCATCAGGCCATCGTCGGACAGCGCGCGGCAGGCTTTCAGTCCGTCCCAGGTCAGCGGCACCTTGATGGTGATGTTCTTGGCGATCTTCGAGACTGCTTTTCCTTCCTTCATCATGCCGTCGAAATCGGTCGCCAGCACTTCGGCACTGACCGAGCCGAACACAATGGAGCAGATCTCCTTCAGCGATTCGCCATAATCGCGGCCGGTCTTGGCGGCGAGCGAGGGGTTGGTGGTGACGCCGTCCACCAGCCCCGTGGCGGCATATTCGCGGATTTCCGCCACATCGGCGGTGTCGAGAAATATTTTCATGGCTGTTCCAATGACCTTTTTGTTGACGAGCCGCCGGCCCTGGCGCGAATGCTACCCCATGAGGCTGAACTCTTGAACCGGGCACGTCCGAAGCCTGAAATGCCCGACCTGGCCGCACAGGAATGCGCGGGCGTCCTGCTGCCTTTACCGCTGGCGGGCGCCTATGACTACAAACTTCCGCGCGGGGTAAACGCGCCCCGTGGCACGGTGGTTGCCGCCCCCCTGGGCAACCGGGAAATGCTGGGCGTGGTGTGGGGCCCGGCAGAAGGCACGGTCGGCGACAACCGGCTCAAGATTGCCGAACCGCTGGAAGGCCTGCCCTGCCTGCCCGCTGCGCTGTGCGATTTCATCGACTGGGTTTCGGCCTATACCCTCAACCCGCCCGGGGCGATTTTGGCGATGGCGTTGCGCTCGCGCGGCGCCTTCGAGCCGGAAGCCCGGCGCGTCGCGTATATAAGAGGTGACGAGACACCCACGCGCATGTCCGAAGCGCGCAAGCGTGTGCTGGCGGTGGCAGAGGATGGACTGGCGCGCAGTGTGCCGGGGCTGGCCGAAGACGCCAATGTGTCATCCGCCGTGGTGCGGGGCCTGGTTCAGGCCGGTGCGCTCAAACCCACCGAATTGCCGGAGTTTGCACCCTTCCGCGCGCCACAAGCCGATTTCGCCGCGCCCCATCTCAATCCCGATCAGGCAGACGCGGCCACGACCTTGCGCGAGGCCGTGGCGGCGCATGCCTTCTCCGCCCATCTGCTGGATGGCGTGACGGGATCGGGAAAAACCGAAGTCTATTTCGAGGCGATTGCCGAAGCGTTGCGCCAGGACAGGCAGGTTATGATCCTGCTGCCCGAAATCGCGCTGACGATCCAGTTCCTGGAACGCTTTGCATCCCGCTTTGGCGTGCGCCCGGCGGAATGGCACAGCGATCTGTCGCAGAAAGAACGCCGTCGCACTTATCGCGCCGTGATGCGCGGCGAGGCGCGGGTGGTGGTGGGCGCGCGATCTTCGTTGTTCCTGCCCTTCCCGTCACTGGGGCTCGTCATCGTCGATGAAGAACACGAACAGGCCTTCAAGCAACAGGACGGCGCCATCTATCATGCGCGCGACATGGCAGTGGTGCGGGCCCGCAGTGAGAATTGCCCGGTGATCCTGGCCAGCGCGACGCCGTCCTTGGAAAGTTTCGTCAACGCCACCAGCGGGCGCTACAGCCATCTGAAACTTTCCAGCCGTCACGGCGTGGCGGAGATGCCTAATGTGCGCATCGTCGATCTGCGGCGCGAGAAAGACACCGACGAGAACGCCAAATGGCTGTCGCCGTCGCTGCGGAGCGCGATGGAACAGACCCTGGCAGCGGGCGAACAGGCGATGCTGTTCCTCAATCGCCGGGGCTATGCGCCGCTGACCTTATGCGAAGCTTGCGGCCATAAGCTCACCTGCCCGCATTGTTCAGCCTGGTTGGTGGAGCATCGCTATCGCAAGCGGCTGGCTTGCCATCAATGCGGCTATGAAATTCCCGCGCCGACCGAATGTCCCGAATGCAAGGCGCAAGGTACCTTGATTGCCTGCGGACCCGGCGTCGAACGCGTGGCGGAAGAATTCGCGCATTTTTTCCCGACCGCGCGCTACGCCATCGCGTCGTCCGACACCTTGCACGGCCCCGCCGAAACCCAGGCCGCGATCCGCGCCTTTGCCAAACGCGAGATCGATGTGCTGATCGGCACCCAGATCATCGCCAAGGGGCATCATTTTCCGCAATTGACATTGGTGGGTGTGATCGATGCTGATCTGGGCGGCGCGGATGGCGATCTGCGGGCGCGCGAACGCACATTTCAATTGCTGCACCAGGTTTCGGGGCGCGCCGGTCGCGCGGAGAAACCGGGCCTGGTGTTGCTGCAAACCCGCAATCCCACCGATGCGGTGATGCAGGCGCTGGTGAAAGGCGACCGCGATGGTTTCTATGAACAGGAGCGGGTGTATCGCGAACGCGTGGCCGCACCGCCTTTCGGCCGCCTCGCCGCCATTGTAGTGTCCGGCTATGACGGCGAACAGGTGCGTGAGATCGCGCGCCAACTCGGCAAGGCCGCGCCGCCCGCGAAAGACATCAAGGTGTGGGGACCGACGCCGGCTTTCTATTCCCTGCTGCGCGGCCAGACCCGCGAGCGGTTGTTGGTGCAAGCCGGAAAAGGCGTGGATATGCAGGGCTATCTGCGCGCCTGGCTGGCGCGGCTGAAGATTCCAACTGCGATCCGCGCCACCGTGGACGTGGATCCGATTAGTTTTTTCTGACGCGTTGCAGGCAACAGACCGAGGCTTTCTTCCCCCGTGTGGCAAAGCCACTGGCGGGGGAAGATGTCTCTGAGCGCTTGCGCGAAAGAGACAGATGGGGGCGACTAAAGTGTCCGTACGTCCGTCAAATGACCCGTGATCGCGGCAGCAACCGCCATCGCCGGACTGACCAGATGCGTGCGTCCACCGCGGCCCTGACGGCCTTCGAAATTGCGATTGGACGTAGACGCACAACGATCGCCCGGCTGCAGCTTGTCGGCGTTCATCGCCAGGCACATCGAGCAACCCGGATCGCGCCATTCAAAACCCGCATCCAGAAATACCTTGTCCAGGCCTTCTTCTTCCGCCTGTTCTTTCACCAAGCCCGAGCCCGGCACGACGATGGCGTTGACGCCCGGGGCGACTTTCTTACCCTTGGCGACGACAGCGGCGGCGCGCAGATCCTCGATCCGGCCATTGGTGCAGGAGCCGATGAAGACATGATCCACCTTGATGTCGGTGAGCTTCATGTTGGCTTGCAGGCCCATGTAATCCAGGGCGCGTTGCGCAGCGGCGCGGTGATGCTCTTCCTTCATGTTCGCCGGATCGGGCACGTTCGCCGTGATCGGCAACGCCTGTTCCGGCGAGGTGCCCCAGGTCACCATCGGCACGAGGTCGCGCGCATCCAGCACGATCTCGGTGTCGAATTTCGCGTCCGGATCGGACTTCAAGGTGCGCCAGTAATGCACTGCCGCTTCGAACGCAGCGGCCTTGGGTGCGCGCGGGCGACCCTTGATGTAGTTGATGGTGGTGTCGTCCACCGCCACCATGCCGGCACGGGCGCCGCCTTCGATGGTGAGATTACAGAGCGTCATGCGCCCTTCCATCGTCAGGCTGGTCACTGCTTCGCCGGCATATTCGATGACATAGCCGGTGCCGCCGGCGGTGCCGATCTTGGCGATGACGGCCAGCGCGATGTCTTTCGCGGTGACGCCTTCGGGCAATGTTCCGTTCACCGTCACGCGCATGTTCTTGGAGGGCTGCGCCAGCAAGGTCTGGGTCGCCAGCACATGCTCGACTTCCGAAGTGCCGATGCCGAACGCCAGCGAACCGAACGCGCCATGCGTCGAAGTGTGGCTGTCGCCGCAGACAATGGTGGTGCCGGGCAAGGTCCAGCCCTGTTCCGGGCCGATGATGTGCACGATGCCCTGACGAATATCGTCCATCGCGAAATACTCGACGCCGAATTCGCGGGCATTCTTTTCCAGGGTCTCGACCTGCTCGCGCGATTCCGGATCGGTGATGCCTTTGTCGCGATCCTTGGTCGGCACATTGTGATCGGCGACCGCCAGGGTCAGTTCCGGGCGGCGGACCTTGCGGCCAGTGTTGCGCAGACCTTCAAAGGCCTGGGGGCTGGTCACTTCATGCACCAGATGGCGGTCGATATAGAGAATGGGGGTTTCACCCGGTTTGTGCGCCACCAGATGCGCGTCCCAGATCTTGTCGTACAGCGTCTTGGCCATGACCATTACTCTTTGAAATTTAATTGCGCGGCATCGACCGCAGCTGGCTTACATATAAGGGGACAGCCGCCGGTTCAACGCCGTCAAAGGCAGGACCGGTATCCGTGTATTTAGCTGTGCTGACTGAAGTATAGCACGGCCATGATGATCACCACCGCGATCGCCTGGGCCAGAATGCGGATGCGCATCAGCTTGTTGGACCAGGTCTTGGCCGTCTCGCCGCCGACCCAGAGGGTGTAAAGCCCCAGGCAGAGCACCACCGCCACCGCCAGGATCGCAATCAGGACAATGATTTTGCCGGTCATCAGAGGTGTTTTAGGACCCCAAACAGCGCTTAGGCAATGGCGTCAATTGCCGCTTCATCGAGAGTTCCAGGGACAATCGTCACGGGAAGGGCCTGCATGCCGCTGGCGAACATGGCGACCAAGGGTCCCGGGCCTTCTTTGCCCGAACCCGCCGCCAGAACCAGGATCGAAATATCCTTGTCGTCTTTCAGAAGCTGGCCGACGCAATCGGTGGTCCGGCCCTGCAGGATGATGAGTTCGGGCAGGATCCCCGCCAACTCATTCACCGCCTTGGCGGCGTTGTGCAGCAGCGCCTCGGCCTCGGCATGGGCTTCGTCTTCCATGATTTCTTCTACCCCGCGCCATTGCTGGAAGTCGGGCGGCGGCGCCGCCGCCAGCAAGGTGACGCGTCCGCCAGTATGCTGGGCGCGGCGCGCCGCATAGCGCAGCGCCACTTTGCATTCGGGCGTCTTGTCGACCACCACCAGGAATTTGCGGACGCGG
>JBEPVO010000154.1:0-6044 GCA_041690975.1 Alphaproteobacteria bacterium
CCGCCGACCAACCGGTTAACAGCCGATTGCTCTACCACTGAGCTACCGAGGAACAGGACGCGGTGTCTAGCGCGTCCCCACTATCATGACCAGCGGAAATTTTCCCAGCAGTTCGCGGCATTTTGTGCCTCGCGCGGGACAAAAAAATGAGGCCGGGTGTTAGCCCGGCCCCAAGGCGTTGGGTAATGGTGGGGTGTCTTCAAGGAAGACAGCGCCATGATGCCAAGCCAGGGTTAACAAAGACTTAACCAGCCCGATTCGCGGGCAATATTTCAAAAATGGGGCGCCGGAAGCGGCTCGGCGCCTATTTCGGCAGCAGTATGGAGATCGCCCGGTCCGCACTGCGCTCTCCTATCCAGAGCATGCCGCCCGCAGGCTCGACCGCGGTGGGCGTGCCCAGGCCTTCCTGCAGGACCGTCACGGTGGCGGTGTCGCCATTGATCGTGACCATGTCCACTTTACCGGCGGCGTTCTCGGTCATGAACAGCTTGCCATTGGCGGCGCGCATGCCGTCCGGACTTTTGACAGGCTTGTCCATCCAGATGTCCACCGGCTTGCCGGCTTTGCCGCTTGCATCCATCGGCACGCGGTAGAGATTGTTCGAGAAGACGTTGTTGGCATACAGCGTGTCGCCGATGAAAGTGATCCCGTCGATGCCATACAGCGCGCGGTCTTCGATCAGCAATTCGGCTTCCGATGCGCCCGGCTTCAGCCGCCAGATCTTGCTGGACGAAGTATCGGCGATATAGAGCGCCTTGTCGGGGCCGACCGTGAAATCGTTGCAGAGATTGGTTTCACCGGGCAGGGCCCAGCGGAGTTTCGCGGCGCCGGTATTGAGATCGAAAGCGCGCAGGCTGCTGTGACGGTTCGGGTTGCCAGGCGTATTGGTGATCTGGCAGGCCCAGAGCGTGTTCGTAGGACCATCTGCCAGCACGCCCAGGAACGTGGCGTTGGCGTCTTCGGCGCTGATGTCGATGAAGACTTCTGCCGCCGCCGCACCCTTTTTGGCGCGATAGATTTTCGGGGAACTGGCGCTGCCCAAGATCACATCGCCATTGGGGGCTAGCGTGATGCTCTCCGGCTGCGACTTTGCCGGAACCGTCACGGTGGCAGCCATCGCAGTACCGGCCAGCAGCGCCAACAGGCCAAGAACACCGATCGAAATGCGGATCATCGAAATCCCCCCAGGTTTTATGATCGATCTATAACGCAAATCGATGAAGGGATGGAGGCCACGCCCGGAATCGAACCGGGATGCAAGGATTTGCAGTCCTCTGCGTAACCATTCCGCCACGTGGCCTCACGAAACAACCGGACCCGAGGGTCCAGCGAACGGGTGGCGGCTATAGCAGACGGTCTGCCGCCAGGACAACCACCTACATGTGGCTTCGGGCGTAGCTTCAAAAGCCGCGTTGTCGGGCGCGGGCGAGGGGCCTATAAGCCCGAGCCACGCTTTCCAGAGGCCAGCCATGTCCGAATCCGCCCGCTTCAACATGATCGAAGCGCAGGTCCGCTCCAATGACGTCACGGATGTGCGGATCCATGCCGCTCTGAACGCGGTCATGCGGGAAAAATTTGTGCCCACGGCCAAGCGCGCTCTGGCCTATGCCGATGTGCCGGTGGAAATCGCGCCGGGCCGCTATTTGCTCGATCCCAGAAGCTTCGCCAAGGCGATGCAGCTGGCCCGCATAACGGCCGAAAACAAGGTCCTCGATGTCGGCTGCGGCACGGGGTACTCGTCCGCAGTTCTGGGCCGGCTCGCCCGCACCGTGGTGGCGCTGGAACAGGATGCCGACCTGGTGCGGATCGCCTCCGGCCTTCTGGAAAACCTGCCAAACGTCCAGATCACCCAGGGCGCCCTGATTGAAGGCTTCAAGGATGGCGGCCTGTATGACGTCATTTTCGTCAACGGCGCCATCGAGGCCCAGCCCGATACGCTGCTGTCGCAATTGGCCGAAGGCGGTCGCCTGGTCGCGTTCCTACAATCGGGGACCCAAGGACGGGCAACTCTCTATTTGAAAGAGCAGGGCCGGGTGGGCCATCGCGGCGATTTCGACGCCAATGTCCCGCTCCTGGCAGGCTTCAAGAAACATGTTGGCTTCGTCTTCTAACCACCTCAAAAAGCGCCTAGAAAGCGGTTCCAGGAACGGCGAGAGGAACGGCGTTAACTTCGTCTTTGCCTTCGTAAGGGCACTGTCCTAGGGTTTTATGATCCAAAAACACGGCCGGTCGGGAGTTCTTTGATGTCCAGTCCCCAGCACGAACCCACCATGGAGGAGATTCTCGCCTCCATCCGCAAGATCATCTCGGAAGACGCCCCCGAGGCCGTGCCCGCCGCCGAAGCGCCTGCCGCTACGGCAGAGGCCGCTGCCAAGCAGGAATTGCTTGCCACGCCGGAAGAAGACGCCCCGGAAATCGAAGTCCTGGAGCTGACCCAGGAAGTCTATGAAGCCCCGCCGGAGGTGGTTGCAGCGGTCGAGCCGCCCAAAGCCATTGCCGACGATGTCGTGTTCGAAGCCGCCCAAAGCGCGCCCGAGCCTTCACAGGCGCCCGCCACGGATGACGGCATCTTTTCCGACCAGACCCGCCGCGCCATGGACGACACTTTTGCCTCCATTGCAGATCAGCACGCGGAACCTGCGCAAGCGCCCCGTCCGGCTCCCGCGCCTTTGGCGCCTATCGGCGGTTCGACGGTGGAAAATGTTTTCGAGCGCGCCGTGCGTGAAAGCTTTGAGCCGGTGATGGCGAAATATCTGGCCGACAATTCCAGCGCCGTAATCGACCGCATGAAGCCGTTGATCCGCGAATGGATGGACGAGCATTTCCCGGCGCTGCTGGAAGGTGCGGTACGGACCGAAATCGAGCGAGTCGTAAAGGCCCGCGGCAAGCGCTAATTCCCGTTCAAACAGGGCGGACTTGACCGCGAGGAGCCGTGCGCAGAACGCATAAGCGGGTCCGGTGGACCCGCAAAAGCGACGAGCGCCACGAGCTTGAGCGAGCGGCGAGCATATTTCCCCAACCCGGCTTGTTCGGCTTGACCTAAAAGGCAAAAGGCCCGAAAGCCTCGGCCGCAAGCTACGGTTTCACGATGCTCGACAAGACATTTTCTCCCAAGGACGTGGAAGGGCGCATCTACGCCCAATGGCAGGAGGCGGGCGCCTTCCGCGCCGGCACGCGCCCGGATGCCGAGCCCTTCGCTATCATGATCCCGCCGCCCAACATCACCGGGCGGCTGCATATCGGCCACGCCCTCAACAACACCTTGCAGGACATCCTGGCCCGCTTCGAGCGCATGCGGGGCAAGGACGTGCTCTGGCAGCCGGGCACCGACCATGCCGGCATCGCCACCCAGATGATCGTGGAGCGCCAACTGGCCGAACGCCAGATGAACCGGGTCGGACTGGGCCGCGAGAAATTCCTGGCCGAGATCTGGAAATGGAAAGCGGAATCCGGCGGCGCCATCATCGAGCAGCTGCATCGGCTGGGCGCCAGCGCCGACTGGAGTCGCGAACGCTTCACCATGGACGAAGGGCTGTCGCGCGCCGTCGCCAAAGTCTTTGTCGAACTTTACCGCCAGGGCCTGATCTACAAAGACAAGCGGCTGGTGAACTGGGATCCCCGTCTGGAAACGGCGGTCAGCGATCTGGAAGTCGAGAATATCGAGATCAAGGGCCACCTCTGGCACATCCGCTACCCCATCGACGACATGCCGGGAACGTTCATCACCATCGCCACCACACGTCCGGAGACGATGCTGGGCGATACTGCCGTGGCGGTGCATCCCGATGACGCGCGTTACAAGGCGCTGGTCGGCCATACCGTCGTGGTGCCACTGACCGGACGCCTGGCGCCGATCATCGCCGACGAACATTCCGATCCGGAAAAAGGCACCGGCGCGGTCAAGATCACGCCCGCGCACGATTTCAACGATTTTGAGATCGGCAAACGCCACAACCTGCCGATGATCAGCATCCTCAACAAGGACGGCTCGCTGAACAATGAGGTTCCTGCGCCCTATCGCGGCCTGTCGCGTGAAGCCGCCCGTAAGAAAATTGTCGCCGACCTGGATGCGGCGGGGCTGCTGGAGCGCACGGACGCCATCACCCATTCGGTGCCGCATGACGAAAAAACCAAGACCATCGTGCTGGAACCGATGCTCACCGAGCAATGGTATCTGAATGTCGAGCCGCTGGCGGCCAAAGCCATCGCGGCGGTGGAAAGCGGCCAGACCAAATTCGTCCCTGAGAATTGGACGAATGTCTTCTATAGCTGGATGCGCAACATCCGGCCCTGGTGCATCAGTCGCCAGATCTGGTGGGGGCATCAGATTCCGATCTGGTACGATACCGACGGCAAGATCTATTGCGCCGAAACCGAAGCCGAAGCGATCGCGCAGGCCGGCGGGAAAAAACTCACCCGCGATACCGATGTGCTGGATACCTGGTTCTCGTCTGCCCTTTGGCCCTTCTCGACCCTGGGTTGGCCGGACAAGACTCCGGAACTGTCGCGCTTCTATCCCACCAGCGTGCTGGTGACCGGCTTCGACATCATCTTCTTCTGGGTTGCCCGCATGATGATGATGGGCACCCACTTCATGGGCGACGTACCGTTCAAGACTGTGTTGATCCACAATCGCGTGCTGGACGAGCAGGGCGCCAAAATGTCCAAGACCAAGGGCAATGTGGTGGACCCGCTTACCCTGATCGACGAATTCGGCGCCGATGCCCTGCGCATCACTCTGGCGCTGACGGCGGGACAGAACCGCGACATGCGCATCGGTCCGGCGCGCGTGGAGTCGGGGCGCAACTTCGCCACCAAATTGTGGAACACCTCGCGGTTCTGCGAGATGAATGGTTGCGTCACCGCGCCGGGCTTCGATCCTGCCAGCGTGCAGCAGACCGTCAACCGCTGGATCATGTCGGAAACGGCCAACGCCATCCGCGATGTCACTTCGATGATCGAGGCGCAGCGTTTCAACGATGCGGCCAGCACAGCCTATCATTTCGTCTATGACGTTTTCTGCGACTGGTATGTCGAGATCACCAAGCCAATCTTCCAAACTGGATCCGATGTGGCAAAGGCGGAAACGCGCGCCACGACGGCCTGGGCGCGCGACCAGATCCTCAAGCTGCTGCATCCCTTCATGCCCTTCATCACCGAAGAGCTTTGGGCCCGCACCAGTGAAACGCCCCGCGATAGCTTACTGATCCTGGCCCCATGGCCGACGCCGCATCAGATCGACGGTGCTGATGTGGCGACCGCCGAAATCTTCTGGGTGATCGAAATGATCAAAGGCATCCGTTCGGTGCGCGCGGAAATGAATGTCCCGGCTGGCGCCAAGATTCAGATGCTGCTGACCGGCGCCAATGCCGTGGCCGCCGAAAGACTGGCACGCAACCGCGACGTCATCCTGTCCCTGGCGCGCCTGACATCTGCAGAGGTGGCCGACGTCATCCCGGGTGGCTCGGCCCAGTTCGTTCTAGAAGAAGCCACTGTCGCATTGCCGCTGGGCGATGTGATCGACTTTGCCAAGGAACGGACACGCCTGGAAAAAGATCTCAAAAAGGCCGAGGAGGAAATCGCCCGTTTCGACGCCAAGCTGTCGAACGAGCAATTCGTCTCCCGTGCGCCTGAAGATGTGCTGGCCGAGCAGCGCGAGAAACGAGCCGAGGCCGCCAACCTGGCGGCGCGTCTGGCGGAAGCGGTCAAACGATTGGCCTAGGGGCAAAGACCCTGCTGGCGGCGCAGTTGCAGCCGGGCAGGGAGCTTCCTAATTCTTGGGCTTCGCTATTACCGGAGACACCCATGCCGACCCTGTTCGACCCGCTGAAAGTGGGCGCTCTCACCTTACCAAACCGCATTGTGATGGCGCCGCTGACCCGTTCGCGCGCCCATCCCGACAGCCGCGTCCCCAGCGATCTGGCTGTGGAATATTACAGACAGCGCGCCGGGTTCGGCCTGATCATCTCGGAAGCCACCAGCGTCTCGCCCATGGGCGTGGGCTATGCCGCCACGCCGGGCATCTGGTCTGACGAACAGACCGA
>JBEPVO010000155.1:0-6042 GCA_041690975.1 Alphaproteobacteria bacterium
CGGCTGGAAGTGGTGCTGAAAGTGTTCGGCGAAGAGTTTCAGCAGGAATGGTTGGGCGATCTGCGCAGCCGCGCCAAGATATTGTCCAGCCGGCTGGGCCCGGCGCGCGACCTTGATGTCTTCATCACCCAGTTGCTGAACGCGCCCGCCGAAGAAGGCGACCGCGAAGCTTTCGCCAGCCTGCGTGACCGGATGGAAGAGATGCGCGTCAGGGCGTGGAAACAGGCGGTCGAGTGTGTGACCGGGACTGATTTCGGCCTGCTGACGGAAGATGTCGCGGCGCTGGCGCATTCGCGCCTGCCGATGGCGCCGGACATAAGATTGGGCCGGGTCGCATCGCGGCTGCTGGATCGCCAGCAGAAGCGGGTGGTCAAGCGCGGTCGCAAGGCCAAGGATGGCGAAGAAGGCGACCTGCATCGCTTGCGCATCGCGCTCAAGAAATTGCGCTACACCGCCGAATTCCTGTCGCCGCTCTATCCGCACAAAAAGGTCCGGCGTTATGTCCGCAAATTGCGTGGGCTCCAGGAGCATCTGGGCGCGATCAACGATATTGCCCATGTCCGCGCCACCATGACGGCGATGCTGCGGGAAACCGATGGCAAGCGCGCCGCGCCGGCCGAACGCTATGCGGCAGGGCTGGTGGTGGGCTGGTATCGGGCACGCCGTCCCCGGATCGCGAACAAGGCGCTGAAGCGCTGGAAGCAATTTCGCAAGATCAAGCCGTTCTGGGCCTAAGCTCCACATTCAAGGCGTGGATGCTGGGCGTGCCGTCCGGGGTCAGGTCGAGGATCAGCGCCTTGGACACATCCAGATCCGGCGGCATCGGTGTCGCCATGTCCCATCCCGTCGCCATCGTATAGGCCGCGCGCAACACGCCGAAATGCGCCACCGCGATGGCATCGCGTTTGCCGCGCGCGACATCCTTCAGGAACGCCGCGACCCTGTCATGCAATTCGGCGGTGGATTCGCCGCCGGGCGGACGGAACGCCAGCGCCTGACCCGCGCGCAAGAATGCATCCGCGCCGTCGCGCTCTACAATGCCCTTGGTGCTGAGACCTTCCCAGTTTCCCCAATTCTGCTCCATCAACCGCGGGTCCCAGGCGGCATCGGTCAGTCCCAGGGCTTCGGCGGTTTGCCGCGCGCGGCGCGAGGTGCTGACGAACACCCGCGCCTGTTCGAACGGCGCGGGTGGCAGAAGCCCGCGCATCTTCGCGACGCCTTCGTCGCTCAAGGGGATGTCGGTATGGCCCTGAATGCGGCCTTGCGCATTCCACAAGGTCGGCCCGTGGCGCAGTAAGGCGAGTTTCAAACCTCCAGCTCCACGATCACCGGTACATGATCGGAGGCTTTCTGCCAGCCACGCATCTTTTTCACGATGGTTTGCGATTTCAGCGCGCCTTTTAATCCAGGGCTGAGCCAGACATGGTCCAGGCGGCGGCCGCGATCCGAGGCTTCCCAATCGGCGGCGCGATAGCTCCACCAGGAATAGATTTTCTGGTCCGGCGGAATGAAGGCGCGGGTGGCGTCATTCCACTCGAACGCCGCCTGCACTTCACCCAGTAGCCGCGTCTCCACCGGGGTATGGCTCACCACATCCAGAAGCTGCTTGTGACTCCAGACATCGTTTTCCAGCGGCGCGACATTGAGATCGCCCACCAGCACCACGGGATTCTTGCGCTGGGCTTTCCGCTTTCCGAAGAATTTTTCCATCTCTCCTAGGAAGTGCAGCTTGTGGGCGAACTTGGCGTTCTTTTCCGGATTGGGAATGTCGCCGCCCGCCGGCACATAGAAATTGTGCAGCTCCACACCATTCTCGAAGGTGACGCCCATGTGCCGGGCGTGACCCTCGCGGCAGAAATCCTGCACCCCGGTCTTGTGGAAGGGCAGCCGCGAGATCATCGCCACCCCGTGATAGGCCTTCTGGCCATTGATCGCCTGATGCTCGTATCCCAGCTTTGCCAACGGCAATTTGGGGAAGAGCTCGTTGATGACTTTGGTCTCCTGCAGGCACAGCACATCGGGCTGGTGCTCACGCAGGAAGCGGGTCACCAGATTGATGCGATGGCGCACCGAATTGATGTTCCAGGTGGCGATTTTCACGAAACGCAACCCTCCCATGCTGCAACTGCGTAAAGGCCTTTAGGGCGCGGGCTAAAACTAATATTATTATAAATCAATGGCTTAGTACAATAACTGACGCAATAATGTTGCGTATAGTTAGGAGAACCTTCTCTTGATTCACTCCGTACACTGCTTATATTGCAGTGCAGCGTAAGGTTCCAGAATGACTTTGGAACTGTGTTGTTGAGGGAGTTTTCCATGCATGTTCTTTCCAAACCCGTCGAAGCCAGCACCTATTTCGGCAGCTTCATTATTCAGTCGCTGAACGGCACCTTGATTGTCCTAAGCGCGCTTCTGGCGATCGCCACCTTGTCGGTTGTCGCCTGATGCATCCAGCGGCCAGCGGGCTTTTGGGCTGAAATCGAGCGGATCGCGCTTCCCCAGCGCGAACCGCTCCAGCCCGGCCCAGGCAATCATGGCCGCATTGTCGGTACAGTAGCTGGGGGGCGGAACGCGGATCTCAAAACCGTGACTCTCTGCCAGCTTTGCAAGCGCCGATCCGATGGCCGCATTGGCGGCAACTCCGCCAGCGACCACCAGGGTCGGACGCGGCGCATCCGGGAAATCCTGACGGAAACGCGCCAGGGCATGTGTGGTGCGATCGCGCAGAATGTCGATCGCCGCCGCCTGGAATGACGCACAGGCATCATCGACATTCACCGGGTTCTGCGTCACCAGCTGACGTACCGCCGTCTTCAAGCCTGAAAATGAGAAGTCCATTCCGGGCCGCCCCAGCAAGGGGCGCGGCAGCGGATAGGCGCGCGGATTGCCGCGCGCGGCGTGCGTTTCCACATTCGGGCCGCCGGGATAGGGCAAGCCCAATATCTTTGCGGTTTTGTCGAAGGCCTCGCCCACCGCGTCATCCATGGTGGTGCCATAGAGCCGGTAATCCTCGACATCCGCGGCCGCCAGCAATTGGCAGTGACCGCCTGAGACCAGCAGCAGCAGGAATGGAAACTCCACGCCATGGGTTAGCCGCGCGGTTAGTGCGTGACCGGCCAGATGATTGACTGCGATCAACGGTTTTCCGCTTGCCAGCGCCAGCGCCTTGGCTGTGGTCAGGCCCACCATCACTCCGCCGATCAGGCCGGGGCCCGCTGTTGCAGCGATGGCGTCGACTTCATGCAGTGAAATGTGCGCGTCATCCAAGGCCTTTTCGATCAAGCCATCCAGGATTTCCAGATGCGCGCGGCTGGCGATTTCCGGCACCACGCCGCCATAAGGCGCATGGGCTTCGGTCTGGCTGAACACCACATTGGAGAGGATCGTGCCCGGCCCCGGCGGCAGCCCGCGCACCACGGCGGCGGCGGTCTCGTCGCAGCTGGTTTCCAGGCCTAATATCGTCAGGGTGTTCAAATTCCGTGCATCCCGTTATTAGCCACTCCTCTAGACCAGTGGCACGAATTGCGAAAGTGATGCGCTCCCATGCGGATTCTCGTCACCCGGCCTGCTGAAGATGGCGCGGAAATCGCGCGTCTTCTGGCAGATATGGGGCATGAAGCGCTGCTGGCGCCGCTTCTCACCGTCAAAATTCATCCCGGTGCGCCGCTGATGCTGGACGGCGTGCAGGCCGTGTTGGCGACAAGCGCCAATGGCGTGCGCGCACTGGCGTCGCGCACCGATGTGCGCGACATGCCCCTGTTCGCGGTCGGGCCGCAGACAGCCGAAACGGCGGTGCGCGCGGGTTTTATCCGTGTACGGAATGCCGAAGGTGATGCCGTGATGCTGGCGGACGCCGTCCCCGGCTGGGCCGACCCGGCGGCGGGCGCGCTGTTGCATGTGGCCGGCGAAGAGGGCAGCGGCTGGCTTGCCGATACCTTGGCGACGAAAGGCTTTCATGTGCGGCGGGAGATCCTCTATCGCGTCGAAGCGGCCCAGCATCTGCCCGATGCCGCAATCCAGGCGCTTCAGAAAAATTCGATTCAGGCTGCGCTGTTCTTCTCGCCCCGCAGCGCCCGGATCTTTGCTGACTGCGTGGCGCGGGCAGGGGTTTCCACGGTCGGGCTGCTGGGCGTCTGCATTAGTGCCAATACCGCAAGCGCCCTCCAGGGCCTGACGTTCGCGGAAATACGGGTGGCATCCGCCCCCAATCAGGCCGCGCTTCTGGCCCGTCTTTAATGTGCTATTAAGGGCCACTGGTACTACCTTAGATTGTACAAGACACACTGAGCTTCCCCTTGGTTGGCCCCGGGCCTCCCCCGGCACCCGGACGCCAATCGGACCTGGAGCGGATGGCGAAAGCTTCGCCATCCGCTCTTTTTTGGGCGGAAACGACGGATTATCGCACCGGCCTTGACGCGCTTCGCTGCACCGCCACACTTCCCCCATGCAGGGTGAGGTGCTGGCGAATACCGAGGATTTTGGCGGACCTGATCCGGTGACCGGTCCTGCGCGGGCGGTCTTGGCGGGCACGGATGCGCCCTACGCCCGATATGACCTGGGCACCCCCTATGACGAGATGTTCGCACCCAACGGACGTCCCCGCCCGCCCTACATTGCACTGGATTCCCGCCTCACCAGCCTGGCGCTGGAAGAGCTGGTGCGCCGCCAGCAGGCTTGCGAGCAAAGCTTCCTGCACCAGGGCATCACGTTCACGGTCTATAACGACAACCAGGCGACGGAACGGATCATTCCCACCGACCTTCTGCCGCGCATTGTCACCGCCAGCGAGTGGGAGCGGATCGAACGCGGCCTCACCCAGCGCATTACGGCGCTGAATCTTTTCCTGCGCGACATCTATGGCGACGGCCGGGTGCTGAAGGACGGCATCGTGCCACGCGAAATGATCTATGGCTCCAAGCATTATCGCCGCGAGATGCGGGGCTTGCCGGTACCGCACGGTTCCTACGTCAATATCTGCGGCAGCGATCTGGTGCGCAACGAAGCCGGCGACTTTGTCGTGCTGGAAGACAATCTGCGGGTGCCGTCCGGCGTCTCCTACATGCTGGCCAACCGCGATGTGGCGCGGCGCGCTTTTCCCGGTGTCTTCCGCAGCATGAATGTGCGCCCCATCGAGCATTATCCGCTGGAGTTGCTGGCAACCCTGCGCGCGCTGGCGCCGTTCGAGCAGGACGTTTCCATCGCCATCCTGACGCCGGGCGTTTTCAACTCGGCCTATTTTGAGCATGCCTTCCTGGCCCGCCAGATGGGCGTGGAATTGGTCGAAGGCCGCGATCTGCTGGTCAACGACAATGTCGTCTATACCCGCACAACATCGGGCTTGAAGCGCATCGACGTCATCTATCGCCGCATCGACGACGATTTCATTGACCCGCTGATCTTCCGCGAGGATTCATCGCTGGGCGTGTCCGGCCTGTTCAATGCCTATCGCGCCGGCAATGTGGTGATCGCCAATGCGCTGGGCACCGGTGTCGCCGATGACAAGGCGATCTATGCCTATGTGCCGCGCCTGATCCGCTATTACCTCTCCGAAGAACCGATCCTGGACAATGTCGAGACTTTCCTTTGCCGCGAAGACAAAGCGCTGAAACATGTGCTGGCCAATCTCGACAAACTGGTGGTGAAGGCGGTGGGCGAGTCGGGTGGCTATGGCATGCTGGTGGGGCCGCATGCCTCGCAGGCCGAGCGCGACACCTTCGCCGAGAAGCTGAAATCGGATCCGGAAAATTATATCGCCCAGCCGACCATCCAGCTTTCCACCGCACCGACGTTTGTCGGCGACGGGGTCGAGGCGCGGCATGTCGATCTGCGGCCTTTCATTCTCACCGGCACCGAAACCAAGATCGTGCCCGGGGCGCTGACCCGCGTGGCGCTCAAGCGCGGCAGCCTGGTGGTGAATTCCTCCCAAGGCGGCGGCTCCAAGGATACTTGGGTGCTTTCTCGATGATTGGCTTTCGATTTGCCGATATAGACCATCTAATCAGCGTCAGATGTCGCTCGCGACAAATCGAAAGCCGGGGC
>JBEPVO010000156.1:0-6019 GCA_041690975.1 Alphaproteobacteria bacterium
CCCTGTGCCGGAGCGGCGCCTTGCGGCAGCACCAGCGGTGCGGGGGCCGGACGGACCGGCGGCTTGGGGGTCTGCGGTACGGCCTTGCCGTCCACCGGCGTGCCGGCCACGACCACGGTCAGGCGGGCGGGATCGAACAGCCGTTTCGCGACCCGTTTCACATCCTCCAGGGTCACGGCCTGGATCAACGCGTTGCGCCGGGCGACATAGCCGATGTCCAGGCCCTGGCGCTGGAAGGTGCCAAGCTGCGAAGCGATTCCGGCATTGGACGCAAATGCCAGCGGGAAAGAGCCGGTGAGGAACGTCTTGGCGTCATCCAGCTCGACCTGAGTGGCACCGTCAGCAGCGAACCCGCTCAGCGTATCCTTCACCACCTGGATGGTCTGGCGCACTGCATCGGCCCGGGTGGCGACCGACCCGACCATCACGCTGGCTTTGCGATAGGCCGAGAGCGAGGTGCTGATGCCATAGGTTAGGCCGCGCTTGACCCGCACTTCATCGGTGAGCCGCGAGGAAAATCCGCCGCCGCCCAGAATGTAATTGGCGACATAGCCGGGAATGAAATCGGGATCGGCGCGCATGATGCCGGGCAAGCCGAACAGGATGGTGGGCTGAGGAACCGGCATCTGCAACACATGGACGCCCGGGTTTCCCAGCCGCCCAATATCGGGAAGCGGCGGCGGCGTGGCGCTGGACAAGGGCTGGAAGGTATCGCCCAGAAGCTTCTGCGCCGCAGCGGCGGTGATGTCGCCGGCCACCGCGATCTGAAGACCGCCCTTGACCCAATGGCTTTTTGCAAAAGCCCGCAGGTCTTCGATTGTGATGGCGGAAATGGTACCGACATCACCATCACTGGGAAAGCTATAGGGATGGCCGTTGAAAAAGGTCTTGGCAAAGGCGCGCCGCGCCACGGTCGGCGGTTCACTTCTGCCTTCCTGGATGGCCTGGATCATTTGCGCCCGCACGCGGGTCACGGCGTCGGCGTCAAATCGCGGATGGGTCAGCGCGGTCTGCAGCAAGCGCATCGCCAGCGGGGCATTTTCGGTCAGAGTGACGACCGAGATCACCATATTGTCGCGCTCGACATTGGCGCGCAGCTGGATGGCATGATCCGCCAGAGCTTCGTGGAACGCGCGGGAATCCATCGCGCCCGCGCCTTCATCGAGCAGCGCCGCGGCAAAAGTGGCAAGCCCCGCCTTGTTGGCCGGATCGTAGCCCGATCCCGACGGCATGCCGATGGAGAAAGCCACAATCGGAACGGTATGGTCTTCGCTGAACCAGACTTCGGCTTTTTTGCCCAAATCGAGCGCCTTGATATCGGCAGCAGCGGCGGGCGCAATCGTCAAGGTAGAAACGAGTGCCGCAAAGAAAGCCGCGATGAGAATCCGGATTCTCATTTGGCTGCTCCCGGCAAAAGATAAGCCGTCACCGCATTGCGCCGGAAAAGACGCTGCGCCGCTTTTTGCACGCCCGGCGCATCGACAGCGCGGATGCGGCTCGGCCATTCATTCACATCGTCGACCGTCAAGCCGATCATCAGCGCCTGGCCATAGGCCGACGCCATCGCGAACTGGCTGTCGCGGCGATAGGTCACCGACGCAATCAACTGGGTTTTGGCGCGCGTCAGATCACCCGCCTTGGCCTGGGATGCCGAGAATGTCTGCATCACCTGGTCAACCGCCTTTTCCAGCGTTTCCAGCGAGACGCCGGCGCGGGGCACCGCATACACCGAGAATTCGCCGGCATCGCGGGCATAGCCGTCATAGGAAGCGCCTGCATCGGTGGCGAGTTTCTTTTCTTCCACCAGCACGCGATAGAGCGTGGCGGTCTGGTCGCCGCCCATCACCTGCGCCAGGGTTTCAAGACCTTCCGCCTGCCCCGGCGATGCCTGGGCATAGGAAGGAACGCGATAGATGCGCTGGAACAGCGGCACCTGGATATCGGGTCGCACCAGGGTCATGCGCGTTTCCGTCAGGCGCGGCGGTTCGGAAAATTCCGACCGTGGCTGCAACGGCCGCGCCGCAACCTTGCCGAACTCGGCCTGGGCCATGACGCGGATCTGTTCCGGCGTGACATCGCCCGCGACGATCAGGGTGGCATTGTTGGGCGCGTAATGATGCTTGTAAAAATCCTGCGCCGACATCTTGTCGATGCGGCGCACTTCCTCGGCCCAACCCAGCACTGGCCGGCCATAGGGATGCGACATGTGCAGCGCCGCTTCTATCTGCTCGCCCATCAGGGCCTGCGGATTATTCTCCACCCGCATGCGGCGCTCTTCCAGCACCACATCGCGCTCGGTGCCAACATTGCTCTCCGAAAGATCGAGGTTGACCATGCGATCCGCCTCAAGGCCCATCGCCAGTTTCAGCCGATCCACCGCGATCTGTTCATAGAAGGCGGTATAATCATGGGTGGTGAAGGCGTTGTCCTCGCCGCCATTCTTGGCGACGGTCTGGGAAAAAAGATCGCCCGGCGTCTGTTTGGTGCCGCGGAACATCATGTGTTCGAAGAAATGCGCCACGCCGGAAATGCCCGGCGGATCGTCGACCGCCCCGACCTTGAACCATAGCATTTGCGTGACGACGGGCGCGCGATGATCGGGGATCACCAGCACCTGCATGCCATTGGGTAGCGAGAATTGGAACGTCTGCGCCGCTGATGTTGACGGGGCGGACGGCGCGGGCGCCGATGCGGCAGGCGCGGTCACAGCCGTCGCCAGCAGCAGCGCGAAAAGCGTTCTCCTAGAACCAGTCAAACCAGCCGCCGCTGCTCTTTTCGGTTGCGCCCTTGGCGTTCGGCGCTGCCTTGGCGGGGCTGCCCAGGATACGATCCGTGAAACTGGAATCGGCACCCTGCATGTTTGTGTCGTCGGACTGGAGCTGGGCGCGAACCGACGGGTCGGCGTTCTGCGCCTTGGCATTGGCGAGAAGCATTTTCTCGCTGGCGGAATAATTACCCTGCATCTGGGCAGCCACCGTGGCGGGGTCGGCCGAATTGAACATCGCCAACTCCGCCGAAGACGTGGGATCGGTCTGGTTGAGCGGCGCAGCGCCGGGCGATGGCGGGCGCAGATTGAAATCCGGTGGAATGATCAGTGGTGCCTTAGTGGTGACCGCGAATTCATCGGGAGACTGCTTGGTCAGTCCCGCTTCCTCGCGAAGTGAACCGCAAGCTGCCAGCGCGACAAGGCTTGCGCCCAAGCCGGCAAAACGAAGAATACGCATGGACCGCATCGGTCTGCTCCCAGTCACTCAGGCCTCCGGTTGGGGCTTGAGCACTTCATAAATGATCGCGACCGCGCCAAAGGTGATGGCGATATCGGCAATGTTGAAAACATACCAGTCATAGCCGAAGCCGTAAAAGTGGAAAAAATCGGCCACCCGGCCATAGACCAGCCGGTCGATCAGGTTCCCCAGCGCGCCGCCGATCACCAGACCGACGCCGACACCCAGGGAAAGACTGGTCATTCCCCACAGCCAGTAGCCAAGTCCCGCCACCGCCGCCAGAGAAACCAGCACCAGAAGCGCCGTACCCCACACGCTGGAGGCTGGAAACAGGCCGTAGGACACGCCCGGGTTCCACACCATCACCAGATTAAAAAACGGCAAGACCGGAATCTGCTGCCCCGGCGCCATGTGCAGGAAGCCGGCACCATAGAGCAGACCGAACTTAGAAGCCTGGTCGGCGAAGAGCGCCGCCGCCGCCGCGACAAGGCCCCATTCCCGCGGACGGGTCCTGCTCATGCCGGACTCTTTTCGCTGTTCTCGGCGACCGCCGAGTCGCAACGATTGCAAAGGTCGGGATGATCGGCGTGGCTTCCCACCTCGGTCAGGACCCGCCAGCAGCGTTCGCATTTCTTGCCCGCCGACAGATTGGCGATCGCAGCCACGCCCTTCAGGTCAGGCAGCGTAAAGGCTCCCGGCGGCGCTTCGCCTGTCATGACGTGGATGCCCGAGGTGATGGCGACTTCCTCAAACGGAATGGATTTGAGGAGCTCCGCATCGGCCTTGTCGCTGACATAGAGGGTCGGCGCCGCTTCCAGACTGGAGCCGATATTCTTGGCGGCACGTTCCAGTTCCAGCGCGCCGGTGACGACGCGGCGCAATTCGCGGACGCGCTTCCACTTTTCGATCAGCGCCGGATTGGCCCAAGCGGCTGGAATGGCGAAGAAGGTCTCGAGATGCACGCTTTCGGCCTGGGGGAAGCGCGACAGCCAGGCTTCTTCCATGGTGAAGCAGAGAATGGGCGCGAACCAGGTGACGATCCGGCGGAATATCTCGTCCATCACCGTGCGCGTGGCGCGGCGGCGCTTGGCGGTGGCGGCATCGCAATACAGGACATCCTTGCGGATATCGAAATAGAAAGCCGAGACGTCGTTGGTCAGGAAGTTGAACAGGGTTGCCGTGACACGATTGAAATCGAACGCGGCATAACCGTCGCGGACCTGGACATCCAGCTCGGCCAGCCTGGCCAGCATGAAGCGTTCCAGCTCCGGCATTTGCTCGGCGCCGATGTGTTCCTTTTCGTCAAAGCCTGCCAGATTAGCGAGCAGAAAGCGGATCGTGTTGCGCAACCGGCGATAGGATTCGATGTTGGCCTTGATGATGTCCTGGCCGATGCGCAGATCCTCGGTGAAATCCGAAGACGCTGCCCACAGGCGCAGAATTTCCGCGCCGTTCTTTTCCGCGATCACTTGCGGCGCCAGGGTATTGCCCAGCGACTTGGACATTTTGCGGCCCTGATCGTCGAGCACGAAACCGTGAGTCAGAACGCCCTTGTAAGGCGCGCGTCCGCGCGTCCCCACCGACTCCAGCAGGGATGACTGGAACCAGCCGCGATGCTGGTCCGAACCTTCGAGATACAGATCCGCCTGGTCGGCTTTGGGCCAATGCGGATCGATGGGATTTTCTACCGTGAAAACATGCGTCGATCCGGAATCAAACCAGACATCCAGAATGTCTTTGATCTGCTCATAATCCTCCGCCTTGCGGCCTTCGCCGAGAAACCGCTCAGGCTTGGAGGTGAACCAGGCATCGGCGCCTTCGGCCGCGAATGCGTCTTCGATCCGCTGGAACATAGCGGGATCGTTCAGCACTTCGCCGGATTTCTTCTCGACGAAGATCGCCAGGGGCACGCCCCAAGCGCGCTGGCGCGACAGCACCCAGTCGGGGCGGCTTTCCACCATCGCGCCGATGCGGTTCTGTCCGCGCGGCGGATACCATTTGGTCTGGGCGATGGCGGACATTGCCATCTCGCGCAGGGTCTTGTTGCCGAAGCCCGGCATCTTCTTGTCGATGGCAACGAACCATTGCGGCGTGGCGCGGAAGATCACCGGCGCCTTGGAACGCCAGCTATGCGGATAGGAATGGCGCAGATTGCCCTTGGCGAGGAGCTTGCCTTTCTCGATCAGGGCCTTGATCACCGCGCCATTGGCGTCGCCGTCCTTGCCTTCGGGCGTGAGGATTTTCTTGCCCGCGAAATACGGCACCTTGGGGCCATAAGAGCCGTCGGGTTCGATCAGGCTGAAGGCGTCGGGATTTTTCGCCGCATAGCCCTGGAACGTTGACGTCATCAACTCGAAATCGTCTTCGCCATGCCCCGGCGCGGTGTGCACAAAGCCGGTGCCGGCATCAGCGGTGACATGGTCGCCGGCCAGTAGCGGTACTTCAAAATCGTAACCCAGGCTGCGGAACGGATGCGCGCAGATCGTTGCCGCAAGCTCCCCCTGCTCCACCGTGCGCACACGGCTCAGCATCATCTTGGCCTGTTTGGCGACATCCTCGGCCAGCAAGTCGGCCAGCAGGATCTGCTCGCCCGGCCGCGCCAACGAACCATCGGCCGCATCGGCGATCTGATAAAGCCCGTAGGAAATTTCCGGCGAGAAGGCGATGGCGCGATTGCCAGGAATGGTCCAGGGCGTGGTGGTCCAGATCACCACAAAGCCTTCCAGGCCGCCTTTGGTGATCGGGAATTTCACATAGATCGCGGGCGAGGATTTCTCGTGATACTCGACCTCGGC
>JBEPVO010000157.1:0-5931 GCA_041690975.1 Alphaproteobacteria bacterium
AGCGGGCTTCGCTAAGCGCTAGATCGTCTTGGTCCCGGCTTTCTTCCCCCGTGCGCGTAGCGCTGACGGGGGAAGAAGTCTGCTAGCGGGCTTGCCCGCGTGGCAGACAGATGGGGGATTGAAATGGCCAGTTGAAATTGTATGAACATTGTCATACAATCCTCCCCATGCTGAGGACGTTGACGCTTCAGAACAATGGCGTGCCGATCTATGTGCAGCTGCGCGACCAGATCGCTGCCGCCATCGGGCGTGGAGACCTGACGCCGGGCGCCCGCCTTCCCACCATGCGCGAAGTCGCGGTGACATTGGCCGTGGATCTCAACACCGTGCAGCGCGCCTATGCCGTGCTGGAAGAAGACGGGCTTGTCACCATGGTGCAAGGCCGGGGCAGCTTTGTTGCCGATGCACCACCGCCATCGCGCAGCCGCAGCGCCGAGATCAGAACCTTGGCCGCCAAGGTCGCCGCCCAGGCACAGGCCGCGGGCGTCGGCGTGGATGAGCTGGCCGATGCACTACGCCAACTTTCCGGCCGGGCCGCGCCGTGAAAAACCCGTTCCTGGTTTTCGCCATCATCGCCGCTATCGTCATCTGGGGGCGGTTGGTCGCGGCATCCCGCAAGCCGCGCGACCCGCAAGCCGCCGCCGCATCGCCTTCCTCGATTTCATCTTCCTCCATTTTCAGCCCACCAAAGGAGACGCACATGAATCCCGTCAGTGCCGTGATCTTCATTATCTTCGTGGGCGGCGCGGTGCTGTCCTTCCTCGCGCAACTGCCGCTGGGCGTCACCATCGTGCTGGCGCTGATCGGCGTCTTCCTGGGTTATTCGGTCAAGATGGCCCAGCAATGGGAAAAGGCGGTGATCCTGCGGCTGGGCAAGCTCCAGTCCATCAAGGGTCCCGGCCTTTTCATCTTGGTGCCGGTGATCGACCAGGTGGCGATGTGGATCGACCAGCGCATTCGCACATCCGAGTTTCGCGCCGAGCAGGCGCTCACCCGCGACACAGTGCCGGTCAATGTCGATGCCATCGTGTTCTGGATGGTGCATGACGCCGAACGCGCGGCGCTGGAGATCGTCGACTATAACAGCGCGGTGCAACGGGTGGCGCAGACATCCTTGCGCGAGATGATCGGTTCTTCGGTCCTGTCCGAGCTTCTGTCCGAGCGCAAGGTAGCTGACGCAACCTTGAAAGGCGTGATCGGCGCCAAGACCGCCGAATGGGGCGTCACAGTCAATTCGGTGGAGATCCGCGATGTCGCCATTCCCACCAATCTGCAGGATGCGATGAGCCGTCAGGCCCAGGCCGAGCGCGAAAAACAGGCGCGCGTCATCTTGGGGTCGGCGGAGGAGGAAGTGGCGCAGAAATTCGTCAATGCCGCCAAACTTTATGCGACCAACCCCGAAGCACTGCAGTTGCGCGCCATGAACATCATCTATGAAACCACCAAGGAGCGCGGCGTCACCATCCTGATGCCGACGTCGATGGTGGATGCGATGAACCCGGGCGCTGCTGCGTTCGCGCTGAACATGGCCCGCAACGATGCGAGCGGACCGCCGGCGCCCTCCGGGCCTTCGGTTCCGTCCGCGGGAAAAGGCGGGGGCTGAAAAAGAGACCTGGCGAAAAACAAGCCCGCAACGGGTATTATTTTTCGCACCGTGTCGCTTTTTGCGTTTGCAAAAGCCTTGACCGCGCCCGCGCATCGGCGCGAGCATCCGGTAGCTGGAGGGGCGCAATAGCGGCCTGATCCGCGCGTCGCGGACGGACTTCCTCAAAGCGCCCTGAACGCGAAAATTCATCGCGAAGGAGGCGCTCATGTCCAATCCCAGGAATAAAGCCGGCACCCGATGCATCGCCCTGATCGGGCCCTATGGCAGCGGCAAGACCTTGTTGCTGGAAAGCATAGCGGCGGTGACGGGCGCGGTGACACGCAAGGGCTCCGTGAATAGCGGTACCAGCCTGGGCGATGGCTCGGTGGAAGCGCGCGCCCGGCAGATGAGTGTCGAACTCAATGTCCTATCGACCCAGTATCTGGGCGAGGATTTCACTTTTCTCGATTGTCCCGGCTCGATCGAATTTCTGGCCGACACCTTGAATGTGCTGCCCGCGATCGACGCGGCGGTGGTGGTGTGCGAGCCGGAGCCAGCCAAAGTCCAGATGCTGCAGCCTTTCCTCAAGGCGCTGTCGGACGCGAAAATTCCCCACTATCTCTTCGTCAATAAGATCGAGCATGCCAGCGGTTCGCTGCGCGAATTGCTGGCGCTGCTGCAGGACACCAGCGAGACGCCATTGCTGCTGCGCCAGATTCCGATTTGGGAAAATGGCGTCGCCACCGGCTTTGTCGATCTGGCGCTGGAACGGGCCTTTGTCTATCGCAGCCATGCGCCGTCGGAAGTGGTCGATATCGACGATCTGCGCCGCGAGAAGGAAGCCCGCTTCCAGATGCTGGAGCGGTTGGCCGATTATGACGAACATCTGATGGAAGAACTTTTGGGCGATATCGAGCCCGAGCGTGACGAAGTGATGAGCGATTTGCGCCGCGAGCTGGCGGAAGGGCTGGTGGTGCCCGTGCTGATCGGTTCGGCGGAAGGCGATCATGGCGTGCGGCGCCTTTTGAAGGCGCTGCGTCATGAAGTGCCGGAAGTCAGCACGGTCGCGGCACGCGCCGGCATAAAAGCCGGGGCCGCCATGGTACAGGTGATCAAGACCTTCCATGGCGGGCATGGCCGTCTCAGCCTGGGGCGGGTCATCGCCGGCTCGTTGAAGGATGGCGCGGTGCTGCATGGCCCCAGCGGCGATACGCGGGTGGGCGGCATTCTGGTGCTCAGTGGCGACAAGCAGGTCAAGAAGAGCGAAGCGCGGGCGGGTGATACCGTGGCGCTGGCACGGCTCGACAATGTCCAGACCGGTGATCTTCTGTCATCCGACAAGGCGATGGCCAAGCGCGCTGCGGCCGCTCTCGGTGCGCCGGTCTATCGTCTTGCCATCGAAGCGGCGGACCGCAAGGACGAAGTCAAGATCACCGCCGCGATTGGTAAGCTGATCGAGGAGGATCCTTCGCTGGTGTTCGAGCAAAATGCGGCCACCCAGGAAATGGTGCTGGCCGGGCAGGGCGAGATTCACCTCAAGGTCGCGATCGAGAAGTTGAAAAGCAAATATGGCCTCAAGCTGTTGACGCGTGCGCCGCGCGTGCCCTATCGCGAGACCATCCGCAGATCCGCGTCCTCGCGCGGGCGGCACAAGCGCCAGTCGGGCGGGCATGGCCAATATGGCGATGTGGTGTTGCAGATCGAACCGATGCCGCGCGGCCAGGGCTTTGTCTTTCATGACCGCATCAAGGGCGGGGTGGTGCCCAAGCAGTGGATCGGCTCGGTCGAAAAAGGTGTCGCGGAATATCTGAAGGCGGGTCCGCTGGGCTTTCCGGTGGTCGATGTCGCCGTGGCGCTGACCGATGGGTCTTATCATTCTGTGGATTCCTCCGATGCTGCCTTCCAGACGGCGGGGCGGCTGGCGATGAGCGAAGGCATGCCGGGCTGCGGCCCTGTCCTGCTGGAACCGGTGATGACGATCGCCATCCATGTGCCCAAGGACGCCACCGCCAAGGTCAACGGCCTGATCGGCACGCGGCGTGGTGCGCCGCTTGGCTTTGACGGGCGTGATGGCTGGCGCGGCTGGGATACGGTGCGGGCGCAGATGCCGCTCTCTGAAGTTTCCGACCTGATCGTGGATCTGCGCTCACTGACCCAAGGTGTCGGCACTTACGAAATGGCGTTCGATCATTTCGCGGAGCTGGCCGGCAAGCTGGCGGATCAGGTGGTTGCGACGCAACGGGCGGCTTAACGCGCAAAAACGAAAAAGGCTGCCAAGGCATGAAAGCCTTGGCAGCCCAATTTCGCGCTCAGGGGGGAGAGAGCGCGTTTGCCGCGCCCGGGGGGAGAAAGCGCGACAGAGAGGAAATAGGAATGGGGCGATTGAGTTTCAAGCCATATGAAAAATGGCGGAAAATCAATATTGCCAGTCCTTGGAACCTTTCACCAGGAAGTCCCGGAACGCTGCCACTCGCTTGGATTGGCGCAGCGCGTCCGCATAGACCAGATGGACGTCGAAGCCCGGCGCCGGAACTTCCGGCAGCACCGGCACCAGATTGCTGTGCTGCGCCGCGACAAAGTCCGGCACCACGCCAATTCCCAGACCCGCCTCCACCGCCTGCAGAATGCCGGTGATGTTGTTGATGCGCACGACACTGCCGGTGCAGCCGGGGCGGAAATTCTTCTGGTACAGCTCCAGCAGCCAGTTGATGTCGCGGATTTCCGGCGCGGCCGTCTCGCCATAAACGATGATGGTGTGATTGCAAATCTCTTCCAGGGTCGGCGGCGCCGGATTGCTGGCGAGATACGCCTTGGATGCGTACATGTGATAATGCACGGTGAAGAGCTTGCGCTGGATCAGATCGGCCTGAACCGGCGCACGCATGCGAATGGCCAAGTCGGCGGCGCGTTGCGACAAGTCCAGCTCGCGGTCGTCCATCACCAGATGGACTTCCACTTCCGGAAACTCCTTCAGGAATTCCTGCAGCCGGGGCAGCAGCCAATAGGCGCCGATGCCATGGCTGGCGGTGATCTTCAGCGAACCGCGCGGGCTGTCATGGATGTTCTTTAGCGCTTCCTCGGCAGCGGCCAGACGCGCCAGCACGTCGCTCACCGCGCTATACAGCAGCTCGCCTTCATCGGTGAGGGTGAGGCCGCGGGCATGACGCTGGAACAGCGGGGTGGAGATTTCTTCTTCCAGGGCGCTGATCTGGCGGCTCACCGCCGATTGGCTGAGGGTGAGCATCTGGCCGGCATGGGTGAAGCTTCCGGCGCTTGCGACGGCGTGGAAGATGCGAAGCTTGTCCCAGTCCATGACACTCCCCCTCGAGCATCATCGCGCGGACGGCTTTGCGTCCTGCGATGTCTCAATAATCCGCTGCGTTAAGCAGACAGCGGCAGATCTCCCCCGTGCGACGCCGCCAGAAACCGCTCCGCTTCCAGCGCCGCCATGCAGCCCATTCCTGCCGCCGTGACGGCCTGACGGAATACCTTATCCTTGACGTCTCCGGCAGCGAAAACACCGGCAACACTGGTATGCGTGGAATCGGCAGCGGTCTTGATGTAGCCGCTCTCATCCATGTCGAGCGTGCCCTTGAACAGCTCGGTGGCGGGCGAATGGCCGATGGCGACGAACAACCCATCGACGCCGATCTCATGGCCCGATCCGGTGACGGTGTTGCGCAGCTTGATGCCGGTGACGCCTTTGGGCTGGGTGGTGCCCAGCACTTCGGTCACTTCGGTGTCGTAGACAACTTCCACCTTCTTGTTGGCGGTCAGGCGCATCTGGTTGGTCTTGTCGGCGCGCAGCTGGTCGCGGCGATGGATCAAGGTCACTTTGTCAGCGAAATTGGTCAGGAACAAAGCTTCCTCGGCCGCAGTATTACCGCCGCCCACCACCGCGACATTCTTACCCCGGAAGAAAAAGCCGTCGCAGGTGGCGCAGGCCGAGACGCCGAAGCCCTGGAACTGGCTTTCGGTCGGCAGGCCCAGCCAGTTGGCGCTGGCGCCGGTGGCGATGATCAACGAGTCGCAGGTGTAGTCGATGCCGGAATCGCCTTTCAGGGTGAAAGGCCGGCGCGAAAGATCGACCGAAGCGATGGTGTCGGAGATGAATTTTGTCCCCAGATTCTCGGCTTGCTTCTGCATCTGATCCATCAGCCAGGGGCCCTGGATGGCGTCGGCAAAGCCGGGATAATTCTCTACTTCGGTGGTGATGGTGAGCTGGCCGCCGGGCTGGATACCCGAGATCAGGGTCGGCTCCAGCATGGCGCGCGCCGCATAGATGGCGGCTGTGCAGCCGGCCGGGCCGCTGCCCAGAATGATGACCTTGGAATGATTGCTGCTCA
>JBEPVO010000158.1:0-5782 GCA_041690975.1 Alphaproteobacteria bacterium
CCTTGGACAGCCGCGTCGCGCCCAGCGAAGGCGGCGTCGGTTTCGTGCCGATGGAAAATCTGGTCGGCAAGGCGCAGTGGGTGCTGGGGTCGTATGATTTCCTGAACATGGGATCGCCCGCGAACTGGATCACCGCGTTTCGGACCGAGCGGGTGATGAACAGGATCGAGTAACGAGGTCGTGTCCAATGCAGCGCCCCACCAAAGGGGTGTGACGGCTCCTTTTCCATCGACAGCCGTCAAGATTCGACGAACCGCCGCCGCCCCGTTCCTGTATCAGAGATCGATCTCGAGCCCGATATCGATGCTGGACGTGGCGGAGTGTCCGCCGCAGAACAGATTGGTGCTGCAATCACCGCTGATATCCTGGTGCAGCCAGCGATACATTCCGGTGAGGCGAACGCCCTTATTCACCGGCACGCTGAGACCCGCCATCAGATTGTAGGCGAAGCGCCAATTGTCATCATGGGCTGTGGAGGGCAAGGCCACGCCCGCGATATTGTTGACGCCCAGTTCGTTCCAGGCATAGCCCACGCCGCCGCCGACAAAGGGGCTGACGCCGATACTATCGCCCAGCGGCGCCGTCCAATAGAGGTTGGCCATGGGCGCGAAGGTCTGGGTATAGCCGCCGAGCTTCACACTGCTGCCTGCGGCCGAAAGATCGGAGAGCGGCTGATAGCGATAGAGCAATTCCAGTTCTGTCTTGAAGTCGTAAGGCAGATGCCAGCCCCAATAGACCGAGGCGCCGCCGCCGGTGCCGGAGCCGGCCTTTATGGTGGTGGGCGGCGTGGTCGAATTGTCCTTGCCGTTGATGGAGCTGTCGAACGCCAGGCTGCCGCGCAGGCCCGTAAAGCTCGAGCCCGGCGCGCCGTCATAGGCGCCGTCGGCGGCGATGGCGGAGGTTGCGGCCAGCACTAGGCCCAGAGCCGCGGTGGCCAACATCTTGGTTGTAAGAATACGCATCATCAGTTGTCCCCTCGGTGAGGGGCGGACCCTGGAGGTGGGCGGTTAACACGATGCTAATGGGAAAGGATTTGACAGCCGCAACATCGGCTTGGCGGCGCGATGTGTGGCGGATAGGACGCGGGGGGCCTCTACCGCACGTCGAATTCCGCATCGGGCGGCACCTGCATCGCCAGGGCGAGGTGATTGGTCTGGGCCGGGACGGCAATCCGCTCGGCATGCTGCGCATCCGTCATGCCGCGCGCGCGGGGGCCTGCGTGTGACCCGTTTTGGCACCAAACACGTGAGTCGCGCGTTAAGCGGTTGAATGGACCATTTGTGAGGGACCAATGACCGATCTCAATGGCTGGGGCACTGCCCGCAAGATGATCGAGATTTACGGTAAGGAAGCCCAATGCGAAGCCCGTCGCCGTTGTTCCAGGGCGCTGGCGCAAGACAATATGTCGGGCTTTGAACGCTGGGCCCATATCGCCACTGTGATCGGCGGGCATCTGTCGCGGACGGCGGTTCAGCCGCTGGAATTGGTTCACTGATCGGTCATTTGACCAATTACACAACTTCGACCCGCGACCGCAGCACACAAACTAGATCACCGAATTCCGAGCGTAATTGTTCGGATTGAATGAGATAAAAGGAGCGCCGCGCGCACTTTTTTCAAACGAACCAATTATAATAAGCGGTTGCCCCAGGCGCTGGCGCACGTTTTCTAATCGGCAGATAATTTGACTCGGATCGTCTCGCGATTCGGACCAGAGTAAATTACGCCGGGGGCAAGTGGTAAAGAAAAGGCCGAAGCTAACTTCTGATACAAAAAAATCAAATCAGGGTCAGAAGGCGCACGTCTCGGCACTGGCCCATGCGTTTGATAAACTGCTTGCTGCCGCACCTTTCGGTATAGCGATAGGGTTAGGACTTGCTTCTCTAGACGCTGCAGGAGTGAAAGGTTTACCGCTGGCATATGCTTTTTCTGCCGCAATGGGCGTGATCAGCATCTGTGCAGTTCTCGCTTCAGACGGAATTCGTTCCCTAAAAGGATTGCGTAGGTGGTCGGTCAGCGGAAGCATGATTGCCGCAATAATTTCCACGTGTTTTGCATTGGGGGTCTATGAGAAAACAATCTTTACGGAAGAAATTAGTATTGTGCCTTGGGGCTTGGAAGCAAAAAAAATAAATTGCGGCAGTGATCAAAGAAAAGTGGGAATTGCGTTCGGGACAAATTTCGATCTGATCCATAAATTTCCGTTCGATGTCGTAGTTATGAACGGCCGGACACTCTTTCGGATCGATCGTCAGGAAGATCGGTTGATCATAAAAACACTAACCTTGTTTGATGACCGTCACGACTCCATTGCAACTATAAATGATAACGTCATTTGGACGAGAAACGATGTACGCACAGAGCGACCAAATAAAAGCACGTTAGTTGTTTATGACCACAACAACGATATGGCGCTGCTGGTAACGTATATAAATCGAGACCTTATTCAAATCGGAGGAATTTTTAGAAACCTCCGCTATCCACTAATTATTCACGGCACAAAATCAGAATTTTCCAGCAAGAATGGGCACGGAACGTTTGAGCATAATTGCTTTGAGGATCTTCCAATCATACAAACCGATACTGGCATGGGCTTTCCCCCCTCGATCTGGATTGACGAAAACCCGAACTCTTCGATCCCGAAGCCGCCTTATTTGACAAATGACGGTTGATCTATCGGTTTTTCCACACAAAGAATCTCTGACGCGTTGACCATCATTCACAGTCTTGCAAACAAGGCGATCAACGCCATTAGTGCTCCAATAATTGCAGCCCAACTCCCCACCACTGCCAGCCAGAACATCCAGGGCTGGAACGGCGGAAGCCTTTCTTCCCATTCCAGATTTTCGATCCCGGCCTCGCGCTGGTCGCGGGCGAAGCGGTAATCGCTGGTGCGATGTTCGGCGGCGGCGCCGACGCGCGAGGTTTTGCGCAGGTAATAGATTTCAGCGGGCATCGCGGCGCGTCTCCATGATGGCTTCATCCCAGGCGCGGCGGTCGGGGGTGGTGTCGTCCAGGTTTGCGAGCAGATCGCCCAGCGCGTCGCGGCGCAGGTCGGTGAGGGGGCTGGCGTCCGCGACTTGCGACCGGAAACGATCCAGCGCGGTGTAGAAGATCTGTTGCGCGCGATATTCACCGTCGCGGTCGGCGTCCGATATGCCGGGGGCGCGGCGGCCTGCCAGGCGGGCGAAGGTGGACAGCACGTCTTGTTCGTATGCGTGCCGGGCTCTGGCGGTCATCGTCGCTCCTTCCTCGCTTTGTCGCTTCTGGTGCCTCTGTTCTGGCAAGCCTGCCGGGCCGCCCGGGGAGACTGGGGAACCTCGACCCGGGACTTCGGTATCTTTGGCCCGGCAGGCCTCGCCAGAGGAGGCGATGACGGGACAATACAACAATAGTTGTTAAAGTCAACAACAGGTGTTGTGGACGAAAGCCTGCTACGATTTATCGCCTACGCCGGAGCCTGCCATGCCGCACATCGCTCTTTTCATCGCCGCCGCCTTTGTCCTGGCGATCACGCCGGGGCCGGGCATGTTCTATGTCGTGGGCCGCACCTGGGCGGCGGGCAGGGGCGACGGCTTCGCATCGTCGCTGGGCACCATGCTGGGCGGCTTTGTGCATGTGCTGGCGTGTGTGGTCGGCGTGTCGGCGTTGGTGATGGCCAGCGCCACGGCATTTTCGGTGCTCAAGATCGTGGGCGGGGTCTATCTGATCTATCTGGGCATCCAGACATTTCGCTCTGCGTCGTGCGAAGAAATGGCGATGCCGGGCGCGGGGGATCGCGCTGGATCGGCGCGCGCATTTCGCCAGGGCGTGGTGGTGGAAGCGACCAATCCCAAGACGGCGGCGTTCTTCCTGGCCTTCATTCCCCAATTCATCGTGATCGCCAACGGTCATGTCGCGCTGCAATTCCTGGTGCTGGGCGTGATTTCGGTCATGCTCAACACCGGCGCCGATCTGGTGGCGGTGATGGGCGCGGCGCGGCTGCATCAAAAGCTGGTGCACCGGCCCGGGATGTTTCGCCGGCTGCGCCAAGGCTCGGGATTGCTGATGGCATCCTTGGGCGTAGGGCTTCTGGCGGCGCGGCGCGGTTAAGCCTGTCCCCAAATTAAAGCCGGGGCCGGGGTGTCACGCCGGTTCATGTTTACACCAAAACCTGCGTTTTTATGGACTTTTGCGTGTGGTTATTTGGATTTTGACACACTTCCGCGACATGGAAATCGGGCGTAACGTTCCGAGCGTACGCAATAGAGAGTCCGGCAATCAGACCGGCACGGTCTGACCGGACAGGAAACAAACGGGGAGTAAAAGCGTGGAAGACACACTGAAAATTGGTACCGATCGCCGCTCATTTCTGACGGGCGCGGGACGTGGTGCCAGTGTACTGGCTCTGGGACCCTTGCTGGCCAGCGTCAGCAGCGGCGCGGCCCAGGCCGCCGCGCCGATGGGCGGCAAATTTGATTTCGATACGCCCTATAATCGCATCGGCACCGACTGCGTGAAATGGGACCAGCCGCTGCGCGACGAGAAGATGCCCAAGATCATCGCGGGCATGGGCATCGCCGACATGGATTTCGAATGCGCGCCCGTGGTCACCGCGGCGCTGCAAAAGCGCATCAACAATCATAACTGGGGTTATGAGATGCTCGATATTGACCTGTTGCTGGGCATCGCCGGCGGCAGTCAGTTCATCAAGGGCATCATCGAGTGGAACCGCAAGCGTTACGGCATCACCAACATCACGCCCACCAATCTGGGCGTCACCACGGGCGTGCATTCCGGTATCATGCCGGCGCTGCGCGCCTTTGCCCCGCCGGGCAGCAAGGTGTTGATGGCGACGCCGATCTACAACGCCTTCTATTTCGACCTGTACGGCTCCAAGCTGGTCGCCAATGAAAGCGTGATGAAATTCGTCAACGGCCAGTATGAAATCGACTGGGCCGATTTCGAGAAGCGCGCTTCGGATCCCGCCACAAAGACCACCATCCTGTGCAATCCGCACAATCCGGTCGGCCGGGTCTGGACCAAGGCGGAACTGACGCGTTATGGCGAGATCTGCACCAAGCACAACGTCAAGATCCTGTCCGACGAAATTCATTGCGACTTTGTCGGCAAGGGCCAGAAATACACGGCCTTCGCCACATTGGACGACAAGAAGATCGTCGACAATTCCATCACCTTCAAGGCGGCGTCCAAGACCTTCTCGCTGGCCGGCCTGAAATGCGCCTGGTTCTTCGCCACCGATCCGGCGGTGTTCAAGGCGGTGCAGTTCTGGAACCGTTCGGAAGTCTCCACCCTGGGCATCACCTCGTCCGAGGCAGCGTATGCGGGCGGCGAAAGCTGGATGACCCAGTGCGTCGATTACATCGACGGCAACCAGCAATTCGCCAACGACTACATCAAGAAGAACATCCCGTTGATCAAGGTGGGCAACAAGCCGCAAGGCACCTATCTGGCCTGGCTGGATGTCACGGGTGTGTCCGACAAGATCGGCGCCAAGGCGATGGCGGATGCGGAAAACAAGAAGCCGCAGCCGAACAACTTCATCACCGGCAAGCCTAATTTCGTCGTACCGGACGATTTCGTGGGTCACTGGTTCGCCAAGAATGCCTTTGTGGCGATGAACACCGGCAGCTCCTACGGCACCGGCGGCATCAACCACATGCGCATGAACATCGCCACGTCGCGCAAGACCCTGACGGCGGCGCTGGACAGCATCGCGGCGGCGACCAAGAAGCTGGCCTAGCTTTCAAAGTCACTGTCTGAAAATGAAACGGCCCGGGCG
>JBEPVO010000159.1:0-5643 GCA_041690975.1 Alphaproteobacteria bacterium
CGCCGTCCATGGCGAAATCGGTGTCGTTCCTGTCGCGGTTTAGAAGATCTTGAATCCCTTGGGCCCGGATGCCCCAAAGTGCAATCAGTGCGCCGCCAACCGCGCTTTGCGTCCCTGCAGAAAGCGGCGGATGGCGGGATCGATCTCGAGCCCGATGGCTTGGGCGTAAGCCTCGTGCGCTTCATCGCTTGCGCCGGTGCCGGCCAGCAGATGCGCCCGCGCCGACCAATAGGGCTGGTATTGCGACAGGGCGCGCATATCCAACGCATCCAACGCTTCAAGTCCCGCCGCCGCGCTCTGTGTTTCCGCGATGGCGATGGCGCGGTTGATGGCGATCACGGGCGAGCCGGTCATCGCCCACAGCGCATCATAAAGCGTGACGATGGCGGCCCAGTCTGCCGCGCCTTTCAAACAGCGTATGGCATGGGCGGATTGAACCGCCGCTTCCAATTGAAACCGCCCGATGGCGTGCATCGCGGCGGCGCGGCGCAACAACGCTTCGGCCTCCGTCATCATCGCGCCGTCCCACAAGCCGGTATCCTGTTCCGACAGCGGCACGAATTCACCAGCGGCATCGCGGCGCGCGGCGCGGCGGGCCTGCGAATGCAGCATCAGCGCCAACAGGCCCTGCGCCTCGGCTTCATCCGGCAACAGCATCGCCGCCAGCCGTCCCAGCCAGATCGCTTCGCTTGCCATTTCGCGCTGCGACGCATCGGTGCCAGCCGGATCGGACCAGCCTTCGGCATAGGCGGCATAGATAGCGTCCAGCACAAAGGGCAGGCGTTCGGCCAGGTCTTCGCGCTGCGGCACGCGGAAGGGAATGCCGCTTTCGCGGATTTTCGATTTGGCGCGCACCAGGCGCTGGCTCATCGCGGCGGGCGAGACCAGGAAGGCCGAAGCAATGGCAGCGGCGTCGAAGCCCAGCACCGCTTGCAGCATCAAAGGCGCGCGCACCGCTTCGTCGATCGCGGGATGGGCGCAGGCGAACAACAGTTTCAACCGCTCGTCAGGGATGTCGGTGAGGGGGATCGTCGCCAACTCCTCTGCCAGCAAGGTCAGATGCGGCGATGCATCCACGCCCCGCTTCGCGGTCCGATGTGCGTCGATGGCCTTGCGCCGGGCGGCGGCGATCAACCAGCCTTCGGGATTGTCGGGCACGCCGCGGTGGGGCCAATGGGTGAGCGCCGAGGCGAAAGCTTCGGCCAGCGCGTCTTCCGCCGCCGCCACGTCACGGGTGCGGGCGGCGAGGAAGGCGACGAGCTTGCCATAGCTGCGGCGCGCCACCATTTCGGCGGTCGCCTGTGCAGCACGCGCGTCGCCTTCTGCCATGCTGCTCAGCCGGGCATCGGCCAGATCGGCCGCACTTCGACCTTGCCGTGGCTGGCGGTGGGGCAGCGCGCCGCCCATTTCAACGCCGCGTCCAGATCGGGCACATCGATCAGATAATAGCCCGCCAATTCTTCCCGGCTCTCGGCATAAGGACCGTTCAGCACTTTGGACTTGCCGCCTTCCAGATGCACGGTGGTGGCTTCGGCGGCGGGTTTCAGGCGGCGGGAATCGACAAAGGCCTTTTCCTTTTGCAGCGCCATGGTGAAGGCATAATAGGCGCCCGCCATCGCTTCCATGTCCGCAGGCTTCATCGTCATCAGGGGTTTGGGGTCGGAAAACAGCACCAGCATATATTCCATGATCGTCTCCAGGATGTGTCAGCCGGGATCGGCCGCTTCATTGACGCGCGGGACCGGGGGATTTCGACAGTGAGATGCGTCCCGTAGGGTGAAATGGTCCGGCGGACCATTTCAAGCTGCGAACGCCCGGAGCGCAAGCGGAGGGCAGCCGATGGAAATGTCTAATGATTTTGCCCGCGCCTTCCGCTTATACTGAACTGGTCCGGGGGGATCTGGGTCGCGGGGAATATCCTCCAGGCTCGTATCCGACGAGTCGCATTCATGGGCCGCCCGGTTTTCATGGACAAGACGCGCGACCGGCTTGCGGGCGTTGCCTTTGCGGTGCTGTTGCAACTGGGGTTCGTCACCATATTCGTCGCCTCGCTGCCGCTAATGATGCCGCCGAGAAAGCTGCCGCGCGAAATCACGTTTTTATTGCCGCCTTTGCGGGATGCGGCGCGGCCCCGTTCACCCGCACGAAGGGGCAACCCTCCGTTATCACCATCATCGGCGACGCGGCCCCTGATCGTGCCGCCGATTATTCTGCCGCCGGCGGCGTCGCCACCCGCAACGGATCTTCGAGCATTCGGAAATGCGCTGTTCGGCTGCGCCCCGGAAAACCTGGCCAACCTGACGCCGGAGCAGCGAAGCCATTGCAGCGGGATCGCTGCGGTACCGCGCGACAAAGACCCCGTGACCGAGCCGCGTTCGCTGGTGAAAGACCTTCCCCGGCGAGAGGCTGAACTTGCCGCCCGCAACACGCCCGCGCGGGTGCCTTGCGTCCAATTCAGGACGCGAGGGCTCAGCGGCGGCCAGGACACGGGCGGCATGATCGATCCGCTTTGCATGCTGAATGGCTGGATCAACGGTTTCGGTGGCTTGCCGCCGTGACGTGAACGCCGTCACATTTAAGGCGCGTGCCCGGCGTTAACCGCGCGAACCCTAGAACCACATATTCGCGACGCAGCGGCCATCGAGCTTGGGTTCGCTGTCCCAGTTCAGTCCGTCGAAATGTTTCACCGGGATCGCGGCCACCGCCTCCGGCTCTGCCAGCCGCAGATTGACGGCGATGCGGCGGCGGCCGTCTTCACGCGGTTCAATCGCGCGCCAATAGGCGACGCAGCCGCAGCCCGCACAGAAATGAAAACCGATTTCCCGGTCGCCCCAGACATAGGCCTGGGTGGGGCCGGAGACCTGTATCCGCTCGCCCTCATAGTCATAGGCCCATAACACGCCATAGCGGCGGCAGACGGTGCAGCTGCAAGCCGTCGTCGTGTCCGGGACGCCATCGAATTGCCAATGGACCGCGCCGCAATGGCAAGAGCCTTCGAGCATCTTCAACCTCCCGCGTCTACTTGTCGTGTTTCTCCAGCGCCGCCGCCTTGGTCAATGCCGGGCCCAGATATTCTTCCACCTGTTTGACCATGGCGCGATAGAAATCCATCGGCTTGCCGAAGGCGTCCGCCACATCTTCCGGTTTGCCCGTTGCATAATCCGCCAGGGTGAAGGTCTTGCCCTGGGCATCGGGATAAAGCGCGATCAGCTTTTCCTTATGCGCCGCCGTCATGGTCAGGATCACATCGGAATGGCGCACATCATTGGCGGTTAGTTGCGTGGCGCGGTGGGCGGAGACGTCGACGCCACGCTCCGACAGGATCGCGGCGGCATTGGCCTCCGGCGTCACCGCATAGGGATCTTGATCCAGGGCGCGGGAGATCACGGCGATGGGTAAATGGCCTTGCGCGATCCGTACATTGGCCAGCGCTTCGGCGGTCACGCTGCGGCCCGTATTGCCGGTATCGACAAAGGCCAGCTTCACCGGCTCGGCGGCATGAGCGGTGCCGGTTGCCAGAGCAATGCAAAAGACGAAGGCCAGGGTCGATTTCACAGTGCGTCCTTCCGGTTGTTTTCGAGCATGGCAGCATCTACTGTTTTGCAAAAGACAGGGGAAACGCGATGCGGTTTTTTAATGCGGTTCTGGGTGGCTTTCTCCTCATGCCATCGGTGGCTTTCGCGCAATGGGCGCATTTCACGCCGCCGCCCGCCAGGAACGAGGCCCCGGTTGCTGCGGCGAACGGCATGGCGGTCAGCGCCCAGCATTATGCCAGCGACGTCGGCACCGAAATCTTGAAGCAAGGCGGCAACGCCGTCGATGCGGCGGTCGCCATCGGTTATGCGTTGGCGGTGACCTATCCGTCTGCGGGCAATATCGGCGGCGGCGGCCTTGCCACCATTCACCTCGCCAACGGCAAGGACACCTTCATCAACTTCCGCGAAAAGGCGCCGCTGGCGGCCAGCGCCAATATGTATCTGGACGCCAAGGGCAACGTGATCCCGCTGGCGAGCTTGTACGGCTATCAGGCCGTCGCCGTGCCCGGCACCGTGATGGGCCTGCAGAAAATGCTGGACGAATACGGCACCATGAAGCGCGCGCAGCTCATGGCTCCCGCGATCAAACTTGCCGAACAGGGTTACATTCTCCAGGCGGGCGATATCGCGTTCTTCCAGGCCAATGCGGATTATTTCCGCAAAGAGCCCAATGTCGCCGCGATCTTCCTCAAGAACGGCAAGCCTTATGCGGCCGGCGACCGGCTGGTGCAAAAGGATCTTGCCGCCACCTTGAAGCAGATTTCGGCAAAGGGCCCGGATGTCTTCTACAAGGGCGACATTGCCGAGCGGGTGATTGCGGCCTCCAAAGCGCGGGGCGGTCTTCTCACCATGAAAGATTTCGCTAGCTTCACGGCCGAGGAAACCCCGGCCATCGGCTGTTCCTATCGCGGCTATCGCATCATTTCGGCGCCGCCGCCGTCATCGGGTGGCGCAATCATCTGCGAGATCGCCAACATCCTGTCCGCCTATCCGATGGACAAGATGCCTCATCATTCGGCCAAGAGCATTCATTTCATGGCCGAAGCGATGCGCCACGCTTATGTCGATCGCAATTTCGGAATGGGCGATCCGGCTTTCGTGAAGAATCCGCTGGATAAGTTTCTGTCCGCCGAACACGCCGCCGCGATCCGGGCCAAGATCGATCCCGTCAAGGCAACACCGTCAAGCGACGTGAAGCCGGGCACCGTGCCGCATGAAGACGCGCAGACCACGCATTTCTCCGTGGTCGACAAGGACGGCAACGCGGTGTCGATCACCTATACCATCAATGGCATCTCGTCAGGCTTCGGGGCGCAGGTGATCGCGGGCAATACCGGCTTCTTCCTCAACAACGAGATGGACGATTTCACGTCGAAAGTGGGTTCGCCGAACCTTTACGGGCTGATCCAGGGCGCATCCAATTCGATCCAGCCGGGCAAGCGCCCGCTGTCGTCGATGAGCCCCACCGTGGTGACCAAGGACGGGAAACTCTTCATGGTGACCGGAAGCCCCGGCGGCTCCTTCATCATCACCACGGTTCTGGAATCGATCCTGAATGTGGTGGATCACAAGATGAATGTGAAAGCTGCGGTGGACGCGCCGCGCCTGCATCATCAATGGATGCCCGACGTGATCACGGCCGAGCCGGGCGCGATCGCACCGGGTGTCAAGAAGGAGCTGGAAGCCGCCGGCTACAAGATCACCGAGGAGAACAATGTCCTGTTCGGCTTCGACGAGGCCATCCTGGTCGGTTCCAAAAACGGCAAAAGAATTGTCTATGGCGCGAATGACCGCCGGGCCACGGCCGGTTCCGCTGTGGGATATTAGCGGGCGCCCCGGTCGCGTTGCGGTGTTGCAGCGCGAAGCCATGCGAAATTTCTTTGCACGCGTGCGGCGCGTTTTGCAGGGTTGAGGCCGCTTGGTTCTTTGTTCTGACAATTTGTACGGTTTGTTGCATCGCGTTTTGCGTTCGACGCGCGACAACGGGTCTTGAACCTCTGCAAATCGGACATAGGTCCATTGCGTAGTCTTGGTGGAAAGGACCAGACCGATGTTCGAGCAACGCGAGCGCGGCTATGAAGCCAAATGGGCGCATGACGAGGAAAAA
>JBEPVO010000160.1:0-5317 GCA_041690975.1 Alphaproteobacteria bacterium
ACCAAGACCACGGCGGCGGTTGTCACTGTCGATGGCGGAAATATTGAAGCGAGCTTGAGATAGTTATGTTTGACCAACTCTTTCATGCAGACTGGAGTAAGCATGAAAGCAAGCGTTGGGTCGTTAGAGCCTCGAAATGCGATTCACGCTGGACTGTGAGCGCTCCAGTTCCAGTTGGCCCAGTCGAACAATTTTTATCGATGCTCCTTAAGAATGGGAAGTCTTGCAAGACACTTGCTGGTTTTGACTTTCCAATTGGAATTCCTGCGGCTTATGGAAAGCAGGCGAATTTAGACTCTTTCGTTAGCGCACTTCCACTATTCGGAGTCGCCGGCTGGCGCGATTTCTATGACGTTGCATCGAAAAAAGCTGACATCAATGTTTTCCGACCGTTTTATCCGGCGCGACCGGGCGGAACAAAAAGATCTCACCTTATTGATGCGCTAGGCCTGGAATCTTCGGATGATCTTTTTAGGCTTTGTGAGCGCATCTCGCGAGCGTCACCGCTGTTCTGGACGCTAGGTGCAAAGCAAGTTGGGAAGGCTGCAATTTCTGGCTGGCGCGAGGTTATCTTACCTGCGATCCAACAGGGTGCCGTTGTATGGCCTTTCGAAGGTCAGCTAACGGACCTATCTAGCCGTGGCGAGTTGGTAATTGCCGAAACTTATCCAGCCGAAGCATATCGACACATTGGCATAAATTTTTTTAAATCTGGTAAGCGCCACGTTGAAGGTCGCGCAGCGCAGAGCAAGGCGATAAGGGATTGGGCTGAAAAGATTGATGTCCAATTTGAGCGAGAATGCCTTGAAGACATCGAGACCGGTTTCTTAGCATTAGGCCCCGATGGTGAAGATGCGTTCGATGCTCTTGCAGGAGTTCTTAGCATGATCGATGTTGCCGATGGCAGAAGGCTCGAAGGCGTGCCTGAGAACTCGGAAGTTCGCCATTTAGAGGGGTGGATGTTGGGTCAATTGCCGATCAGTTATTAAACCGGAAAAGCATCACGTCGCCGTCGGCGACGACGGAGTCCTTGCCTTCCCATCCTGTCATTCCCGGCGAGCATCGGGGCAACAGCTTCGATGCGAGGGAAGGAAATCCAGGCAACTAAACCGGCACTGTTTTCAACGCCTGGGTCCCCTTCCCGCGCGCGATGCTTGGCATCGCACGCGCCGGGGATGACATGCTTTGCGTGTTGTCAGTTATTAAACCGGAAATGCATCACGTCGCCGTCGGCGACGACGTAGTCCTTGCCTTCCAGGCGGAATTTTCCGGCATCGCGCGCGCCCGCTTCACCCTTGCCCGCCACATAGTCGAGATAGGCGATGGTTTCGGCGCGGATAAAGCCCTGCTCGAAATCGGTATGGATCACGCCGGCGGCCTGCGGGCCGCGGCTGCCTTTGGTCACGGTCCAGGCGCGGGTTTCCTTGGGGCCGACCGTGAAGAAGGTCAGCAGGCCCAATAGCTCATATCCGACCCGGATCATGCGGTTCAGGCCCGGCTCTTCCAGGCCGATGGAATCCAGGAAATCCTTGCGCTCTTCGTTTGGCAATTGCGCGATTTCTTCTTCCACTTTGGCGGAGATCACCACCGCGCGGGCGCCTTCGGCCTTGGCCATGGCTTCGACTTTGCGGGAATATTCATTGCCCTCGGCCGCCGCGCCTTCCTCGACATTGCAGACATAAAGAACCGGCTTGGCGGTCATCAGGCCCAGCTGGCTGTAGGGCGCGCGTTCTTCCGGCGCAAGATCCGCCTGCCGCGCCGGCTTGCCTTCGCGGAGCAGGACAATCGCCTTCATCATCAAAGCCAGTTGTTCCTTGGCTTCCTTTTCGCCGGAGTTGGCTTTCTTCTCCAGCGGCTTGATGCGCTTTTCCAGGCTTTCCAGGTCCGCCAGCATCAATTCGGTTTCCACCACTTCGGCGTCGCCGATGGGATCGATGCGGCCTTCGACATGGGTGATGTCGTCATCCTGGAAACAGCGCAGCACATGGGCCACGGCATCGACTTCGCGGATGGTGGCCAGGAACTGGTTGCCCAGCCCTTCGCCCTTGGAGGCGCCGCGCACCAGGCCGGCGATGTCCACGAACGTGATGCGGGTGGGAATGATCTCCGCCGATCCGGCAATTTTCGCCAAGGTGTCCAGGCGCGGATCGGGCACCGCCACATCGCCGACATTGGGCTCGATGGTGCAGAAGGGATAATTGGCTGCCTGCGCCGCCGCCGTCTGGGTGAGCGCATTGAAAAGCGTGGACTTGCCGACATTGGGCAGTCCGACGATGCCGCATTTGAATCCCATTACTCTTCTTCTTTCTTTTGTTCTGGCTTTGGTTCTGACTTTTGTTCTGGCTTTTTGGCCGGTGCTTTTTCCGGCTTGGGCGGCGCGATCAGCAACGCCACCTTCGACATGAATCCGGCATCATCGTCGCGCGCCAGGGCCGGCGTGGCCTCGACCATCGCGCCCACCAGGGGCCGCAACCAGTCGATGTCTTCTTTAGAGAAATTCTGCAGCACATGGGCGCTGACCAGCGATTTTTCGCCGGGATGGCCGACGCCGATGCGCACGCGGCGATAATCCGGCCCCAAGGTCGCGGTGATGGAGCGCAAGCCGTTCTGCCCCGCATCGCCGCCACCGGTCTTCGCTTTGATTTTGCCTGCCGCCAGGTCGATCTCGTCATGGATCACCACCAGCGCCGACAGCGGCAGCTTGAAGAAGCGCAAGGCGGCACCGACACTGACGCCGCTATTGTTCATGTAGGTCTGGGGTTTGAGCAGATAGGTCTTGCGGCCCGCCAGCGCACCTTCCGAGAGAAAACCCTCGAACTTGGCGCGCCACGGCCCGAAGCGATAATGGGCGTGGATTTCGTCAGCCAAAATGAAACCAGCATTGTGCCGGTTGCGCGCATATTGCGCGCCGGGATTGCCGAGCCCCGCGATAAGCAGCGCTGTGTCGGACGACATGACGCGCTCCTCGCGGGCGATGGCGCCCGCTTCGTCTTACTTCTTGGCCGGTGCTGCGGGTGCCTTGGCTCCGGCAGCAGGCGCTTTGGCGCCGGCAGCAGGTGCCTTGGCGCCAGCAGCAGGTGCCTTGGCGCCAGCAGCAGGCGCGGCGCCAGCGGCTGGTGCTGCACCTTCGGCCGGTGCGGCTTCTGCGGCAGGGGCGGAAGCGGCGGCGGCGGCAGCGCGCTGTTCTTCGACCACGCTGGTGGGCGCGACGATGGAGCAGACGGTGAAGTCACGGCCACGAATGGTGGGCTTGACGCCTTCGGGCAGATTCAGGCCCGAGATATGAATGGTTTCATTGATGTCGAGCGCGGAAATATCCACCAACACTTCATTGGGAATGCTGTCGGCGGGGCAAAGCAGCTCCATCTTGTGGCGCACGATGTTGAGCACGCCGCCCTTTTTCAGGCCCGGCGATTCGCCCTGGCCCTTGAAGTGAACGGGGACTTCCAGGCGCACGGTGGAGCCTTCGATCAGGCGCATGAAATCGACATGCACGGGACGATCGCTGACCGGATCAAGCTGCAGCTGGCGCGGGATCACGCGAGTCTTCTTGCCGGCAACGTCCAGCATCAGGAGCGTGGTGAGGAACGCGCCCTTCTCGATATGGCGTTCCAGGGTGCGGGCATCGACGTTGACGGTCTCGGGTTCGCCCTTGCCGCCATACACGATACCGGGGATCTGGCCCTTGAGACGCGACTGGTAAGCCGGACCCTTGCCGCGGCCTTCGCGCGCTTCCGCCTTAAGTTCTTGAACTTGCGCCATTTCCCTGATCCTTCACCGCCCGGAAAAGCCCTGATGGGCCCCGGAAAGGCGAGGCTTTTAGCGGATGCGGACACACTGCGCAACCGGGGCAAATCGCCCGGTCAGACCGGCGCCAGGCCTTCTTGCTCCAGGGTCAATTTCACCGCCGCACGCGCCTGCATCCGGGCCCGATGATCGGCCAGCTTGGGGAAGCGAGCGATGCCGCCTGCGCCCTCCCGGTCCAGCCAACGGGTGAAGACATAAAGATAGGGATCGGAGACGGTGTAATGCGCCCCGTGTACCCATTCGCGCCCGTCCGTGAAGCGATCTTCGATCAGCTGGAACTGGTCCCCCAGGCTCTTAGCGACCTTGGCGCGCATGTCAGCCTTGGCGGCGTCGCTGTCGGCATAGCGCTCGGGCCGGAAGAGATGGGCGTACGTGATGTGAATGGTCGAGGCCAGGTAGGTGTTGAAGGACTGCATCTCGAAGAAATCGAAACCGTCGGTGGGCGCCAGCTCGGCCTTGGGGAAGTTGCGGGCGATATAGCCCAGCAGCACCGGCACTTCAGTCAGGATGCCGCGATCGGTGGCCAGTGACGGCACCCGCGCCTTGGGGTTGATCGCCAGATAGGCGGCCGTGCGCTGCTCGCCATTCTTGGTGTCGATCAGCACGGCTTCATAATCTGCGCCCGCTTCATTGAGCGCGATGTGCGGTGCCAATGAACAGGCATTGGGTGCATAGAACAGCTTCAGCATCCGGATCTCCTGGAAAGAAGCCGGACCATAGCCGCACAGGCCGGTGCCTTAAAGCCCGAAAGCCATGCCGCCAAAGACGATCTGATCGTCGGAAATCAGTCGAACAGGCTGGAGACCGATGCTTCGTTGTTGATCCGGCGCATGGCTTCGCCGATCAGGGGCGCGATGGAGAGGATGCGGATATTGGGGCAGGCCTTCATGTCGGCAGTGGATTCGATGGAATCCGTCACCACCATGGACTTCAGTTTGGAATTCTTGATCCGTTGCACCGCGCCGCCCGACAGCACGCCATGGGTGGCATAGGCATAGACCTCGGTGGCACCGTTTTTCAGCAGCGCATCGGCGGCGTTGCAGATGGTGCCGCCGGAATCCACGATATCGTCGATCAGCACGCAGGCGCGGCCTTCGACATCGCCGATGATGTTCATCACTTCGGATTCGCCGGCCCGCTCGCGGCGCTTGTCGACGATGGCCAGGTCGGTGCCCAGCCGCCGCGCCAGGGCGCGGGCGCGCACCACGCCGCCCACGTCCGGCGACACCACCATGGGCAAATTCTCGCCCAGATGATCGATGATGTCCTTCACGATCACCGGCATGGCGAACAGATTGTCGGTGGGAATGTCGAAAAAGCCCTGGATCTGCCCGGCATGGAGATCGACCGTCAGCACGCGATTGGCGCCCGCTTCAGTGATCAGATTGGCAACCAGCTTGGCAGAGATCGGCGTGCGCGGACCGACTTTGCGGTCCTGGCGGGCATAGCCGAAATAGGGGATCACGGCGGTGATACGCCGGGCCGACGCGCGGCGCAGCGCATCGATCAT
>JBEPVO010000161.1:0-5310 GCA_041690975.1 Alphaproteobacteria bacterium
GATAGAGCGGCGGTTTCCTAAACCGTAGGCCGGAAGTTCGAGTCTTCCTGGGGTCGCCAGTTACTTTCGCTGCACGCCCCAATCATAAAGCGCCACCGCCTGCTCGACCGGCTCCGGGGCGTCTTGCGGAAGCAGGAAACGGTCCTGCACAAGTTGCTTCGCCACAGCTTCGGCCTTCGCCCGATAATCCTCACGGCTGGTGTAACGCTCCTCGATCGACAGGCGGGAATCGCCGCTGGCTGTGCGCTCCGCCTTGGTGCGGACGAAGGGGTGAAACGAACCCATCTCGCCGAATAGCTGATCAGCGGACCCGATCGCCGGATCGCGGAAATTCCACCCGCCATACGTGCCGACCGGCACTTCGATGGCCGGCAACCGGACGCCCGCGCGGCTGTTGCCGTTGGCGTCCACCGCCGGAACCAGCCCGACATAGATCTGGCCAATCTTGGGCGGTTCGTTGACGACAATGCCCTTGCTCCAGAGCGGCCCGAAATCCAGCCGATAGGTCTTCAGATACGGCACCGGGAAATGCACGCCTGGTATCACCGGCCAGCCCGCCTTCTCCGTCGGCACCAATGTGCCGTCGGCGATGTGCGGAATGCGATTGGGCGGCGGCACAACGCCATCGACCACCCATTGGTCGAGATCCTTGAGCAAAGCGCGTGTGACCGGATTGCGATTGACGGGATTGTTCAGCCCGGCTGCGCCCTCTGCTTTGACCGGCGGGAACGGCCCATAGGCATGGGGCCCGGACGACACGAAATATATCCGCGAATCCGCCGGAGGCTCGATATCGCGGGTGCCGGTCACATCGGTATGGATCAAGGATCCACCCCGGTTGAAATATTCGGAATTGCTGAAGGTGTGGAACAGCTTTGGCCGGACATGGCGCGCTTCGGCCGTGGCCATCAGCGAATCCGTCTTGCCCAATACCGGGTCGGTCTCCACGCCATCGGTGTAGGGGAACATATCGGCGGGATAGAAGACGTTGAAGAACTGCTCGGCATCGCGCGAGGCCTGGCCGAAGCGATAGTTAAACGAGCCACGGCCCGCACCACCGACTTCGTCGATGATGCCGTCAAAAACCTTGCGGCCCTGTTCGTCTTCGTTGAAGCCTTCGTACAGATACTGGCGCAGATAGCGGCCGCTCTGCGATACGCCCCAGCTATAGGCGTAGCGAATGCCGTGCATGGGATTGGCGTCGGTCTGGTCATGCTTCAAAAAGCTGACCAGGTCGCGCGTCCCGGAAAAGCCGGTGCCCAGCACGCGCGGATCGCGGGCGCGGTAGACCACATCATAGATGCGCCCCATCTCAAAGCCGCCATCGAGTGAAACCGCCACATCGCCGGTGAAATGCCATTTCGCCCTGGGAATGACCTGCGGCTTGTCGGTAGCCCGGTCGCGGACCGTCATGACATTGTCGGGGCTGTTGGGATCATCGATCGCATAAGCGAAATGATTGCGGTCGGCCAGCGATTGGGTCGGGCTTTTGTCATTGGGAATGAAATTGCCCCGCACCAGGCCGGTGATCTTCTTGCCGTTCTGTGTGGCGATGGGCATGTCCATGCGCATCTGGCCATTGGGCACATCCCACTGCCAGCCCAGCCAGAGCAATGTGTAGCCCTGATTCATCAACGCGCCGTCGCCATACTCCTCTGCTGTCTGCGGATCGCGGCTGCCTTTGGCTTTCTGAAATGTGATCAGCATTGCCTTGCCGCCGCGATTGCCGATCTCGTCGAACAAGCGGCCATTGCCACGCGCCGCATCCACAGGCTTGAGCATGGTGAAGTCGGCGGTAAATCCGACCTCGCCTTTCGCATTGCGCGGCGCCAGCCCCAGATCGACGATATTCTTGTTGATGGCCAGTTTGGGATCGAGGGCGAATTCGACCTTGCCCACCAGTTTCTCGTAAGCGCCCGCGGCACCGAACGCTCTGCCGTTCAACACGGCTTCGCGTTTTTCGACATGGAGTGCAACGACACGAGCCTCAGCTGTGGCCGCAAACAGCGTGACCGCAAATATACCCGTTCCAAGCAATCTCAGAAACATGCCATCCCCCGATGTCAAAGCTACCGGGACTATAGCCCATCCTGCGGATTTCAGAAGCCGCCCTAAGACTCGAATCGCGTCCAGAAATCGCCTGCCGCCTGCTTCAAACCGTGCTAGGCATCTTACGGTCGCCCGAGCAATAGCGTGAGTCACGGGCCAGACAGGGGCAGCATGGCAGAGCAAGAGCCGGTCTTCGTCAAATGCGCATGGCGGCTGATCCCGCTGATAATGCTGCTTTACTTCATCAATATCATGGACCGGGTAAATGTCGGCTTCGCGGCCCTGACCATGAACCGAGACTTAGACTTCAGCCCCGCGGTCTATGGTTTCGGTGCCGGGGCATTTTTCCTGGGTTATGCATTGTTCCAGGTACCTGCGAATGCGATCCTGGAACGCGTGGGCGCGCGGCGCTGGATTTTCTGCATCCTGCTCGGTTGGGGTATGCTTTCCGCCGCGAACGCAGCGGTCGAAGGCCCGGCCAGTTTTTACACGGTGCGTGTGCTGCTCGGCATCGTCGAAGCCGGGTTCTTTCCCGGCATGATTCTTTACATGACATATTGGTTCACAAAACCGTATCGCGCACGCGTGGTCGCGATCTTTATGGCGGCACTTCCGCTTGCGAATATTGTCGGCGGGCCGCTCTCCAGTCTTATTCTGGGCATGAACGGTATTTTCGGCCTTGCCGGCTGGCAGTGGCTGTTTCTGATCGAGGGAGCGCCGGCCGTCCTTCTCGCCTTCGCAGTTCTGAAATTTCTTCCCGACGGCCCCAAGGTTGCGCCATGGCTGAACGAGGAAGAAAAGAAAATCATCGCCGCGCGGCTGCTGGCGGAGGAGGATATGTCCCAGCATCGCAGTTTGTGGCCCGCATTCCGCGATCCGCGCGTTTATGCCCTTGGCTTGGTCTATTTCGGCTATTCGGTGGGATTGTACGGGGTCGGATTGTGGTTGCCGCAGATCGTGCAAGGGATGGGCGTTTCCAATCTCGCGACGGGATTTGCCGTCGCGCCCCCCTATATCGCCGCGATGATCGCAATGATTTTCTGGGGGCGCTCCAGCGACAAAAGCGGTGAGCGCATCTGGCATGTGGCTTTGCCTGCTATCTTGATGGTCGCATCCCTGCTGACCGCCAGTCTCGTACACTCCAATCTCATCATATTTGGCGCGCTCTCACTGGTACTGGTAGGCGCGATGGCCCTGCAAGGTCCGTTCTGGACACTGCCCCCGGCATTTCTCGGCGGAGCGGCGGCTGCGGGCGGTATCGCTCTCATCAACAGCATCGGCACGGGCGGCGGCGGCTTTGCCGGCCCCTACATCCTTGGCCTTTTGCGCCAGGCCACGGGCGGCTATTCGGTTGGCATGGCAGTGCTTGCGATCGGACCGTTGCTGACGGCGGGCATCGTGCTGTTCATGGCCCGCGCGCTTAAAGCCCGGGACCACACCTGAAGCGCGGGAAACCTGAAGTTCCCGCCGTACCAATTCGCACCAGAATAATGCGTTAAGCAAAGGCAAGTTTCCCCGCGTGCGGGGGAAAGTATTGCCGTCTCCATTCGTTATCTCTCCAGAACCAACATGAGGCGCACGCGCCTTGAAGGAGACACTCATGAAAACTTCCATGCGGATAACACTTGCCGTTGTGCTTTTAAGCGGCGCGGCCCTGGTCGTGACGCCGGCTTTTGCACAAGTGGGCGGCGGATTGGCTGGCGGCGTCGGCGGCACAGTCGGAGGGGTTGGCGGTTCGGCCGGTGGAATGACCAATGGTGGTATCAATGGCGTACCCACAACGACCAATACCGGCATTAATGGCGCGGCAGTAACGCGTACGCCATCCACGACGCGTGTTACCGGTGCTGCATCCAACACGACACGCAAAGCCGAACAAAGCGCCAATCGCGCAACCGACTCAACAGAAGCCAAAGCCGAAGCGGCCCAGAATAATGCCACCACCACCCTCAACAACACGGCCTCGGCCGGCGCCAGCGGTTCGGCCAACGCAAATGCGATGGGCAAGAGCGCGGGCGCTTCGGGCGGCACGTCGACGCCAGAAGCGGCTGGCATGGCATCGAGCACCACCCGAAATGCGACGGGCGCCGCAAACAGCAGCCGCAACAGTGCGCAAGCAGCCACCAACGACGCTCAGTCGCAGGCATCGCGTGATTTGAATCAGGCGCCGTCCGCCTCGGGGTCGGTCAATGGTTCTGCCAGCAGCAACATGAAGTAGGAATCCCGCCATACGGAGCCTTCAATGGCTCCAATGCGGAAGAAGGCGGTCGGATACTTCGGTGTCCGGCCGCTTTTCTATTGGTGCAGTCCGGCGTAAAAAAGCTGCCTGTCGGAAGGATTGCAACACATGCCGATTTATCGCGCCCCGGTCGAGGATTACCGCTTTCTCATCCATGAATTCCTGGAAGCCGAGAAGCACCGCGACTTGCCGCAATTCGAGGATCTGTCACCCGACTTGATTGATGACATTCTGACGAATGCCGGAAAGCTTTGCGAGGAAGTGCTGCAGCCGATCAACCAGTCGGGCGACGAGGAAGGTTGTCATTTCGAGAATGGCGTGGTGCGCACGCCCAAGGGCTTCAAGGAGGCCTATCGCGCTTACAGCGAAGGCGGTTGGGGCGGCCTTTCCGCGCCCGCCGAGCATGGTGGCTCCAACATGCCCATCGTGATGAGCATGGCGGTGGGCGAAATGGCGATGGCCGCCAACCAGTCGCTGGCCATGTATCCGGGCCTTACTTCGGCTGCCTATGGCGCGTTGATCGCCACCGGCGCCGATTGGATGAAGCAGCATCTGGTGCCCAAGATGGTCTCCGGCGATTGGGCGGGCACCATGTGCCTGACGGAATCCGGCTGCGGCACGGATTTGCGCCTGATGAAGACGCGCGCAGTGGAGCAGCCGGACGGCACCTATCGCATCACCGGCACCAAGATTTTCATTTCCGGTGGCGACCAAGACCTCACCGACAACATCATCCATATGGTGATCGCCAAGATCCCGGATGCGGACGGCAAGATCCATGACGATCTTTCCGCCGTGAATTTCTTCATGGTGCCGAAATTCCTGGTGAGCGAGGACGGTAAAGTCGGCGCCCGCAATGGCGTCAATGTCGGCGGCATCGAGCACAAGATGGGGATCAAGGGCCAGGCCACCTGCGTCCTCAATTTCGACGATGCCATCGCCTGGCGGCTGGGCCCCAAGCCCGAACCGCTCAAGCCCGGCGAGAAACGATCTTCCTCCGCCGGCATGGCGGGCATGTTCGG
>JBEPVO010000162.1:0-5307 GCA_041690975.1 Alphaproteobacteria bacterium
TGCATCTTCTTCTTCAGCGCCTTGAGCGCCTGGTCGATATTGTTGTCGCGGACGATGATCTGCAAAGCCAAGGCTCCAAATTGGAAGGCGCGGTTGATAACAGAAGGTTTTTGCCCTGTCCACCCGCGCCGATTAACACTTTTGAGGCTTTGACCAGCCCCGGCCGCCGCCCCATATTTCAGGGCATGATCCTGAAAATCGCCCGCATGGGCCATCCTGTTTTGAGCCAGATCGCCGCCCCGGTTCCCGATCTCCGGGCGCCGGAAATTCAACGCCTGATCAATGACATGGTGGAAACCATGATCGACGCCAATGGGGCCGGACTGGCCGCCCCCCAGGTCCATGTACCCCTGCGGCTGGTGGTTTTCCAGGCCCCGGGCGAGCGCGCCGATCCCGGCCTGTCGGAAGACGAACGGTTCGATCACACCGCTCCCCTCACCATACTTATCAACCCCGAAATTGCTGTCCTGGACGGCGAAACCGAAGGCGGCTGGGAAGGCTGCCTGTCGGTTCCCGGCCTGCGCGGCTGGGTCGAGCGTCCCGCCCATATCCGTTACCGGGGCCTGGGGCCGGACGGCCAGCTGATCGAGCGGACCGCGCGCGGCTTTCATGCCCGTGTCGTACAGCATGAGGTAGACCATCTGGACGGCCGGCTCTATCCCGGCCGGATGGCGGACCTTTCCAAGCTGATCTTCGAATCGGAAATCCGCCACTTCACGCAGGCAGGATGACATGACCGAAAAGCCCGCAGCCGCCAAAAAGAAAAAAGCCGCTCCCAAGCCGGACGAAAAAACCGTCGAGCCGCCGCAATCCGATGCGGCGCTGATGAAAGCAGTCCTGAAAGAAGCATTGAAAGACGCCGCCTTCGACGGCTTCACCGATGGCGTGCTGGCCAAGGCGGGAAAGAAGGTCGATGCGGACAAAGAAGCTCTCGTCCGCCTTTTCCCCGAAGGCGTGCTGTCGCTGATCGAATATTTTTCCACATCGGTCGATGATGCGATGGAAGAAAAGCTCAGGGCCCTGGACTTGTCCAAACGCAAGATCCGCGAGCGCATCAAGCTGGCGGTCCTCACCCGCCTGGCGCTGCTGGCGCCCAACAAGGAAGCGGCGCGGCGCGCAGCCGCGACCATGACCTTGCCGATGCATGCCGGGCGCGGCGCCAAGATGATGTACCGAACGGTGGATTCGATGTGGCGCGCGGCGGGTGACACCGCCACCGATTTTAATTTCTACACCAAGCGCGGCATTCTGGCCGGGGTTTATGGCTCGGTGCTGGTGCGCTGGTTCAACGACACCGGCGAAGACGAAACCGCCACCGAAGCATTCCTCGATGCCCGCATCGAAAACGTGATGCAGTTCGAGAAGCTCAAAGCGAAAGCGAAGGAAGCCTTTTCAAACTTCCCCGCCTTCACCGCTTGGGGCAAATCAAAATAACCCCCACCTGTCTCTTTCGCGCGAGCGCTCAGAGACATCCTCCCCCGCCAGCGGCGTTGCCGCGTGGGGGAGGAAATTCCGCGTTCCACTGCGCCGGCTAGAGCAATTCGGCGATTTGAACTGCGTTCAGCGCAGCACCCTTCAAAAGCTGATCCGCTGCGACAAACATCGAAATCGCCTTGCCGCTGCGATCCGACAGATCCCGGCGGATGCGGCCCGCCAGCACGTCACCTTGGCCCGAAGCATCCTTGGGCATGGGGAAATAATTGTTGGCCCAGTCATCCACCAGCTTCACGCCAGGCGCTTTGGCCAGCAATGCCCGCACCTCTTCCGGCGTGATCGGGCGTTCGCATTCGAACGTGATCGAGACCGAATGGGCCCGCAGCACCGGCACCCGGATGCAGGTGGCGTTGATGGCCATGTCCTCGTCTTCAAAGATCTTCCGGCTTTCGTTGATGACTTTGGTCTCTTCGTCATTGTAGCCGGTCGCCATGTCGATGGCGGTGTTGTGGCTGAAGAGATTGAAGGCATAGGGATACTTCACCACCTTGGGCGGATATTCCCTGCCATCCAGATAGGCGCGGGTGGATTCTTCCAGCTCTTCCATCAGCGCCGCGCCGCCGCCTGAGGCTGCCTGATAGGTCGATATGATCAACCGCTTCACCGGATTGACTTGATGCACCGGCCAGAGCGGCACCAGGGTGGTGATCGCCGAACAGTTGGGATTGGCTATGATGCCTTTGTGATCGGCGATGCGACGGGCGTTGATTTCCGGCACCACCAGCGGCACCTGGGGATCAGCGCGGAAGGCAGAGCTGTTGTCCACCACCACGGCACCAGCCTTAACAGCGATGGGCGCATATTGCTTGGAGATGCCGCTGCCGGCGGAGAACAGGGCAATATCGACGCCCTTGAAGGCATCGTCCGTCAATTCCTCGACGATCAGTTCCTTGCCGCGAAACGGATAGGTCTTGCCAGCAGAGCGGGCCGACGCCAACAGCTTCAGGCCTTTCAATTCCAGCCCACGGCTTTCGATACAGCCGATGAACTCGCGGCCCACGGCCCCAGTCGCGCCAACGATTGCTACAGTCTTGTTACGCACTTCCAGTCTCCTCATTTTTGTTTGCGGCTCCGGCTCGCGCCGACGCCGGTTATTTTTCGGCTCTGGCTCTCGCCAACGCCGGTTATTTTTCGGCTCTGGCTCTCGCCAACGCCGGTTATTTTTCGGCTCTGGCTCTCGCCAACGCCGTAGACAATAAAAAAGCCCCGTCCGGTTTGGAGCGGGGCTTGGGTGTTTCGCTTTCGCTGAATTCTCAGTCGCGCGCGCCTCGCCCAGCCCCCCAAGGAGTCTTGGAGGAATGCTTAGTTGTCTTGGTCGTGGTGGTTTTGCGCGTCGTCATGGGCCGGGAACCTATGGGCAGCCGATTATTTCGTCAACGGCTTTAGCCGCGTGAAGCCTTATTGTTTGCTCCGCGGCTTAAGCCGCGTCACATGCCCCATTTTACGGCCCAGCCGGGCCTCCCGCTTTCCATACAGGTGAAGAGCGCCGGATCGGGCCAAGCTTTCCCAGGCAAGGGCTTCGGCCCCGATTACATTCTCCATCACCGCGTCGGCATGACGGGCGGGATCGCCCAGCGGCCAGCCCGCCACGGCGCGGATATGCTGCTCGAACTGCGAGCAGGCGCAGGCCTCGATGGTCCAATGGCCGCTGTTATGGACCCGGGGCGCGATCTCGTTGATAGTCAGCGAACCGTCCTTGCCCACGAACAGCTCGACCGTCAGCACGCCGACATAATCCAGCGCATCGGCGATGGCTTTGGCGATGGCCTTCGCCTCTTCGCCCTGCTTGTGGCTCAGCCGTCCCGGCACGATGGAACGGCGCAGGATGTGGTTCTCGTGAATATTCTCGGGCGGATCATAGGCCGCGAAACTGCCATCGCCGCCCCGCGCCGCCACCACGGATGCCTCGAACGCGAAATCGACAAAGCCTTCCAGGATTGAAGGCTCGGACTTGAACCGCGTGAAAGCGGCGAGTGTCTCTTCGGCGCTCGTCACTTTGGCTTGACCCTTGCCGTCATATCCCAAGCGGCGCGTCTTCAGGATCGCCGGACCATTGATCCGTGCGAATGCCGCCTTCGCATCGTCAATGGAAGACACATCCGCGAAGGGCGCGGTCTTCAATCCCAGCGATTGCACGAAATTCTTTTCCGTGAGGCGGTCCTGGGTGATTTCCAGCGCCTTCTGGCCCGGACGCACCGGCTTCAGGCTGGCGAGATGCGCAATGGACTCAGACGGCAGATTCTCGAACTCGAACGTAATGACGTCGCAGATCTCGGCAAAGCCGGTGAGCATGTTGGTTTCGTCATAAGGCGCGGCGAGCTGCAGCGGCGTCACCTGGAAGGCCGGCGCGTGCAGCTCGTCGTTATAAATTGCCGCCTTCAGCCCCAACCGCGCCGCCGCCATCGCCAGCATGCGGCCCAGCTGTCCGCCACCGATAATGCCGATGACGCCGCCAGGCGGGACGGGTTTGGTCAGCGTTTTGATCTCGCTCATTTCGGGGACTTATTGACTTTGGGTGCTACGGATTTGGTTTGCTTCGCGCGCCAGGCCTTGAGCCGCTTGTCCAGCTTGGCATCGGACAGTGCCAGGATAGCGGCGGCATGCAGGGCCGCGTTCTTTGCGCCCGCTTCGCCAATGGCAAACGTCGCCACCGGCACGCCGCCCGGCATCTGGGCGATGGACAAAAGCGAATCCAGGCCTTTCAACGCCCGGCTCTGCACCGGCACACCCAGCACCGGCAGGGTCGTCATACTGGCCACCATGCCGGGCAGATGGGCCGCGCCGCCCGCCCCGGCGATGATCGCCTTCAAGCCCCGCTCGCCCGCACTTTTGGCATAGTCAGCCATGCGATCTGGGGTGCGGTGAGCGGAGACGATGCGCGTCTCATAACCGACGCCCAGCGCGTCCAGCATATCGGCCGCCGCTTTGAGGGTGGGCCAGTCGGACTGGCTGCCCATGATGATGCCTATGGAGGGTCGGGAGACCATGCTTCGAATCGCCTTTTGTGGCCGGTTCAGAAAGCGGTGCAGTATAGGGGGCAAAAGTCCCAAGGAAAGAGGCGACATTTAACCTTCATTAACCATTGCGCTACACTCATGAACGTTAGTTTTAAGCCGCTGGCTGCGAGGGTGGGACCGCCAATCATGAAAATTGACTCATGAAGATCGATCGCCCTTCCTCCACAAGACCCGCCCGGTCTGTCACAGCCGCCTATAGCCGCCGGGTCGAGCCCGCCGCGTCGCCTGATGGGGCCGATGCGGTCCTGCCCACCGCCAATGTGCTGGGAATTCCCGAAGACGAATTCACTCCCCGGGTGCGCGACGCCATCATGGGGCTGATGAACGAAGTGGACAATCTGCGCCGCGAACTCACCCAGACCCGCGCCCGGCTGGACGAAGCCGAAAAGACCGCCGACCAAGATCATATGCTGCCGCTCTTGAACCGGCGCGCCTTTGTCCGCGAGCTGACGCGCTATATCGCCTTCACCGGCCGCTACAACACGCCCGCTTCGCTGATCTATTTCGACCTCAACCACCTGAAGATCACCAACGATACGCTGGGCCATGCGGCGGGCGACGCGGTGCTAACGCAATTCTCCAAGGTGCTGCTGGCGCATGTGCGCGAAAGCGATTGCGTGGGGCGGCTGGGCGGCGACGAATTCGCCATCCTGTTGTCGCACGCCACCCATGACCATGCCTTGAAGAAGGCCGACACCTTGGCCGATGCGGTGCAGGCCCAGCCCGCCGAATGGAACGGTCACACCATTCCCGTCAGCTTCGCCTATGGCGCCTTCGAGTTGAAATCCGGCGACAA
>JBEPVO010000163.1:0-5198 GCA_041690975.1 Alphaproteobacteria bacterium
GATGTCGCACAGGCTCAGCCCGCCGCTGCCCCCTGTCTGCGCCAGGACATGGTCGATGGATGGCGTGTGGTGAACGACCGGACCCTGGTCGTTACGGACCGGGTTGGGAAGAAATTCACGCTCTCGCTCGCGCCGGGATGCCGCAATCTCAAGTTCAACCAGCGGCTTGCTTTCAGCGCTTTCAGCGGCATAGGCCTGTCCTGTCTGGGACGTAATGATTATGTGCAGGTGCCGCCGGGTGGCGGCGATCCTGGGCAGCGCTGCCTGATCGCGGACGTTCAGGCTTATACCGCGCCGGTTACCGGCGGTGCCGCGCACAAATGACAAGATTGCGGGATGCCGCTATTCAAAGTGGCGAAAACCATATGGGGATCGTGCCGTGCGCATCCAAGCGATCGTCCTGTCTCTTAGCCTCACCGCATCGACCGCTGCCATGGCCGCGTCGGGCGGGATCTGTTTGCGCCAGGATGAAATCCATGATTGGGCGGTGCTGAACGACACCAGGCTGATCGTGACCGACAAAGCGGGTCAGAAATTCCGGCTGTCGCTGTCGGGCGCCTGCCGCAGCTTGCAGCTGCGAACCACACTGGTGTTCCGGCCAGTCGGTAGCAATTTGTGCCTAGCCCGCAACGACGGCGTGGTCGCGTCCCTGCCGGGATATCCCGAATCGCCAGAGCGTTGCCTGATCGCCGAGATTGATGAATATACCGCCGCGATGGAAAATGCAGACCAGATAGCAGAGGGCACGCTGTATCATCATCCCGATACGCACGGGGCGATCGGCGCTATTCCATGATGGTTCAAACATCGTCTGAATAATTCACGGAATTTCTTCCCCCGCGGCCGCAGGCCTGGCGGGGGGAGATGTCCGCTAGCGGGCTTGCCCGCGTGGCGGACAGTTGGGGGGAAACAAAAATGCGCGGTTATTTCGGCGTCGGCGTGGACGGCATCTCCAAGCCCATGAATCTGGGCAATCTGGTGCGGATCGCGAATGCCTTTGATGCCAGCTTTTTCTTCTCCATTGCGCCGCAGCTGAAATTGTCGGACGCCCAGAGCGATACCTCGCGGGCCCAGGGCGCGCTGCCCTTCTATTCCTTTGCCGAGCCCGCCGATTTGCGCCTGCCGCTGGGGTGCCGGCTGGTCGGGGTGGAAATCACGGATGACGCGGTCGAACTGCCACGGTTTCACCACCCCACCCGCGCGGCCTATGTCTTCGGGGCCGAACGCTTTTCGCTGTCACCGCAAGTCCTGAAGGCGTGCGACTTTGTGGTGAAGATACCCACCCGATTCTCGATCAATGTCGGCATGGCCGGGGCCATCGTGCTTTACGACCGGTTGATCTCATTGGGCGGCTATGGCGCCAGACCCGTCGCGACGGGTGGGCAGGGCGCGGAAATACCCCCACTGCACACATGGGGTGCGCCACTGGCAAAGCCGCGCGACGGGTAGTGCGCGGCGCTTTTTCTTCAAGGCTGCAATGCAAAAATTGGCTGCTTCCCAAGGTGCGGGCGGCATGTTAGTTCCACACCATGACCCCCGCATTATCGATCTCACATCTGCGCAAGGTTTATCGCAGCGGTACCGTCGCGGTCGAAGACATCTCCCTCACAATTCCGGAAGGGGAATTCTTCGGCTTTTTAGGACCGAACGGAGCGGGAAAATCCACCACCATTCATTGCATCACCGGTGTGGCGGAGCCGAGCGCGGGCAAGATTGAAATTTTCGGCATCGATGCGGTGAAGAATTATCGTGAAGCGCGCCGGTTGGTCGGGCTTTGCCCGCAAGAATTCAATGTCGATCCCTTTGCCAATCCGCGCCAGATCGTGGACTGGATGGGCGGCTATTTCGGTATGGGCACGAAAGCGCGTAAGGAACGCATCGACTATCTGATCGAGCGCTTCGATCTGGTCGCGCATCAGAAGAAGCAGTTCCGCGAATTGTCGGGCGGCCTGAAGCGCCGGGTGGTGCTGGCCCGTGCGTTGATCAACGATCCCAAGCTCATCATCCTGGATGAACCTACTGCCGGGGTGGATGTCGAGCTGCGCCGGGTGTTGTGGCGCTATCTGGCTGAAATCAACAAGGACGGCCGCACCATCCTTCTGACCTCGCATTATCTGGAAGAGGTCGAACGCCTTTGCCGTCAGGTCGCGATTGTCAACAAGGGCCGGGTGGTGCGCGAAGGCACCAAGGATGAGATCGCTGGCAGTCCGGGCGGCCTGGAGAATGCTTATCTGATTGCGACCGGCGCCGAACCCGATCACGTGGCGGGGCAGTGACATGAACCAGCCCATGGGCATCAACTGGATCGGCCTCTACACCATGGTGCGGCGTGAAGCCTCGCGCATGGCGCGCATCCCCATTCAAGCCTTCGTCGCGCCCTGGATTTCGGCCCTGCTGTTCATCTTCATTTTCGGTTCGGTCGTTGGTGGCCGCATCTCCCAGATCGGCGGCCATAAATATCTGGAGTTCGTCCTGCCGGGCGTGTTGATGCTGAATATCGTCAATGCCGCATTCCTCCAGGCCTCCACGGCGATCTATTTTTCCCGTTTCATCAAATTTGTGGAAGAGATGCTGGTCTCACCGCTCTCCTATGTGGAGATGATCGTCGGCAGTCTCAGCGTGGTGGTGTTGCGTTCCACCATCACCGGCATTGGCATTCTGCTGATGGGTATCGGCTTCGGCGCCACCCACATTGAATCCTGGCCGATGTTCCTGTTCTGGATCGTCAGCGTTTCGACAGTCTTTGGTCTGCTGGGGTTGATTGTCGGGCTCTGGTCCAAAAGCTTCGAGCAGTTGAACATGCCGGTGGTGTTCCTGCTTACTCCATTGTCGATGATGGGCGGTGTGTTCAACACGATCGGAATGTTGCCGGCCAAGCTGCAATGGCTGGCCTATGCCAATCCTTTCTTCTATTTCATCAACGGCATTCGCGGCGCCATGATCGGCTATGACGAGGCCCCGCAGGGCCTGGGCATCAGCCTGACCCTGGGACTGTTGGTGGTGCTGGGTGTGACCGTCTGGCGTCTCTACGCCAAAGGCTATGGCCTGCGGGAATAGGGCGAAAGTTCCTGACGTTGCGGGGAGGGGACCGCTCCGGTATTCTCTGGAAAAATCAGCGCGAACCCCATGAAATCGCCTGATTTCGGCCCCATACACGATCCGCCGGACAAGCTGGAGCATTTATGATTCGCACTATTCTGCTGAGTTCCCTTTGCGTGTTTTTGACGACGGCGTTTGTTGCGCCGGCGTCCGCAGAAACCGCCAATCTCCTGGGCGTGTTCGGGAACTGGTCCGCTTATTCCACCGGCACCGACAGCAGCATGAGCTGCTATGTTCTGTCCAAGCCGCGCGCGCGCCAGCCCAAGGCGACCAAGCGCAGCGACGTCTATCTGATGGTGTCGGACTGGCCCGGCCGCAAGGTAAAGGGAGAGATCGAGATCGTGCCGGGTTATGAATATAAAGCGAACACGCCCGTGACCCTAGGGATCGGCCCCGACAAGTTTACTTTCTTCTCGCGCAACGAAGCCAAGAATGGCACTGCCTGGCTGCAATCCTTGACCGACACCGATCGGTTGGTCGACACCATGGCCAAGGGTGTTTCGGCAGTCGCGACCGGGACGTCCTCGCGCGGGACCAAGACAATCGATACTTATTCCCTGCAAGGGTTCAACGACGCGCTCGCAAAGATCCATGCCGTCTGCAAAATGTAGTTCCCTGATCGGGCTCGGCCCGGACGCGCTGGCGGCTGCGCTGGCGGGTGCTGGCGTGCCCGAAAAGTCGGCGCGTATGCGGGTACGCCAGTTGTGGAACTGGATCTATGTCCATGGCGCCCGCGACTTCGCCAGCATGAGCAATCTGGCCAAGGATTTTCGCGGCGAGATGGCGGAACATTTCACCCTGGCGCGACCCGAAGTGGTGACCGAGCAGATTTCCAATGATGGCACTCGCAAATGGTTGCTGCGGACCGGTCCGGGGATCGAGTTCGAGACCGTCTATATCCCCGAACCCGGTCGCGGCACGCTTTGTGTGTCATCCCAGGTGGGCTGCACGCTGAATTGCCGCTTCTGCCACACCGGCACTCAGAAGCTGGTGCGCAACCTGACATCGGATGAAATCATCGGCCAGTTGCTGGTGGCGCGGGATACACTGAATGATTGGCCCTCCACGGCGCCGGATCGCAAGGTCACCAATGTGGTGATGATGGGAATGGGCGAACCACTTTATAATTTCGACAATGTGAAAGCCGCGCTTGCGATCGTCACCGACGGCGACGGATTGGCTCTGTCGAAACGACGTGTCACGCTGTCCACCGCCGGCGTGGTGCCGATGATCGAGAAAGCCGGCGCCGAGATCGGATCGGGCCTGGCGATATCGCTGCATGCGGTCCGTGATGAGTTGCGCGACGTCATCGTGCCCATCAACAAAAAATATCCCATCAAGGAATTGCTGGCGGCTTGCCGCTCCTATCCGGGCGCGTCCAATTCCCGGCGCATCACCTTCGAATATGTGATGCTGAAGGGCGTCAACGACACGCTGGCCGATGCGCGCGAACTCGTGCGGTTGCTGGCCGGTATTCCGGCCAAGATCAATCTGATCCCGTTCAATCCCTGGCCCGGCGCGCCCTATGAATGCTCCGACTGGGGCCAGATCGAGAAATTCGCCGAGATCGTCAACCGGGCGGGTTATGCCAGCCCGGTCCGCACCCCGCGCGGCCGCGACATCATGGCGGCCTGCGGCCAGCTTAAAAGCGAGAGCGTGAAGGAACGCGCCTCGGCCCGGCTCGCGGCTGAAAAGCTGGCGGATATGCAGTCCGGCCAGCTCTCCAGGATGCCGTCTTAAGGCTGGATTTTCAGGCCCCGATCCCTATAGTCCCCGCGATTTTCGGAGCGCGGCCAGGCATAGTGGCACCCGGCTTTCCGTCCGGCCGCGCGACCATTCAAAGCGAGTTGTTTCATGACCAAGCGCGACATCAAGAAAGTGGTTCTTGCCTATTCGGGCGGATTGGATACGTCGGTCATTCTCAAATGGCTGCAGACCGAATATGGCGCCGAAGTCGTGACGTTCACAGCCGATCTTGGCCAGGGTGAGGAAATCGAACCCGCCCGCAAGAAGGCCGAAACCCTGGGTATCAAGCCGGAAAACATCTTCATCGAAGATTTGCGCGAGGAATTCGTCCGCGACTATGTCTTCCCGATGTT
>JBEPVO010000164.1:0-5077 GCA_041690975.1 Alphaproteobacteria bacterium
AGTTGTAGCTCAGTTGGTTAGAGCGCCGGATTGTGGATCCGGAGGTCGGTGGTTCAAGCCCACCCAACTGTACCATCCCTTTTTTCCGGTTCCGGTAACCTTATGCACCCCCTGGCCGAACGTATCGGAAGCGGGGCATCAGCCGTGCCAACAAACCAGGGAGAATCTTCATGCGCCTGTCCGGTATCGTTTTCGTATCACTGACTGCTTCGCTGCTTGCCTCGGGCGCCATGGCCCAGCCGGCCGGCGGCAGCATGAGCGGCCCTGCCATGTCGGGTCCCGCCATGTCCGGTCCGGCCATGAAGCCGGCCGCTGGCGGCATGCAGATGAACAGCATGGGCGGGGTGGGAATCTTTTCGCGCGAGAATATGGCGATGATGATCGTGGACCGCGAAAAAGCGACCAAGGGCATGTCGGCGGATCAGGCCGCTGCCGCTCGCAAGGATGAAATGGCGAAGCACGGATCAGAGACGCCCGCCGAAAATCAAGCGCGCAAAGCCACGTATGACTCGGAATGGCTGAAACTGACGGCAGCTGAAAAAAGCGACGCCATGACCAAGCTGGACGCGCAGATGAAGGCGCGCGGCATGGCGGCGCCCGCCAAATAAATAAATCGTATCGGTATGTTGAAATCGCGCCAGGTCCGGCAAGGGCCTGGCGCGTTTCTATTCCAGCGGATCTCGCTAGCGGATCCGGTCGGTATCGATGGCGTTCTTTGCCACCCACAGCGCGCGGTCGCGGGTGTTGCAGCTTGCCGATACCCAGACTTCGGACGCACGGCCGTCATGTTCGATCAAGCCCCCATCGCGGGTCACCCGCGCGGTAAAGCGCACGCCGTCTTCGGCGATATTGATCTGGTATTCCAGATATGAAACCTGATCGTCCAATGTCGTTGGTGCTCCCATTGTCGCGGATCGGATCGATCCGGATGCCGCGCGCGGCCGTAATGGCGCGGGGTGTAGCAGCTATCCATGCCACTGGCGAATGACGCTTTTGCCTTATTTGGCTTCGACAAAGCGGAAGAGATTGGGGGCCGTCAGCATGGTGGTTTCATCGGCCCGCTGTTCATCATACCCCGGGCCCGCTCCGTAGCGGGGATCGAATTTGAGGACGGCCTCGCCATTGTCGCGGCGAACAACAGTCGCCAGCAGCCATTGTCGCCGCCCCGGCACCCAGATCGACCAGGTCTGACCGATCTCAATTTTGGACGGCATGTCGTTCTCCGTCTTGATCAGGTGCAGGGTTCCCGCGACCCGTTGCGATGCCATTTATTCCGAAGCCTTGGCGAAACCTTCGCTCCAACGTGTTCGTTCGAGGCCGGATTGGTACGGATTCAAGGCTTGTATATCGGCGAGATTCGCGCCTGCATTCAGCAGGGATCGCGCGGCTTTCCATCCTTCCGCATAGATGCGGCTGTAGCGAAAAGCGGCCTGGTCGCTTGTATGGGTCATCGGCCTTCCTTCGAAAATGAGCAGCGGTCGAATGACATTTCCATCTCCCGGCCGCGCATTCCGGCGCATTCATTTGCCCAAATCACGCATACGCGGCGCGGCCAGCAGACGTGAGGGCATTTAGTTGCGTCAGAATGTTGTCGGATATGTCAGGACGGAGGCGCGTAATCCGTTCGGCGGAGTGATTAGGCCGACACCGCGCTTATATCTGGTGCGAAATGCCTGAAATACAAGGTTTTGCGAGTGATTATCGACGATGGCCTTTATTGGCGACAATCTGCATGTACCTGTTAAGAAGTCACCAAATCACCCGCCGTTGTAATGGTCCCCGGAAGGGCCTATAGGAGGGTTGTGGTTCTTGCGTCCCCGTCAGGCGAAGCGCTTCCGTTTTTTCTGATCCGCTTTGCGCGCCGGACGAACCGGATATTTCTTTCAGACGGCGACGATTTTGACGACCGCTATGCATTCGCATTGTCGGAATTCGATGATTCAGGAAAATACATGACGATCGGTACCGTGAAGTTCTTCAATGAGTCCAAGGGTTTTGGTTTTATCGCGCCGGAAGATGGCGGCAAGGACGTGTTCGTTCATGCCACGGCTCTTGAAGCAGCCGGCATCCGCAGCCTGAGCGAAGGCCAGAAAGTCTCGTTCGACTCACAGCCCGACGCCCGTGGCTCCAAGGCCGTAAATCTCAAGATGGCGTGATGATCGCCATCACGCTTTTTTGTGGAGGCATCCATCGATAATTCGACGCCGCCCCGATATCTGCAAAGAGAAGCGGCCCGCCGCAATGCTGATACCCTGTTCACGGGGCGTCAGCAGCGCGTGGCGCAGGCGAAGCAGGAAGCTGCATCCCAGTCCGCCGCCAACGATGCCAAGACTATTCGTCTGCGGGCGATGAGGCTGGAAAAGGAAGCGGCAGATCTTGAGGTCGAAAATGCCCGCAAGGAAGCCGAAATCATCCGCAAGGCAGCGATCGTGCCGCGTCCGGTTCGGGTAAAGTCGTAGCGCGATCCGCCGCGCGGCCAGGAATATCGCCAGGATGGCCTATCCGAAATTATGGTCGATACGATCCGGCGACCGGTTTGTGGCCTATGGCGGCTTTACCTGTATCCCAGTCAACACCGTCGTGACTGTCGAACGGGACGGGCAGGGGCTGTTCTTCGCCTGTGCCGATGGCCGCCACTATCTCGAAAGCCAGCGGGACCAAAACGGGGACTGCCTCGGCCTGACCCCTCTGCTCTAGACGTCTGTTTGCCCCGCAGAACGGGCGAAAAACCCGCCGGAAAAGCCCGCCTTGCCCGCCCGGCGGGGGCCGATTACAAACCCGGCGCGATTGCGGACATATAGAGTATGGGCGATTCCCGACCGACCAAGCCAAAGGCACGCCTGCCGCGGGGCTTCCGCGACCGGGGCGCCGCTGAGATCGTGGCCGAACGGCGCGTGCTGGAGACCATCCGGGCCGTCTACGAATCCTATGGCTTCTCGCCGTTGGAGACCCCTGCCTTCGAGTATACCGACGCGCTGGGCAAGTTCCTGCCCGATGTCGACCGGCCCAATGAAGGCGTGTTCTCGCTCAAGGACGATGACGAGCAATGGATGTCGCTGCGCTATGACCTGACCGCGCCCCTGGCGCGTCATGTCGCGGCGAATTTCCAGAACCTGGCCAAGCCATTCCGTCGCTATCAGGTTGGCCCAGTCTGGCGCAACGAAAAGCCCGGCCCGGGGCGCTACCGCGAATTCCTGCAATTCGATGCCGACACGGTGGGCAGCGCCTCGCCGTCGGCCGACGCCGAACTTCTGATGATGCTGTCCGACACGCTCGAGGCGCTGGGCCTGAAGCGGGGCGACTACATCGTCAAGTTGAACAATCGCAAATTGCTGGACGGCGTTCTGGAAGCGGCGGGCATCGCGCTCGAGGATCGCGTTCGCCGCGGCATCGTGTTGCGCGCCATCGACAAGATGGATCGGTTGGGACCGCAGGGCGTTGGCGCGCTGCTGGGCGAAGGGCGCAAGGACGAGTCCGGCGATTTTACCAAAGGTGCGGGTCTGAGCGCGGAACAGGCCGCGCGCATTCTTTCGTTCGTCGCGCCGGATGCCGCCGACGAAGATGCACATCTGCGCCAGATCGGAACTCTTGTGGGCTCCAGCGCCATCGGTGCGGCAGGACTTTCCGAGCTGGAACAGATCGTCAAGCTTTTGTCGGCTTGCGGCTATGGCCCGGACCGGGTGCAGTTCGACACTGGCGTGGTGCGTGGCCTGGATTATTATACGGGTGCGGTGTTCGAGGCGCAGCTGACTTTCCCGGTCCAGAATGAGTCTGGCGAGACGGTCGTGTTCGGTTCGGTGGCCGGCGGCGGGCGCTATGACGATCTGGTGGCCCGATTCACCGGTCAGACTGTGCCTGCAACGGGTGTTTCCATTGGCGTCAGCCGTCTGATTGCCAGCCTTGCGTCGCGTGGGATTGTGGGTGGTGATCTTGCGCCGCTGGTGGTGGTGACGGTGATGGACAAGGCGGAAACTGCCGCCAGCTTCCAGATGGTGGGTGAGTTGCGCGCGGCGGGTTTGCGCGCCGAAGCCTATGTCGGCACCGGAAAGTTCGGCGACCAGATGAAATATGCCGACAAGCGCGGCGCGGCGATTGCGGTGATCGAAGGCGGCGACGAGCGCGCGCGCGGCGAAGTCACCTTGAAAGATCTGGCGCTAGGCGCGGAGTTGGCCAAGTCGGTGGAAAGTCGTGCTGCCTGGGTGGGCGCACGCCAAGCCCAGGTGAGCGTGCGGCGTGATAATCTTGTGGCCGCCATAAAAGACATGTTGGAGAAGCGCTGATGGCAGCCTTCCCCTACACTGGCAGCGACGAGCTTAATGTTCTCGAGAAGCAGGCGGACGCCATCCTGGGTGCTTTCCGCGCGCGCGGCTATGTCTGCGAGGAGCCGTCGGTGCTGCAACCCGCCGACATTTTCCTGGATCGTTCGGGCGAGGAGATCCGCCGCCGCACCTTCACCCTGACCGATCCGTCAGGCCGCGAATTGTGTCTGCGTCCAGACCTGACAATTCCAATCTGCCATCAGGCGGTGAAGGACAAGGCCAAGTTTCCCGCCCGCATCTGCTACAATGGCCTGGTCTTCCGCCATCAGCCATCTGAGCCGCATCGCCCCACCCAGTTTTTCCAGGCAGGTGCGGAACTGCTGGGCCTCGCCGATCGTGTGGAAGGCGAGACTGAAATCATGACCTTGACGGTTGAAGCGCTGCGCGCGGTCGGGCTGAAGGATTTTTCCGTCAAGATTGGCGACCTGGCGCTGTTCGGTGCCTTGGTCGATGCGCTGGACGTGCCCGCCCAATGGCGTGCGCGTTTGAAGCGTCATTTCTGGCGCGTGGGGTATTTCGAAGCTTTGCTGGGCCGGTTGACCCAGGGAGCGGCCAGCGATGCGCAGCGTCTTCTGGGTTCGCTGGGCGGGTTGTCGCAAAGTGAATCTCATGCCGCCATTGAAGGCTTGATGGACCTTGTTGCCGACGCGCCCCAGGGCGCGCGCACCCGCGAGGAGATTGTTGAGCGGTTGATGGAGCAGGCGGCGGATGCAGCAGCGTTGCGGCTGGATCCCAAGATTGCCGATGTCATCACCCGG
>JBEPVO010000165.1:0-4984 GCA_041690975.1 Alphaproteobacteria bacterium
TGCAGCAATTCATGGGCGAGAAATTCGGCCGCGACTCGATCTGGGAAAGCCATCTGGCCACCGAACTCTGGTCCACCAAGGTCGATATCGACGCCATTTTGGACGAACAGGTCATGCCGCTGAACCGGATTATGAATCTGGAAGTCGGTCAGACCGTGATGCTGGGCGCCAGCCCGGATTCCAAGATCGAATTGCGGTGCCGCGGCGTGCCGCTGCTGACAGGCCGCATGGGCCGGGTCGGCTCGTCGGTCGCCGTCCGCGTCGATGCCGCCGTCGAACGTACTGACGCCTCTAAAGCGCTCTAGCAGGAGACATTGCCATGACCATAACCTTCTATGTCGAAGTCGCGCTGGAAATCCTACTGGCCGCCACCCTGGGCTATTGCGTGCTGCTTGAGCGTCGGCTGGCCGCCGTGCGCAAGGGTCAAGAAGGTCTCAGCCGCACCATCGGCGAACTTAACATGGCGATTTCCGGTGCAGGCGCCAGCTTGCGTGCCTTGAAATCCGCTGCGGGCGAAGCCGCCGGTACATTGGACGACCGTTTGAAGCGGGCGCGCCTGCATATCGACGAACTGGCAGTGCTCACCGGTTCAGCCGAGCGCATCGCCGACCGCATCGAGCGCGGCGTCTCCAACGTTCCCCGTTCGGTGCCAATGGCCGACATTCCGTTGCCGTCCAACAGCATCATGAATCGTCTCGACAATATGAGAAGCGCCCAATGAATTTGGCGGTGAAGAAATCCTCGCGCCTGGTGCGCCTGTTGCCCAGCGTGGTGGTGGTCGGCGCCGGACTTCTGGTCCTGAACGCATCCGGGTTGATTCATGACGCGTATGCTGAAATCAACAAGCCGGCCGCCAGCGACGCGCTTTCGCCGCGGCCTGCGCCGATCAACAAGGATTTCGCCAACGACGATGTCCAGACCGCCAGCGCATCCGAAGTCGATATTCTGACCAGTCTCTCGAAACGGCGCGGCGAACTCGATGCCCGCGAAGCCCAAATTCAGGTCCAGGCCAATATCCTGGCCGCCACAGAATCGCGCGTCGATGCCAAGGTGGCGCAGCTCAAGGCGCTGCAAACCCAGATCTCGATCCTTCTGGGCCAGCGCGACACGGCGCAGGAAAAGCAGCTCGCTTCGCTGGTGAAGACCTATTCCGCGATGAAGGCCAAGGATGCGGCCCGCATCTTCGACAGCCTCAACGACCAGGTGCTGGTGCCGGTGGCCGCTGAAATGAAGTCCGACGTGCTGGCGCCCGTGCTAGCGGCCATGAGCCCGGAACAGGCCCAGAAACTGACCGTCCGGCTGGCCAACAAGCTGACCTTGCCCGACACCAGCGGCACCGCCTCGCCCAATCCGGTGGCGCCGTCGACCGCCGGTCTGCCGGTAGGGCCGATCCCGGCTGGACTGACGGCGAGCGTACCGGCGACGCCGGCGGCTTCGGCGGCAAAGCCCCCCGCTCCCGCCGCACCCCAGAAGACGGGCGGGTAGGCACTGAACCCCATCGTGATTTTGCGCTGGCCGCGCAAACTTCCTTTATGGCTCGTCCGCCGAGGCGTCCGAGCGTGGTTTACCAAGGGTTAATACCGGTTGCACCATACTCGGACTGTCTTCTTTTTGCGCGCGATCTCTCGGAAAACCGCTGCACACTTTTCCGGATCGCGCTTGTTGGGGCTCAAAGACTTGGCGATCTTTCCGCGCATTATCGGCCTGACCGGGTTGGCGCTTTTGGCCAGCCTGCCCGCGCGCGCGGCCGACACGGTCGCGTCCGAGCCCCAAAGCGGTTTTGTCCGCCTGAATTTCAATTTCGCCCCGGCCGCCAAAATCAGCGCCGCCACCCAGGGCGGTGTGCTGACCCTCACCTTCGACCGCAAGACGACCCTGACACCGCAAGCCATCGTGGCGTTGTCGAACGGCGCATTGGCCAGCGGCCGCGCCGACGCCGACGGCAAAACCTTGCGCTTCGCCCTGACCCAACCGGCCCGCCTGCATCAAAGCGCCATCGGCGCCCAGGTCGTGGTCGATCTGGCGCCGCAAAATTTCACCGGCGCGATGCCCGATCTTTCCGCGCCCAGCCGGCAAGCCGCCGCGCCGGTCGACACGGCAGCCTTGCCGGAACTCAAATTGCGCGCCGGTTCCTACGCCAATTACACGCGGCTGGTTTTCGACTGGCCGAAAGCGGTTTCCTATTCCGTCTTTCCCGGTGCGGGAAAAATCGCGGTGCGTTTCCAAGCGTTGGCGCGGCCCGATCTGTCGGCCATCGCGCGCTTTGCACCGCCTTGGGTAAAAAACGCGGCATGGCACACCGACGGCAACGCCATCGTCGTCGAGTTCGAGACCGACAGCGATTCCGGTTTCCACGATTTCAAGGACGGCAACAAAATCGTCCTCGACATTCTGGCGCCCAAGACCGACGCGGCGGCATATGCCCCAGTGGGTATAGACAAGCCAAAAGTCACCGCCATGTCGGCCAGCCAGTCCAAAGCCATCACCGACGCGGCAGACAAACTCGCCGGCAAGACCAAGCCCGCCGATGCGCCGGCAAAACCGGATACGAAAGCAGCAGAAGCCAAGCCCGATCCGAAAGCGGACGCCAAACACGATGACACCAAGGTTGCGGCCGCCGAGCCACCCGCGAATGTACAATTGGCCGACAGCCATCTGATCAAGAATGGCGCGGTCGTCAGCTTCAAAGGCGCGGCCACCCATCCCAACGCGGTGTTTGTTCGCGGCCTCACCGCCTGGGTGGTGCTGGAGAACACACCCAATTTCGACGCCGCCGCGCTGAAAACCCAACTGGGCGATTTTGCGACCCAGGTCGAAGCTTCCTCAGCGTCCGGCATTTCGGTGCTGCGCATAGGTTTGAAACAGGCGGTGCAAATCGCAGCAGAAAATGCCGGTCCCGATTTGAAGATCACCATCGGCGCGGACCCGGCAACGCCACCCACCGCCATTAGCTTCGCCCGCAACCAGGACGACCCCAAGCGTTCGTCGCTGACCACCCTGTTGCCCGGCGCGAATCGCATGCTGCCGCTGACCGATCCCGCAACCGGCGATAATCTGATCGTGGTCGCGGGCAATACCGGCCGCGCCGTTCCCACCCAGCGCGATTATGCCGAATTCGCAGCGCTACCCACCGCCAACGGATTGGTGATAACGGCCTATGCGGACGATATTTCCGTCACCGTCAGTAATGGGCGCATCGCCATCACCCGGCCGGGCGGATTGTCGCTCACGCCCTTGACCATACCGGTGGAAGAAACGCCTGCGGCGCTGGCGGCGGAACGCAACGGTCCTAGCTTCCTCGACTTCACATCCTGGAGCCCCATGTCCGGCGGCTCGTTCCTGGCCACCGAACGTCGGTTGGCCCAAGCCGTGTCGCGGCAACCGCCGGCGCGCGCCAATAGCGCCCGGTTGGTGTTGGCACGGTTTTATCTGGCCAATCGCTTTGCCGCCGAAGCGTTGGGCCTGATCAATTTGATTCAGACCGCCGATCCGGGTCTGCGCGGTGATACACAACTGGCCACCATGCGCGCCGCCGCCGATTACATGATGGGCCGCTATCGCGACGCCCATAATGATCTGGCAGGCCCCTCTTTCGATTCGGACCGTCATGCCGCCTTGTGGCGCGGACTGACCGAAACGGCGCTGGAGAATTGGAGCGCCGCGCACACCCATCTGGAACAATCCGTGCCGGTGCTGAAGAAATACCAGCCGGAATGGCAGGCTCGCGTTCGGCTGGCCAATGCGCAAGCCGCGCTCGGCATGGGGCGGCTGGAGCTGGCAGATGCCGCCATGATGCGCATCCCGCATGAATTGAACAAAACCGACGCACTGGAAGCCAAGCTCATCAAGGCGCGCATGGAAGCCGCTGAAAATCATTATCCCGCCGCCGCTGTGCAATTTGCCGCCGTGCAGAATGGCGGTGACGATCGCCTCGCCGCCCAAGCCATCTTCTACCAGACCAACGCCGCCTTGGCGGCGGGTGTCATCAAACCCAAGCAGGGCATCGAAGTGCTGGAACGCCTGCGCTATCGCTGGCGCGGGGATGCCTTGGAATTGAAGACCCTACGCAAACTGGCCGGGCTCTATTTCGGCCAGCATAAATGGCAGCCGGGCCTGAAGACCTTGCGCGTCGCCACCCAGAATTTCGTGGGCCAGGAACAGGCGCATGCCGCCCAAGACGATATGCGCGCGGCCTTCGCCAATCTTTTCATCAAGGGCGGTGCCGATAAATTGCCGCCGGTGGAAAGCCTGTCCATCTTCTATGACAATATTGACCTCACCCCGATCGGTGCGGATGGCGATGAAATGATCCGCCGCATGGTCGACCGCATGGTGGCGGTGGATCTTCTGGGCCCCGCGGCCACTCTGTTGTCTTATCAAGTGGAAAAGCGGCTGGAAGGCGTGGCCAAGGCGCAAGTCTCCACCAAGCTCGCCGCCATCTACCTGATGGATCACAAGCCGCAAGCGGCCGTGGATGCGTTGCATGGCTCGCAGATCAGCGGTCTGCCGGACCAGGACGGTCACGCCCGCTTGATCCTGGAAGCCCGCGCCTTTGCCGGGCTCAAGCAATGGGACAATGCGCTGGATCTGATCGCGGTGGACGACCAACCTGAAACGCGCCGCCTGCGCGCCGATATTTATTGGGAAGCGGGCAATTGGGCGATGGCGGGCCAGAAGACCGAAGAACTTCTGGGCGCCCGCTGGAGCGATCCCATCCCGCTTTCCAACAGCGAGCGCAGCGAAGTGCTGCGTTTGGCGGTGTCCTATTCGCTGGCCAATGACAAATCCAGCTTGGACCGGCTGCGCCAGCATTTCGCGCCCAAGATGCAGAACACGCCCGACGGCAGCACCTTCAATGTTCTGTCGCAGGAGATCGACATGCACGGCCTGGCTTTCCGCGACGCGGCGGCCAAGATCGCGTCGGTGGACACCTTGCAGGCCTTCATGAAGGACTTCAGTCGCCACCAAGTGGTGGCTATTAATT
>JBEPVO010000166.1:0-4941 GCA_041690975.1 Alphaproteobacteria bacterium
AGAAACGCGCGGCGGTCTTGTCCGGTCTTGTGATCCTGTTCCATGAAATTCTCCCTTTTCCCCGTTGGTGCCAGGTGCGTTGTGCGATGAGAGACCTGGCGCGATTCCAGTGGCGGGAGCCTAGCACCGTCCCGGGATGCGGACATGCACGAAAGCGCGTGCAAAACTGGACAAAAGTGAGGGTGCCCCGGACAACGGGTTCCGCTGTCGGCGGCTACATTTCACACCGCGCTGCAAAATGATTTGCCGCCGTCTGCCTGCGCCGCGTCCGCTTAAGCTTTGCGCACTAAGCCTTGAAAGTGCCCCGCATCGCTTCGACCACATAGCCGCCGACGCGCACATTGCCCGCCTTGCCGTTCGCCAGCGAGGCCGTCACGTAAAGCTGGCTGGGGCGATTGACGAAACGGCCCTGGCGGATCATCAGCCGTTCATCCGGCTTGCGGATGCCATTCTGGATCAGAAAGGCAGCGGCGCAGCCCACCGCGCTGCCGGTGGCGGGATCTTCGCTGGTAGCGCCCATCATGCGGCTTTCGACTTCGGCCTCGCCGGTGACGACATAATAAGCGCTGCCGCCGCCGAAGCGGGCGCGCCAATCGGCCGGGAATTGGTGGCCCAGTGTGAGCTTGGCCAGGGTCGAAACGCTTTTCAGCGGCACGATCAGAAAGTTCGAGCCGGTCGAAACCATCTGCGGCGCATAGCGGCTGTCGATCTCATCCACGCCGAAGCCCATCGCATCGGCCAGAACTTTCGGATCGGCCTTTTCACCGAACACCGGCTCTTTCTGGGTCATCTCCACGAACAACCCATCGGCGCGTTTTTCGAGCGCGACGGAAATCGGTCCGACATTCTCTTCCAGCACCAGTTTGGTCTTGCCGGGCCGGGTCTGCGCCATCACGAAAGCGGTGCCCAAAGTGGGATGGCCCGCGAAGGGAAGTTCGGCGTTCTGGCTGAAGATGCGGACCCGCGCGTCGCCGCCATTCGCGGCCCGCTGGATGAAGGTGGTCTCGGAATGGTTGAGTTCGCGCGCGATGTTCTGCATTAGGGCGTCGCTCATGCCATCGGCGGCGGAAAACACCGCCAGCGGATTTCCTTCCAGGGGCGTGTGGGTGAAGACATCGACCTGGATGAAATCGAAGCCCTTGCGGGCGGCGGGTTGTGCCTGGGCCGGCAGGCCGGCCGCGATGGTGGCGCCCGCCATGCCGATCAATACGTCTCTGCGTTTCATTCACTTCCCCCGGTTGTCGCCCAGCGGAGTGTCAGGTCAATTTTTCCGGTGCGCAACGGGCGCATGCCCATGTTGCAGTGCAAAAGGTGCAGTTGCAGCAATGCCGGTGTCAACACTGGTTGACCCGCCCGGGTTCCGTTAGGGTTCCCGCCAACATCAACCAGCCGGGAGGGCACTCGTGGATTTTCTCAATAAGTATACGTCGCAATTGTTGGGCGTCACGCGCATCGTCATCGGCCTGCTGTTTCTGGAACATGGCACCGCCAAGGTGCTGAGCTTTCCGATGGCGGCGGCCGCATCGCCGCATGCCTTCAACATGATGGCGTTCCCGGCGGGGCCTGCCGGGCTGATCGAGCTGATCGCGGGCGTACTGATCGTGGTGGGCTTTTTCAGCCGCTGGGCCGCGTTCATTGCGTCGGGCGAAATGGCCTTCGCCTATTTCATCGCGCATTTTTCCAGAAGCCCCTATCCGCTGCTGAATGGCGGCGGCGAAGCGATCTGCTTCTGCTTTATCTTCCTGTATCTCGCCGCCGCCGGTCCCGGCGCGTTTGCGATCAATAAAAAGTAGGGTGAGCGACGACCCGCAGGGGCGAAATGGTCCGTCGCTAGCGTCAGCGTAGCGCGACACCATTTCGAGTGGCGAACGCCCGAAGCGTAAGCGCAGGGCACGCAACTTGGCTTTGAGAAAAGGCGCGCGGGCATGTCTCGTGCGCCTTTTTATTTGAAAGTGCGCTTCCTGGCATTTGTGACAGCGCGAATTGTGACAGTCGGCACGCAACGATTTTAAGTGACGCTTATATGACGTGATGCTAAGGACCGCGCCCTTGTGCCGTTTCTTGAGGTCATGCCGATGTCCGCCGCCCAGATCTCCCCGCAGCGCCTGCGTCCCGGCACGGTCGTCACTGTGCAGATGAAGGGCCTGTTCAAGCTTGCACATCATTTCGCGCTGGTGAGCGACAAGATGGGCCCGGATGCAATGCCGATGGTGATCGCGAATTCCGGCGAGACGCGCGGCCCCGGCGAACAAAGCTGGAGCGGGTTCGTGAAGGGGCGGGAATATCGCGCCTTCTATCCCAGCGCCTTGCCGTCCAAGACGGTTCTCACCAACGCTTATTCGATGTTCGGCACGCGCTATAATTTCCTGCACTGGAACTGCGAGCATTTCGCCAACGCCTGCCATGGCCGCCCGGCGCAAAGCCATCAGTTGCGCGGCGGGCTGATGCTGGCGGCGCTGATGGGCGGCTTGATGCTGGCGGCGGCCAGAACCTGAGATATTCCAAATTGTAACGGTCTGTCAGGCGGTTGCACTTCGGCTTGAACGAGTTGGCGGGCGGGTTCACACTCCCGCCGCCTCAGATCCGCCCGCACGGAGTCGTCTCATGCCGGTTGAAGCCTCTTCCAAAACTGCCCCGTCGAAATTCATCGAGTCCGATGCCTATGTCGCCGCGCTGATGCGCGAGGCAAAGGCGATACCGGCCCCGGCGCGTGTTCCACAATCCTTCAAAGTGGGGGCGATGCGGCGGCGGACCTTCCTGAAAGTCGCGGGCGCGGGCGGGCTGGTGCTGGGCTTCCATCTTCCGCGCGAAGCCTTTGCCGCCACCGAAACGCCGCAGGTTGCCACCGAGGCCAGCAAGGACCAGAGCATCAACGCCTTCATCCGCATCGCGCCCGACAACATTGTCACGGTCTATTCCAAGGCGCCGGAAATCGGGCAGGGCATCAAGACCGCTTTCGGTCTGATCATCGCCGAAGAGCTGGACGCCGACTGGAACCATGTCGTGGTCGAGCAGGCGGACTTCAATCCGAAAATCTATGGCTATCAGGGCGCGGGCGGTTCGACCTCGATCCCGCGCGCCTGGGACCAGTTGCGCCAGGCGGGCGCGGGCGCCAAGGCGATGTTGATCGCCGCCGCCGCCAAGAAATGGAATGTGACGCCGTCGGAAATCACGGCGAAGGATTCGGTGCTGACCCATGCGGCCAGCGGCCGGACCGCGACCTATGGTTCGCTGGCCAATGCGGCGGCGAAGATGCCGGTGCCCGACGCGGCCACTTTGCCGCTGAAGACGCGCAAGGAATACCGCCTGCTGGGCCGTCGCCATCACGGCGTTGATGATTCCAAGATCGTCACCGGCAAGCCGCTGTTCGGCAGCGATGTGCAATTGCCCGGCATGGTCTATGCCAATTTCACCAAATGCCCGGCGGTGGGCGGCAAGGTCCGCTCTTTCAACATCGACGCGATCAAGGCGCTGCCCGGCGTGATCGATGCCTTTGCCGTCACCGGCACCGGCAAGCCGACCGAATGCATGCCCGGTGTTGCGATCATCGCGAAAAATACCTGGGCGGCATTCCAGGCCAAGAGTAAATTGAAAGTCGATTGGGACGAAAGCGAAGCCTCCAAGGATTCCACCACCGAATTTGCGGCGCGGGCGCAAGTGATCGCGGACAGCTTCCCGGCCAAGGCGGACGACAATGTCGGCAATGTCGATCATGCCTTCGCCAGCGCCGCCAAGACGGTGGACGCCTATTACGATTACGGCTTTGCGTCCCACGCCACGATGGAGCCGATGAACACCACGGCGCATTGGCATGACGGCATCATGGAAATCTGGTCGCCGACGCAGCAGCCCAATCGCGGCTTGCCGCTGGTACAGGCGGCGCTGGGCGGATTGCCGGAAGACAAGGTGGTGATCCACCAGACCCGCGCGGGCGGCGGCTTCGGGCGGCGGTTGATGAATGATTATATGGTCGAAGCGGCGCTTATCGCGCAAAAGGTCAAGGGACCGGTGAAGGTGCAATGGACGCGCGAAGACGATTTCGCGCATGATTTCTTGCGCCCCGCCGGTTACCACCAGTTCAAGGGCGCCATCGACAAGGCCGGAAAGCTGGATGCGTGGCAGGAGCATTTCATCACCTTCACCACCGACGGCAAAAAGGAAGTGTCGGGCGGCGGGCTGACCGAGAATCTGAAATACTCGACCATCGCGCCCAATCTGCGCCGCGCCACCACCATGATGCCGCTGTTGATCCCGACTGGGCCGTGGCGCGCGCCGGGCGACAATGCGCAAGTCTTCGCGCAGCAAGGTTTCATGCATGAACTGTCGGCCGCGGCGGGGCGCGATCACGTCGCCTTCCTGATCGATGCGGTGAACCGCGATGTGCCGGCGTTGAAACCCGAAGACAAGAAAGTCAATTTCAGCCCCGCCCGCGCCACCGCCGTCATCAAGATGTGCGCCGAGAAAGCCGGATGGGGCAAGACGTTGCCCAAGGGCAGCGGGCTGGGCCTGGCCTGGTGCTATTCCCATGCCGGGCATGTCGCCCAGGCGGTGGAAATCAGCGTCGACAGCCACAAGCGCATCAAGATCCATCGCATCGTGGTGGTGGCGGATGTTGGCCCGGTGATCGACATGGCGGGCGCCGAAGCTCAGGCGCAGGGTGCATCGATTGATGGTTTCTCGACCGCGATGGGCCTGGAAGTCACCATCGAGAAGGGCCGCATTCAGCAGAAGAATTTCAACGACTATCCGATGTTGCGGATTGCATTCGCGCCCACCAATGTCGAAGCCCATTTCATCCAGTCGGATTTCCCGCCCACCGGCATGGGCGAACCGGCGCTGCCCGCGATGGCGCCCGCCTTGGCCAACGCCATCTTCGCCGCCACCGGCGAACGGGTGCGGACGATGCCGTTCCGGAAGTTGGGGTATCAGGTGTGAAGCGTG
>JBEPVO010000167.1:0-4925 GCA_041690975.1 Alphaproteobacteria bacterium
GTTCCGGAAGTTGGGGTATCAGGTGTGAAGCGTGCTTCGCTTCATCTTGAATCGGTGCAAATTCTCATTCACGGACGATTTGAAAATAGAAAGACATTCGATGACCGGCCGATTCAAAAGAACAGCATTCAGCACCTTGGCCTTGGCAGCCGCCGCCTCGCTTCTTTCCACGGCGGCGATGGCGCAGGCCAATGCCGTTCATCGCACGCCGCTTCAGGAACAAGCGTTCCCGTCGCCCGGTTATCATTCGATCACGGTGAAGACGTTGGTCGATCAGGGCGGCACCGTCTTGCCGCACACCCATCCGGGCGTCGAGATGTCTTACATTCTGGAAGGCCAGGGCGTTTTGAAGATTCAGGGCCAGCCAGACCGTACGCTGGCGTCCGGGGACAGCTTCAGCATTCCGGCGGTGGCGGTTCACAGCCTGGCGAATGTGGGGCAGGGGGCAATGACCATCCTGACGACCTACATCCTGGAAAAAGACAAGCCGCTGGCCACGCCCGTCCCTTGATCGATGCGAAATAACCAGGCTTTATAAGGCAAAATTGATATCTTGCTATACAAGGTATCATGTGACACACTGTTCCTGCTTCATTGCAGAAGCCGGGCATGTCGCAGCAGGGATTTCGGTCCAGCATCCCGATGAGAATGCCGGATCTCTCCTGGTCGGCCCGAACAGAAAGCCAGTGTGATGCAAAGACATTTGGGTTGGATCGCCATTGCCGGTTTTGCCGTCGCCGTAATTTTTCTGGGCGGCGCCTGGCTTCTGAGCGGCAGGGGCGGACCGAGCGACATCGCGCTGCGTTTTTCGGAATGGAATCTGCCGCGATGCGATGCGCCTTCGGGCCGGTCCGCAAGCCGCGAAATCGCATGGGATGGCGCCAACAAGGTCGGTATCGCTATTCCAGCGACGTTGCGTTACCGGCCCGGGACCGGGGACAATGTGAAAGTTGTTGGCGATACGTCGCTTGTTTCACATGTCCATATCGACCAGGGCGAAATCAAACTTGATTGCCGGCCCGATCACATGACAACGGTGAGTCTGGACATCACGATGCCGGGCGGCCGGAGCTTTCGCACATTTTCCCTGGCCAGCGTCACCAGCCTGATCCTGAACGATATCGATCAACCCGAATTGCACTTCAACCTGGCGGGATCAAGCACGGTCATGGCAACGGGCCGGGTGGAAAGCGTCCATGTCAATGGCGCCGGCATGAGCGATGCCCAGCTGGGCGACCTTGCCGCACAGGAGGTCGAATTAAATCTGGCGGGGGCAAGCACCGCCGAAGTGGCAGCGACCGATAGTCTTGCCGTCAATGCCGTCGGATCCGTCACGGTCGTCTTGCGCACCGAGCCGAAAAGCATTCGAACCAATATCGTCGGCTCCGGGCGGATCATCCACAAATCCTCGTAATGGGGATCCGACGCGATGTCAGCCTGGCGCGCTTGCCGCTTCGCCCGCCGCCCGTTCGCGCAAGGCTTTGCGGAGAATCTTGCCCGTCGGCCCCTTCGGCAGGGCATCGGCAAATACGATGCGCTCCGGGACTTTGTAGGCGGCAAGGCTTTTGGCGATCCAGTCCTGCAGATCCGCTTCGCTCACCTCCCTGCCGGGATGAAGGACGACATAGGCGCGCACGGTTTGACCCCATTGGGCGTCGGGGGCGCCAACCACGCCGGCTTCATAGACGAAAGGATGGGCATACAGAACATCTTCCACTTCGCCAGGTGAGATGTTCGAGCCGCCGCGAATGATGATGTCCTTGCTGCGCCCCGCGAACCAATAAAATCCGTCTGCGTCGCGGTGCGCCAGATCGCCGGTATGCATGCCGCCGTCGCGCAGCGCCGCCTGCGTGCTTTGCGGATCGTTCCAATAGCCTTTGGTCACGCCCCCGCTATGGACGACGATCTCGCCGACCGCACCGGGCAGGGCTTCCCGGCCATCGGTGTCCACCAGCCGGATGCGGACATCGCCGATGGGTTTGCCGATGGAGCCGGGACGGTGCTCGCCTGCCAGATGCGGCTGCATGGTGTAGATGATTTCGGTCATGCCGCAGAGTTCGTCGATCTTGGTGCCGAACAGGGCTTTGAACTTGTTTTGCAGTTCCAGTGGCACGCAATCGCCGCCGCCCACGAATAGTTTGAGCGCGCTGAGATCGTGTTCGCCCGCGCCCGGGCAGTTGACCAGCATGTTGATGTGCAGCGGCAACCCGCCGGAATAGGTCGCCCGGCTCTGGGCCAGGGTGCGAAGGGCCGCCGCGGGATCGAAACGCGGCAGGAGCCAGAGCGTGCCGCCGGCCTCGGTCGCCGCCAGGAAGAAGATGCTGAATCCGGCGATGTGGCAGAGCGGCAGCAGGATCACGGTTTGCGCATGCACCTCGGCGCCCAACGCAGCGAGATAGTTCGCATTCTGGCGCAGCAGGCTGGCATGGCTGTGCATGACGCCTTTTGGGCGCGCCGTGGTGCCGGACGTATAAAGCAGCACCGCCAATTGATCGTCATTGATTTGCGGCAAGATCGCGTCGGGCGCGCCGTACAGGTCTGCGAAGGGCAAAGTCCCCGCCAGCGGCTCGCCCGCGATGAAGATATCCGACAGGTCGGCAAGCTCGGCGCGCAGCGGCAACAGCGCGGCGCAAAGATCGGGCTGACCGATCAGGATCTCGGCCTGCGAATGCTGAAGGGCATAAACCAATTCCGCCGTCTGGAATCGCGTATTGATGGGAACGGCAATCGCGCCGATCTTGAAGCAGGCGAAATAGCAGAAGGCAATTTGTGGGCAGTTGGTGAAGAGCAGGGCGACGCGGTCACCCGGCTTGATGCCGATTCGCATCAGGCCGGCGGCGATCCGGTCGGTGTGCGCGTCGGCCTCCGCATAGGTCCATTGCGCGCCTTCGAATTTCAGCCAGGGGCGGTCCGGAAATTCTGCCGCATTTTTTTGCAGCGTGGCGTGCAATGTCATGATGCTTGGCCCCCCGGCTACGCGCAGAAATTGACGCATATCCCGCAAAGGCTGGCAACACGCCGCTCGGCAAGCCCTGGCGTGAGTCTATCGTTAAATTGCTGCGCTGCGGGATAATGTCGACGTCACCGGCTATTTCAAGCGGCGCGATCAGCCCCTAAGCTCAGGCTGGCGAATGCAAAGGGGGACTGTGCATGGTTGCCAGTAAATTTGCGGAGCTTACGCGTCACGCGATCCTGCCCGTCTTTCTGATCGCGCTTGTGGGTTTGTCGCTGTCGATGCGGGGCAGCGCGTTTGCCCACTCTTTTCCGCTGTATCACACCGTCGCTTTGTATGTCGGCTTGCTGGTGCTGGAGCGAGTCTTCACCTACAGCCGCAGGGTTTCCCAGCGGCACATGATCTGGCGCGATCTGATATCGACCGCGGTCGAGACTTTTGTCGCAGCCGGCGTGATGGCGGCGGTGGTGTTGCCGGTGCTGCATTATTTTCCCGATACGTTCCTGGGCCGCCGGTTGTTGTTCGGGCTTTCCGACCAGCTCGGTCCTTTGTGGCTGCAAGTGCTGACGGTGCTTCTGTTGATCAGCTTTTTTTCCTATTGGGTGCATCGCTGGCAGCACACCAGCGATTTCTGGTGGAAGCTGCACGGCTATCATCACGGCGTGACCAGCCTGCAAATCTCCAACGTGCTGGTTTCCAACCCGCTGGAATGGGCGATGCGCAATATCCTGGGCAGCCTGTTCCTCAGCCTGGTCGGCTTCAATCCGATTGCCATCGTCATCGCGGGCGGCCTGAACATTTATGGCGACTTTTCCCATTGCGGCGGCGACCTGAAAGGCGGGTGGCTAAACTATGTCTTCAACACGCCCGAAGTGCATCGCTGGCATCATTCCACTGAATTTCCGGACGATCCGAAATTCAGATACGGCTGCAATTACGGCGTGGGCGTAAGTTTCTGGGACCAGCTGTTCGGCACTTTCTATCTGCCCAAGGACGAAAAGGGTCAGGTGCTGGCGCCCGTTCGCCTGGGGCATCCCGAGGGTTATGCCGACGAGCCCAACTATCTGAAGATGCTGATAGGGCTGCGGGCGTTCCCCGCGCTGGAGCGTTTCTTCGAGCGCAAGAAAGACGATCTGTCGTCGGTGCCTGCCGAGTGAGGTAAGCGAGGAGCTTCATGCTGAACGCCGTGACGACATTCTTGCGCACGAAGTATCCCTACCTGCTGGGCTTCTGTGCCATCGAGGCGGGGATTTATCTTCTTGAGGGACCGAGCGGCGAATTCACCACCGGTTTCTTGGGCCTGTTCGCGATCTGGATTGTCTATGTCCTGACCAGCGGTGATCGCGGTACGCCCGCGAAAGACGCGTAGGGACGCGCGCGCAGCCTCAAACCGGGGCGCAATAGCTGGCGTGGTTCAGGCAAGGGGGCTGTCATGCAACGAAGCTTTTTGAGCGCCGTATGTGTTGCTTCGCTCGTCGCATGGTCTGCGGCTGCGAAGGCCGAAAATGCGCGGGGTCCGGCAGCGGACGCAAAACAACAGGCATCGCAACTTTTGCGAGACTGGGTGACCGCCGAGAATGAGCATGATGCGGCGGCGCTCGGGCGCATCCTCGATGACCAGTTCATCTCCACCAACGGCGCAGGCAAGCCGACACGCAAAGCGGACTTCATCAAAAGCCTGACCAAGGGCGAAGCGGACCCAAAGCTATCGCAAAGCCTGACCGACGAAACCGTGGTGGTCGATGGCGACACGGCGATCCTGATCGGCACCGACACCTTTCACCGCACCGACGGTGCCGCGCCGGACGGATTGGCGTTGCGCTACACGATCACATGCGTGCGAAAGCGCGGACACTGGGTCGCGCTGGCCGAGCACATCGTCAAACTGCCGAATTAACGGCACCGCCTCATTTCGTCTGCGGCACGTGCAGGGACACCAGGAGCTGCTGCATCTTCGGGTTGATCAAGGCGT
>JBEPVO010000168.1:0-4913 GCA_041690975.1 Alphaproteobacteria bacterium
CGCACCGAGAATGGGTGCACCGGAATGGATCGCGTTGCTGGCGCTGTCGTCGCTGTGGGGCGGTTCGTTTTTCTTCTACAAAGTGCTGGTGGCGGAGCTGCCGCCTTTCACGGTCGTATTGGGCCGGGTGAGCATCGCGGCCTTGGCGCTCCATTTCCTCTTGCTGGCACGGCGCGATCCGCTGCGTCTGACGGTGCAGCAATGGAAATCATTTCTTGTTCTTGGCCTGCTCAACAACGTGATCCCGTTCAGCCTGATCGCGTTCGGGGAAATCCGCATCGCCAGCGGCTCGGCCGCCATCCTCAATGCAACCACCCCGATCTTCACCATCCTGGTCGCGCATTTTTTTACCAACGACGAAAAGATCACCGCCGCGAAAGGCGTGGGGGTGCTGGCCGCCTTTCTGGGCGTGGCCGTGCTGATCGGCCCCGCCGCACTGTCGGGTTTCGGCCAAGGCGATCTTCTGGGCGATGCTGCGTGCCTGCTGGCGGCGGCGGTCTATAGTCTTGGGGCGACCTATGGCCGCCGCTTCAAGGGCATTGCGCCGCTCAAGATCGCCACCGCACAAGTGACTGCTTCCACCATTATCCTGCTGCCGCTGGCGGCACTGGTGGACCGCCCCTGGGACTTGCCGATGCCCTCGCCCGGGGCATGGGCCGCTTTGCTGGCCATCGCCCTGCTCTCGACCTCGCTGGCCTATCTGCTTTTCTTCCGCATCCTGGCGGTGGCCGGCGCGACCAATCTGGTGCTGGTCACTTTCCTGCTGCCGGGCAGCGCATTGGCCCTGGGGGCCCTCTTCCTTGATGAAACCGTAACCTTGCGGGCGCTGATGGGCATGGCGCTGATCGGGCTGGGACTGGCCGCGATCGATGGCCGTCCCTGGGGTGTGGCGCGCCGCCTGCTGGACGGACGCTAGTATCCCCCGCAAAATACCGTTTCGGGGATGGGGCCGTGGCGTAACCAGCCGTCTCTTATCTACAGATGCACCAGCACAAGACTGGGAACCGAGGAGACGTGTATGAACAGGATTACCCGCACCAGGCTTTCAAGCGGCCTGGCGATTTTGGCAGCGGTTTCCGCCCTCGCCATTACTTCGGCCTCGGCAGCCGACTTGGCGTCTTCGACTTGCAATCCCAAGGATCCAGCCAGCCCGGCCTTCTGCAAGGCCGTGCGCGGTGATCGTGCCCAAGGTTGGCTGGCCCAAGGCCGCTCGGAGACCATGTCGCGCAACGGGATGGTGACCACCAGCCAGCCCTTGGCAGCTGAGGCGGGTCTGGAGATCTTGAGGAAAGGCGGCAACGCGGTGGACGCCGCCGTGGCGACCGCAGCGGTGCTCAACCTGGTCGAGCCGATGAATGTCGGCCTGGCGGGCGATCTCTTCGCCATCGTCTACACCGCCAAGGACCATAAACTGCATGTGCTGAACGCGTCGGGCATGGCAGCCTCGGGCCAGTCCTTGGCCTTCATGAATGCCCATGGCTACAAGGTCGACCCTAAGAATGACGGACCCGGTTCGGGCATGGCCCGGGGCATCTTGTCGGTAACAGTTCCGGGAGCTGCCTGGGGCTGGCAGGAGGTGCTGGACAAATACGGCACCATGAAATTCAAGCAGGTGCTGGAGCCGGCGGCGAGCTATGCCGAAAAGGGCTTTCCGATCTCCGAACGCATCGCCTTCGACTGGCATTTGCCCAAAGCGGTGAATTCCAACCGGACGCAGCTTGAGAATTGCTGCACCGAGATGGACCCGGATTCCATCGCCACCTGGTACATTGACGGCAAGCAGCCCAAGGCCGGCCAGATCTACAAAAACCCCGATCTCGCCAAGACCTTCCGCATCCTGGAAGAGAAGGGCCGTGACGGATTTTACAAGGGCCCGATGGCCCAGGCCCTGATCAACAAGGTGCATGCCCTGGGCGGCACCATGACCATGGAAGACCTGGCCAACTACAAGGGCGAATGGGCCGAACCTGTGATGACCGACTATCACGGTTATACTTTGGCGGAACTGCCGCCGCCGTCCCAGGGCTTTGCCGCCAACGAGATGCTGAACATCCTGTCGGCCTGTACCGGCAAGATTTATCCGGGCCAGACCCTGGCGTCGCTGGGCCCGGTCGATCCGCGCTACTGGCATCTTCTGATCGAAGCCAAGACCTTGGCCTATGCGGATCTCAACCGCGTCAACGGAGATCCCAACTTCAATCCCGGCATGGCCGACAAAGTGAAATCGCTGATCAGCATGGCCCATGCCCAGGAGCTGTGCGCCAAGATCAGCCCCGACAAGGCGATCACCATGAGCACGGGCAATGCTTCGGGCGATGGCGACACCATCGTGCTGTCGACGGCGGACCGCTGGGGCAACATGGTGTCCTGGGTGAACTCCAACTATGCCAATTTTGGCTCGGGGATCACGGTGCCGGGCTATGGCTTCATCCTGCACAATCGCGGCAGCTTGTTCACGCTCGACCCCAACAGCCCCAATGTGATTGCCCCGCACAAACGGCCATACAACACCTTGGCCGCCGCTTTCGTATTGCAGGGTGGACGCACGGACGGTCAGATGATGGCATTGCAACTGATGGGCGGGGACATGCAGTCCCAGGGCCATGCCCAGGTGATGGTCGACATGGTCGATTTGGGGGCCAATCTGCAGGCGGCCTCAGACATGGCGCGCTTCCATCACAATCAGGTGCGCGACACCGTCCAGCTGGAATCCGAAGCCTTCAAGCTGGTGGGATCGCAGCTTCAGGCGATGGGCCACAAGATCACGCCGGCTGACGGCGACAATATGGGCGGCTATCAGGCCATCCTGCTGACACCTGATCCAAAGGAGCCTGCGCCCGACGGCTCCAAAACACGACCCATCAACGGCACGTATCGCGCCGGCACAGACCATCGCAAGGACGGCATCTCCGTCGGATGGTGACAATGCGAACTGTATCGTCGGAAGAGATCGAGCGCCGCATCAGCATCGCGGCTCTACTTCCGGTGATGCGTGACGCCTTGCGCGCAGAAGCGGAAGGCCGGGTGGAAGTGCCGCTGCGGGCGGGATGGAGCCTGCGCGGCGATTTCGGCATGCTGGCGATGCCGGCGCGCTCCGAAGAGCTGAAGCTCGCCGCCTTTAAATTTCTCACTTTGGTCGATGGTAACCGTGCGCTGGGCATTCCCGGCGTGATGGGCGAACTGACAGTGCTGGATGCGGTCACCGGCGCGGCGCTCGCCCGCCTGCCCGCAGAAGAAGTTACCTTGCTGCGCACCGCCGCCTGTAGTGCGGTGGCGACCGATCTATTGGCGTTGCCCGGGGCCGACAGTCTGGCGTTATTCGGCAGTGGCCCGCAGGCCGCGCATCATGCCGAAGCGATGCTGGCGGTGCGCCCCATCAAGCGCATTCTGGTCATGGGACGTGACCGCGCGCGTGCGCAGAATCTGGCTGACGCGATTCATCGCCGCTTCGGCGTCGAAGCCGTCGCAGGTCCCAATGCCGCGGCCCTGCGCGATGCCGCCATCATCTGCACCGTCACCAATGCGCGCGCGGCCTTGTTTGAGGCCGAGGATGTGCATCCAAACGTGCATATCAACGCCATCGGCGCTTATCGCCCCGACATGTGCGAGGTGCCGGCCGCGCTTCTGATGGACGCGGCGATTTTCGCGGACAGCAAAATCCCCGTGGCGCGAGAAGCGGGCGATCTGCTGGCCGCATTCGGATCACCGGAAGCCGTGGCGGTCCGCCTGCGCGCCATCGGGGAATTGATCGGCGCGCCCCTGGCTTCGCGGCCGCTGGGGCGAACGGTCTATAAAGCCGTAGGGAATGCAGGCCAGGATTTGTATGCTGCTGCTGCGATCCTGAAACTGCTGGACACCTGACGAGCGGATCAGACGGCGATGGGCGCCTTGATGCCGGGATGGGCCTGGTAATTCTGCAGGGTGAAATCCTCGTAGCGGAATCCGAAAATATCCTTCACCGCCGGATTGAGCGCTATCGCCGGCAACGGATAGGGCGCGCGTGACAATTGCAGTTCTGCCTGCTCGATATGATTAAAATAGAGGTGCGCATCGCCGAAGCTGTGCACGAACTCGCCAACCTCAAGTCCCGTTACCTGCGCCACCATCATGGTCAGAAGCGCGTATGAGGCAATGTTGAACGGCACGCCCAGGAAAATATCCGCCGAGCGCTGATACAACTGGCAGGAAAGCTTTCCCTCCGCGACGTAGAATTGGAACAGGCAGTGGCACGGCGGCAGTGCCATCTTCGGCACATCGGCGGGATTCCAGGCCGTCACAATCAGACGGCGCGAATCCGGGTTTTTCTTGATGTCGCGGATCAGGTTGGAAATCTGATCGATGGTGCCTTCCAGTTGCGTCGGCCAGGACCGCCACTGATAGCCATAGACCGGACCCAGCTCTCCGCTCCCATCCGCCCATTCATCCCAGATGCTGACGCCATGCTCCTGCAGCCAATGCACATTGGTGTCGCCGCGCAGGAACCACAACAATTCATAGATGATGGATTTGAGATGGACTTTCTTGGTCGTGACCAGTGGAAAACCTTGCGCAAGATCGAACCGCATCTGGTGACCGAAGATCGAACGCGTGCCGGTACCGGTGCGGTCGCGCTTCTCAACGCCCTCGCGCAGCACTTTTTCCAGCAAATCGAGATATTGACGCATTTTCGAAAGTTCCGCCTCGAAGACTCATGAGGCTTCAAAAACTAACCGCCAAGGCCTATATAGGAAAGGCTGGGTAACCAGCTATGGCGATAAACGGCTTCGTAATAAGCGGCCCGGACCCGGGGGCGGTACCCGGCGCCTCCACCATAAGCCCATCTTGGGAAGTGGGTTTTTGTGGGGGCGAAACAGGATCGACGGACGTGTAAAGGCTGTCCTTTTGCTCGGTATGGTTCCGCCGTTATCGGGCTA
>JBEPVO010000169.1:0-4869 GCA_041690975.1 Alphaproteobacteria bacterium
ATGAAGGAGCGCATCGGCGCCCTGATCGGCGGCGTGGTCGAGGGCATGCAGTGGCTGGGCACTTTCCACTCCATCGGCGCCAAGATGCTGCGCCGTCATGCCGAACTGGCCGGACTGAAAAGCAATTTCACCATCCTGGACAGCGACGACCAGCTCCGGCTGATGAAGCAGTTGGTCGAAGCCGAAGGCATCGACGAAAAGCGCTGGCCGGTGCGGACCCTGGCCTCGATGATCGACAATTGGAAAAATCGCGGCTTGCGCCCAGACGATGTCTCCGACAATGACGGCCAGGGCTATGCCTTCGGCAAGGGTAAGCTGCTCTATCGCCAATATCAGGAACGGCTGCGGGCGCTGAACGCGGCGGATTTCGGCGACCTGTTGCTGGAAACCTTGAACATCCTCAAGACCAATCCCGATATTCTTGCCGATTACCGCGACCGTTTCCGCTACATGCTGGTCGATGAATATCAAGACACCAATGTCGTGCAGTATCTCTGGCTCAAGTTGCTGGCGAGCCAGAGCGGCAATGTCTGCGTGGTGGGCGATGACGACCAGTCGATCTATGCTTGGCGTGGCGCGGAAGTGGAAAACATCCTGCGCTTCGAGCATGATTTTCCCGGCGCCAAAGTGATCCGGCTGGAGCGCAATTACCGCTCCACCTCCGTGATCTTGGGCGCAGCCTCGGGCTTGATCGCCGCCAACAAGGGGCGGCTGGGCAAGACTTTGTGGACCGAAGGCGATCCGGGTGAACAGATTCGCGTTCAGGGTGTGTGGGACGCCGAGGAAGAAGCCCGCAACGTCGCCAGCGAAGCCGAAGACTTGCATCGCCACGGCGCGCGGTTCGGCGACATGGCGATTTTGGTGCGCGCTTCGTTCCAGATGCGCGAATTCGAAGATCGCTTCATCTCGCTGGGCCTGCCCTATCGCGTGATCGGCGGCCCGCGTTTCTATGAGCGGGCGGAAATTCGCGATGCCATGGCATATCTGCGCCTGATCGCCCAGGGCGACGACGATCTGGCGTTCGAACGCATCGTCAACAAGCCCAAGCGCGGCATCGGCGATGCCAGTGTCGCAACTTTGCACAAATTCGCCCGCGCCCGGCAATCGCCGCTACTGGCGGCGGCGCGCGAAATCGCCGAGACCGATGAATTGCCGCCCAAAGCGCGCAAGGCATTGAACGAACTGACCGCCAATTTCGCGCGCTGGACCGAAACCGCAAGCGTGCTGCCGCATACCGAACTGGCGGAAATGGTGTTGGATGAATCCGGCTATACCGACATGCTGAAAGCCGACAAGTCGGCGGAAGCCCCGGGACGCCTGGACAATCTCAAGGAATTTGTCCGCTCGATGGAAGGTTTTGAATCGCTGGCGGGCTTCCTCGAACATGTCAGTCTGGTGATGGAAATCGCCCAGGACGAATCCGGCGACCGCATCAATCTGATGACTTTGCACGCCGCCAAAGGGTTGGAGTTCAACACCGTCTTCCTGCCCGGTTGGGAGGAAGGCCTGTTTCCCAGCCAGCGCACCATGGACGAAAGCGGCGTCGCGGGGCTGGAGGAAGAACGCCGCCTCGCCTATGTCGGCCTGACCCGGGCAAAACAGCGGGCGCGCATTTCCTTCGCCGCCAATCGCCGGGTGCATGGTTCTTGGCAAAGCGCGCTACCGTCGCGCTTCCTCAGCGAAATTCCCGAAGCCCATGTCCAGACCATTGTGGACGAAGGTTTTTATGGCGGCGCCACGGGTTTCCGCGACAATGCCGGCGGCCCGGCCTTCACCAGCACCTATGAAAGCCCTGGCTGGAAACGGGCACAACAATATAAGGAGGCCAACCGCGCCGCTGCCCAAACCCGTACCCGCCCGCCGATGATCGAGGCGCAGGCCTATGCGGTGCAGACCAGCGACCCCACCGCCTCGCATTACGCGCGCGGCGACCGTGTGTTTCACCAGAAATTCGGCTATGGGCGTGTGAGTTTCGTGGAAGGCAACAAATTGACCGTGAATTTCGACAAGGCCGGCGAGAAAAAAGTCATCGACCAATTCGTGGCCCGGGCCTGATGTCTTGTCATGGCCCGCAAATGCGGGCCATCCAGATGACCAGAGTTCAGCCTACAAGGAGTTAGTTAGGTCCATCCAATCTTTGTTGTCCCGCTCGATGAGCTTCATCTTCCATTCGCGCTTGTATTTTTTCATTTGCGTTTCGCGATGAATGGCGACGTGGATGTCACCGAAGAGCTCATAATAAACCAGTCTCGTCACGTAATATTTTTTGGTAAATCCCGGCACTAGCCCATCCCGATGCTCCTCCAACCGCCGCGCCAGATCGCCCGTCACACCAATGTAAAGCGTGCCGTTCTGCTTGCTTGCGAGGATGTAAACATAATAGGTCTTCGGCATCGGCAAGGCGTCACCTGGATGGCCCGGATTCCCGGGCCATGACAGTTTAGCGGGATTTTAAAGCGACATGAACTCCTCACCTCCTCTCTGGAAAGCATCGGTCGCCTTGGCCAAGGCCGAGGCACCTGACATGGCGTCGTTGCTGGAACTGGCGTCGGAGCCGCAGGCGGTGCTGATCGCCGAAGAGCCGTTCGGCCCCACCGCCGTGGTCGAAGCTCTGTATACGGAAGAACCCGACGCCGCGGTCCTGTCGCGCATCGCCGGGCGCACCATCACGGTCGAGCCCCTGCCCGATCAGGACTGGATTCGTCTCAGCCAGGAAGGCCTGCCGCCGGTGCGGGCCGGGCGCTTTTTCGTCTATGGCGCGCATGATGCGGGCCTGGTGCCGCATGGCGTCATCCCGATGCGGATCGAAGCGGGTCTCGCTTTCGGCACTGGGCATCATGAGACCACTGCATTGTGTCTGGCCGTTCTGTCCGGCCTGGCGCGCCGACGCGCCTACACCAATGTGCTGGACCTCGGCTGCGGCACCGGCCTGCTCGCCATCGGCGCTGCCAAATTGTGGAAGAAGCCGGTGCTTGCATCGGACATCGATCCGGTCGCCATCGAAGTCACCGACGAAAACGCTGTGAGCAATGGCGTGGGCCCGCTGGTGCGCGGCGTGGTGGCGGACGGGTTGATCAATCCCGTGCTGGCCGCATCCGCGCCTTACGATCTGATCATCGCCAACATCTTGGCGGGACCGCTGACCCGGTTGATGCCGCAGATCGTGGACGCGCTGGCGCCCCGCGCGACCCTGGTGCTGTCGGGCCTGCTGCACAATCAGGAAGCCATGATCCTGAGCTTTTACCATGGCTTGCGGTTCCTGGGCCGTTACCGGGACGGCCCCTGGAGCGCGCTGGTCTTCGAGAAGCCGGGACGATAGGCTTGCGGCCTGCCTTTTCCCGCGCATCCGAGGGGCTTTTTTGCCCTACCGCTTCGCACCTTGAGGGCCTGACATGGACCAGAACAACCTCTTCCAGACATATGACGACCGCTCCGATGCCGCCACGGTGGCGCCGCGCCTGTCCGCTCTGCGTGCCGAACTGGCGGCGCGCGGTCTGGACGGTTTCGTGGTGCCGCATTCCGACGAACATCAGAATGAATATCTGCCCGCCAATGCCGAGCGGCTGGCATGGCTGACATCGTTCACCGGTTCGGCGGGTGCGGCGGTGGTGCTCAAAGACAAAGCGGCGGTCTTTGTCGATGGCCGCTACACTTTGCAGGTTCGGGCCCAGACCGACACGTCGCTGTTCGAGCCACGCGATCTGGTAGCTGAAGGCCCGCAGGGCTGGGTTCCCGATCATCTGCCGAAAGGCGGCAAGCTGGGCTATGACCCCTGGCTCGTCACCGGCAATGGCGTGGCCGGCTTACGGCACGCTGCGGAACGTGCGGGCGGCAGTTTGGTCGCGTGCGACGACAATCCACTCGACAAAGTCTGGAGCGACCGGCCGTCGGCACCGTCCGGAAAAGCTGTGCCGCACGCGATGAATCTGGCGGGCGAGAACAGTGTATCCAAGCGTGCGCGCGTCGCCGCTACGCTGAAGAAAAATCATGCCGATGCGGCGGTGATTACCCTTTGCGACTCCATCTGCTGGCTGTTCAACATTCGCGGCAGCGACTTGCCGCATACGCCTTTCGTGCTGGCGCTCGCTGTTCTACATGCCGACGGCAGCGCCGACCTGTTCCTGGACGAGAACAAGCGTTCGCCCGAACTCATCGCGCATCTGGGCAATGACGTGCGTCTGTCACCCGTCTCGGCCTTTACCGGCGCATTGGATGCCTTGAACGGCAAAACCGTGCTGGCCGATCCCGCCACAGCAGCCTCGGCGATCTTCGACCGGCTGAACAAGGCGGGCGCGAAAGTGAAAAGCGCCGCCGATCCCTGCCAACTGCCCAAGGCCTGCAAGAATCCGCTGGAAATCGAAGGCACGCGCAAGGCGCATATCCGCGACGGCGCGGCGCTGTCGCGCTTTCTCTGCTGGTTCGCGCGCGAGGCGCCCAATGGCGCGCTGACTGAAATCATCGCCGCCGAGACGCTGGAAGGTTTCCGCCGCGCCACCGGCTGCCTGTCCGACCTGTCTTTCGATTCCATTTCGGGTGCGGGAAGCAACGGCGCCATCGTGCATTATCGCGTCACCCGCTCGACCAATGCCGCGATCCAAAACAATCAGATGTTCCTGATCGATTCCGGGGCGCAATATCCCGATGGCACCACCGACGTCACCCGCACCGTGATCGTGGGCGCGCCGACCCCCGAGATGCGCGACCGCTTCACCCGTGTTCTCAAGGGCCATATCGCGCTTGCCACCGCGCGTTTTCCCGAAGGCACCATCGGCATGCAGCTCGACAGCTTTGCGCGGCGGCCGTTATGGGAGGCCGGGCTGGATTACGACCATGGCACCGGTCATGGCGTCGGCTCATACCTGTCGGTGC
>JBEPVO010000170.1:0-4836 GCA_041690975.1 Alphaproteobacteria bacterium
GATTTAGGTTCCAGTGACGAAAGTCGTGGGGGTTCAAGTCCCTCTGCCCGCACCATTTCTTAGCGGGCCAGGGGCCCGGTAAGAAATGCCAAGGACCCGCGCGCGCCAGCGTCTTCGCGGGGCCGCGGCGGGGAAAAGTAGCGGGCCTGAGGCCTAAAAAACACAGAGGGGCCGCACTGGCTCTTAATAAGGACGACAGACATGCAGATTACCCAGACGGTTTCCGAAGATCTTCGCCGCCAGTTCACGGTGACCATCCTGGCCAGCGAGCTTGATGCCAAAGTCACCAAGCGGCTGGAAGAAATGAAGCCGAAGGTGAACCTCAAGGGTTTCCGTCCGGGCAAGGCGCCTGTCTCGTTCCTCAAGAAGCAGTTCGGCAAGTCCGTGATGGGCGAAGTGGTCGAACAGGCCGTCAATGAAGGCAGCCAGAAGGCTATTGCCGACAATCAGCTGAAGCCTGCGCTGCAGCCGCGCGTCGAGCCAGTAGGCGATGTCCAACAAGTGGTGGACGGCAAGGCCGACCTGCAATTCACCGTCACCGTCGACCTGATGCCGGATTTCGAGGCCACCGATGTCTCCAAACTGTCGGTCGAGCGCCTGACCTCCGATGTCACCGACGCCGATGTGAACGAGGCGCTGGATCGCCTGGCCAAGCAAAGCCGCGGCTATGCCGCCAAGCCGGAAGGCGAGGCCGCTGCGATAGACGATGTCGTGACGATCGATTTCCTGGGCAGCGTCGACGATGTGCCGTTTGAAGGCGGCAAGGGCGAGGATTTCAATCTCACCTTGGGCTCGGGCCAATTCATTCCCGGTTTCGAGGAGCAGCTGGTCGGCGCCAAGGCTGGTGAGCAGCGTGACGTCAAAGTGACGTTCCCCGCCGAGTATCACGCCCCAGATCTGGCCGGCAAAGACGCGGTCTTCGCCGTGACCGTGAAAGAGATCAAAACACCGGACGAAGCCAAGATCGACGACGAGCTGGCCACCAAGATGGGTCTGGACAATCTGACGACCCTGAAGGACCGGGTGCGCGATCAGGTCAAGGGTGACTTCACCGCCGCCAGCCGCCTGCATCTGAAGCGCCGTATCCTCGATGCGCTAGACACCGCGCATAGCTTCCCGCTGCCGCCCGCGATGGTGGAAGCCGAATTCGAGTCGATCTGGGTGCAGGTCGAAGCCGAGTTGAAGCGTGAGGGCAAGACCGCCGCCGACGAAGGCAAGACCGAAGACGAACTCAAGGCCGAGTATCACGCCATCGCCGAGCGCCGCGTGCGCCTGGGCTTGGTGTTGGGCAAGCTGGGCGAGCAGAACGGCATTACCATCACCGGCGACGAGGTCAATCGTGCCATCATGGCCCGTGCGCGCCAGTTCCCCGGCCAGGAACAGCAGGTGTTCCAATATTACGCCAACAACCAGCAGGCCCAGGCCGAGATCCGCGCTCCCCTGTTCGAGGACAAAGTGGTGGATTTCATCGCCGAGCTGGCCCAGGTCACCGACAAGCCGGTCGACCGGGAGACCTTGTTCAAGGATCCCGACGACCTGCCGGAAAGCGTCAAGAACGCCTGAACCTCGAAATCGAGACTCTGTTTTATCGCTCCGGCTTTCGCCGACTTGACTATTTTATCGCTCCGGCTCGCGCCGACGCTTCGGAATACTATATTAAGCGGGCGATGGTGTAAGACTGTCGCCTGAACGGCATCGAATCGGAAAGCGCGCTATGGCCAATCCCATGGAATTCCACAACAACACTCTTGTTCCGATGGTGGTCGAGCAGACCGCCCGTGGAGAGCGTGCGTTCGATATTTATTCGCGCCTGCTCAAGGAGCGGGTGATTTTCGTCACCGGTCCGATCGAGGATTACGGCGCCAGCCTGATCACGGCCCAGCTTCTGTTTCTTGAGGCCGAAAATCCCAAGAAAGAGATTCATATGTACATCAACTCGCCCGGCGGGTTGGTGACGGCTGGTCTGGCGATCTACGACACGATGCAATATGTCCGCCCACCGGTTCAAACCTTCTGCATCGGACAAGCCGCTTCGGCTGCGTCCCTGTTGCTGTGCGCCGGCAAGAAAGGCGAGCGCTACGCCCTTCCCAATGCCCGCATCATGGTTCACCAGCCGTCCGCTGCTTTTTACGGCCAGGCGGCCGACATCGCCCGCCACGCCCAGGAGATCGTCAAGCTCAAGCGCCGGCTGAACGAGATCTATGCCAAGCACACGGGCCAGACGGTCGAAGCCATTGAAAAGATGCTGGATCGCGATACCTATATGACTGTGGAAGATGCCAAGAATTTTGGGCTGCTGGACCAGGTTATGACCCGCCGTCCCGAGGGCGAGTCCCCGGTCTGAATCACGAAAAATGGGAAAAGTTCCTGAATTTCCCGGTACTTGGAACGGATTAAACAAATCTTGATCCCGCCGCCGCTAACGTGGTCGAATGTTGGGACGCGGGGGTGCTTCGGCCCCTCCGGCATGGTGCAAAGCAGCATGGACTTGATCCAGAGCTGCGAAGCGGGCGCAAGCCCCCGGTGGAAGGACCGGATGTGAGATGAGCAAAGCCAGCGGCGGCGAGTCCAAGAACACGCTTTATTGTTCCTTCTGCGGCAAGAGCCAGCATGAGGTTCGCAAGCTCATTGCCGGCCCGACCGTGTTCATTTGCGATGAGTGCGTCGAACTCTGCATGGAAATCATCCGGGAGGAGAACAAGACCTCCTTCATGAAATCCAAGGAGGGCGTTCCCACACCGCAGGAAATCTTCAAGGTTTTGGACGATTACGTCGTGGGCCAGTCGCACGCCAAGAAGGTGCTCTCGGTCGCCGTCCACAATCACTATAAGCGCATCAATTCCTCGGGTAAAAACGGCGATGTCGAACTCGCCAAGTCCAATATCATGCTGATCGGCCCCACCGGCTGCGGCAAGACCTTGCTGGCGCAGACCCTGGCGCGCATTCTGGATGTACCGTTCACGATGGCCGACGCCACGACTTTGACCGAAGCCGGTTATGTCGGCGAGGACGTCGAGAACATCATCCTCAAGCTGCTGCAGGCCGCCGACTACAATGTCGAGCGGGCCCAGCGCGGCATCGTCTATATCGACGAAGTCGACAAGATTTCGCGCAAGTCCGACAATCCCTCGATCACCCGCGACGTGTCGGGTGAGGGTGTGCAGCAGGCCTTGCTCAAGATCATGGAAGGCACGGTCGCTTCGGTGCCGCCCCAGGGCGGTCGCAAGCATCCGCAGCAGGAATTCCTGCAGGTGGACACGACCAATATTCTCTTCATCTGCGGCGGCGCCTTTGCCGGTCTGGACAAGATCATCTCGGCGCGCACCTCGGGAACCTCGATGGGCTTCGGCGCCAATGTGAAGGGTCCGGACGAACGCGGCACGGGCGAAATCCTGCGCGAGATCGAACCGGAAGATCTGTTGAAGTTCGGCCTCATTCCCGAATTCATCGGCCGTCTGCCGGTCCTCGCCACTTTGGGTGATCTGTCGGAACCGGCGCTGATCGAAATTCTCACGCGCCCCAAGAACGCACTGGCGAAGCAGTATATGCGCATGTTCGAAATGGAAGGCGTCAAGCTGCGTTTCCAGGAAGAGGCGCTGCACTCGATCTCGCGGCGTGCGATCCAACGCCGGACCGGCGCGCGCGGTCTGCGTTCCATCCTGGAAAGCATTCTACTGGAGACCATGTTCGAGCTTCCAACCCTCAACGGGGTGCAGGAAGTGGTCATCACCGCCGATGTGGTCGATGGCAAGGCGCGTCCCTTGTACACCTATTCCGACAAGGGCCAGCCGCGCGAGCAGACGGCGTCTTAAGCATCTTCGTCGCAACCGCGGGACAAAATCGCCATTTTTGTGCGCTTTATTGTGCGCCCGGCGGGAACTTGTGCCGGCTAAGTCATTCCGCCGCCTTGAAACCATCTGCCAAGCGGCCCAATTTAAGACGTCCGGAGTCGGCCTTATGGGGTGTTGGGCGACTCTTTCATGCAGACCGTGCCTAGTCTGGGCGGTCACTTTCAAGCCGGCGGGCTGGCCGGCAGGAGCAAAGAAATGGCGGATGACGCCGTGAAGAAAACTGAAGAAACCTCTGTCGGGGAAACCGCCATTCTGATCGCGCCGGTCCTGCCGCTGCGCGACATCGTGGTCTTCCCTCACATGATCGTGCCGCTCTTCGTTGGCCGCGAGAAGTCCGTGCGCGCGCTCGAAGAAGTGATGAATGACGAGAAACAAATTCTGCTGCTCACCCAGAAGGTGGCGGCGGAAGACGATCCTACGCCCGATGGCCTGCACAATATCGGCACCCTGGCGACTGTGCTGCAGCTCTTGAAGCTGCCCGATCAGACCGTGCGCGTGCTGGTCGAAGGCAAGGGCCGTGCCCGCGTCACCGGCTTCACGGACCGCACCGATTTCTTCCAGGCCACGATCGAGAAGATCACCGAGGAAGCACCGCCGGCGCGCGAAAGCGAAGCCTTGCTGCGGACGGTCAAAACCAACTTCGAGCAATACATCAAGCTCAACAAGAAGATCCCGTCCGAGACCTTGGCGGCGGTCGCCGCGATCGACGATCCGGCGCGGCTGGCCGATTCCGTGGCGGCGCATCTGTCGGTGAAGATCTCCGATCGCCAGAGCTTGCTGGAAACGCTTTCCACCACCGAAAGGCTGGAGAAGGTTCTGTCTCTGATCGAGGCCGAGATCGGCGTGCTGCAGGTCGAACGCAAGATCCGTTCGCGGGTCAAGCGCCAGATGGAGAAGACCCAGCGCGAATATTACCTGAACGAGCAGTTGAAGGCGATCCAGAAGGAACTCGGCGAAGGCGAAGAAGGCCGCGACGAGATGAACG
>JBEPVO010000171.1:0-4696 GCA_041690975.1 Alphaproteobacteria bacterium
ATATTTGACGCCCGGATAGGACGCTTCCTGCAGAACCAACGCACCCTGCGTATCGGCGATCACGCGCCCGCCCAGCCGGACAATGACGCGGCGGCCCGATGCCGGCGTGATGGTGATGGGATGATCGGGCCCGGGAATTTTCACAAGTTTGCCGCTCATCCTTGGCCTCCGCTGAAATTTGGAACCCCACCGAAATGGATATTGCGCACACGCCGGTCAAGGTCCACAGAACCCGGCGATTTCGTTTTGCGTCCGGCTGCGTTAGCGTGGCGCCATCATGACTTTGCAGACATTGCTCAATCAGGCCGTATCACTGCACCGGGACGGCCGGCTTGCCGAAGCCGAAGGGCTTTACCGGCAGGTGCTGGCGCAGACCCCACCGAATTTCCCGCTGCAGCATCGCCTCGCCCTGCTTCAGTTTCAGCAGCAGCGTCATGGCGATGCCCTGGCCTCGGTCGCGGCGGCGCTGGCGATCAATCCTCAAGCAAGCGAATCTCTGGCTCTCAAAGGCGCTTTGCTGGCGGCAACCGGCCAGCGGGACGAAGCACTGGCGTTTTTCGATAACGCCCTCGCCCTGAAGCCGGACCTGGCGGATGCCTTGTACAATCGTGCATTGCTTCTGACCCAGATGGACCGTCCCGAAGACGCCGTGACCAGTTTCGACCGGCTTCTGACGCTGGCGCCCGGTTCGGCGGAGTCCTGGGTTCAGCGCGGCGTGGCGCTGCAGCAATGGGGAAAGCCGGCGGACGCCATCGACAGTTACGACAGGGCGATCAGCTTGATGCCGAGGCATCTGCAAGCCTGGCACAACCGCGGCACGGTGTTGCAGATGCAAGGCCGCTTTGCGGATTCTCTGGCCAGTTTCGACAAACTCGTGGCGCTGGCGCCGCGCCAGGCCAATGCCTGGCTGGGACGCGGCAGCGCCCTGATGGGCCTGCAGCGTTTCGAAGAGGCGCTGGAAAGTTTCGATGCCTCGCTGGAAATCGCGCCGGGTGAACCGGTCGCCTTGCAACAGCGCGGCGCTCTGCTCGACACCATGAAATTGCTCGGGGATATCCCACCCGGGGCCAGCGAGCTGGAAGTCTGGCAGGATCGCGGCGCGCTTTTCCAGATCACCCAGCGCTTCCCCGAAGCGCTGACGGCAGTGGACAAGGTCCTGGCGCTCGATCCCGTCAATTCCACCGCCCTGATCCGCAAGGGCGCGGTTCTGTGCGAAGCGCGGCGCGTGGCCGAAGGCATGGCGGTCTATCGCCATCACGCCAACGTCACTCTGGCCGACAAGCCGGTAACGGCCCAAAGCGATCCATCGCACAAGCAGCGCCACGATGCCGAGCAGCGCACATATCTGGCCGCACGCGGCATCAATGACGATGGCTTTCGCCTGGAGCTTGGCGCGCGGATCGATGGGTCCGCGGTCAATCCCGCCAATGCCAAAGAGATCGCCGCGCGCTGGAGCCAGAGCGATCCGCCGATCGTGGTGATCGACAATCTTTTGACGCAAGACGCATTGGAGGGCCTTCGGCGTTTCTGCTGGGGCTCGACCATGTGGCGGCGGTCCTACAAGAGCGGCTATCTGGGCGCGATGCCGGAAACCGGATTCGCTTGCCCGCTGCTGGCGCAGATCGCGGATGAATTGCGCGAGGTTTTTCCCACCGTGATCGGCAGCCACGGCCTTCGCCGCACCTGGGGCTTCAAATATGACAGCAGCCTATCGGGCATTCCCATGCATGCCGACCAGGCGGCGGTGAATGTCAATTTCTGGATCTCGCCCGGCGACGCCAACATGGATCCCGACAGCGGCGGCCTGGTGGTGTGGGACGTGAAAGCGCCACTGGACTGGGACTTTGCCCGCTACAACACCGACGAAGCGGCAATCCGCGCCTTCCTGGCCGAGAAAGGCGCCAAGCCCATCGTGGTGCCGCACCGCGCCAACCGGGCGGTGATTTTCGATTCAGACCTGTTCCATGAGACCGATAAGATCGTCTTCAAGGACGGCTATGAGAACCGGCGCATCAACGTGACCATGCTGTATGGTCGACGCGCTTATTATGGCGGATAGAGTGACGCGCATGACCGGATTGAATGAGACCGAGCTGGACAACGTCGCCGCCCAGACCTTGGGCCATTATGCCAAGCTCGGCGATGGCTTTCGCGAACGCACCCGCGATCACGATGTCAGCCAGAACATCGCCGCTCTGCTGGATCGCATCGAAGGGCCGGGCCCCTTCACCATTCTGGATGCCGGTTGCGGCCCGGGCCGCGATCTGAAGACCTTTGCAGCCTTGGGCCATACCGCTATCGGCCTGGAAGGCTGCGCCGAATTCGCCGCCATGGCGCGTGCGGAAGGCTGCGAGGTGTGGGAGCAGAATTTCCTCGCCCTCGATCTGCCGGCGAACCATTTCGACGGCATCTTCGCCAATGCCGCGCTGTTCCATATTCCCGGCCAGGAATTACCCCGCGTGCTGCAGCAGTTTCACGCCAGCCTGAAGCCGCGCGGCGTGCTCTTCAGTTCCAATCCGCGCGGCGACAATGAAGAAGGCTGGTTCAAGGGCCGCTATTGCAACTATCACGACCTTGAGGGCTGGCGCCGTTATCTGACCGCTACGGGTTTCGACGAGATCGATCACTTCTACCGGCCCACTGGCCTGCCGCGCGAAGAGCAACCCTGGCTCGCCAGCGTCTGGCGCAAAAAATAAGCCCTCCCGATGAAGGGAGGGGATATAATGATGGCCGGAAAAGTTGACACATTCTGCAATCATCCTGCCGGTCAAAGCCGGCTGGATATAAGGATTGCGAGCAGATGTTCCACTTTCAAAGCGGGCATCTGCTTTGCAATTTCCTGAATAAATAATTCCAATGACCGCTTATGTCTCAATGCGGATACCGCTAGTCCGCGCACTGGCGATTAGCTCAATTAGTTGCCGGCGCGGGAACGTCGAGAGGCGCGGCAGGGTCAAGCAGATGTAGGCCGATATCGTCGGGGCCCAGACGGGCAGCGTTTGTGTTTGAAAGCACCACGACTCCAACCCCTGTCTTAGGATTGAAGCCGGCGAAGGTGCGAAAGCCCGGCGTGCCGCCGTTGTGCCAGATGATCTCTCCCTCAGGCCTCAAGGTGACGTGCCAACCGAGTGCAACTTCGACACCCGGGTTGATTGCCGGCCGGCGCACGGTGCTCCACTGCGCCCGCAGAGCCGGAGCGAGTGAAGTCTTTGTATAACCAAGCTCAGCTCCCAGGAAGATCAGCATGTCGTCGGCAGTGGACCTTAGCCCGCCCGCAGGGTCGTAGGCCTGCGCGTCGAAAGGAGGGACCGCTTTCAGCGCAGCATTGTGCCCAACAGCTAACGGGGCTCCGGCCGGGGGAGCCAAGGTAGTGGAGTTCATTCCAAGTGGAATGGTGATCCGGTCGCGTATCAATCGTCCGTAAGGTTCGCCGGCTTTCACCGCCAAGAGTTGACCCAGCACGGACCCGCCAATATTGGAATAGTCGTAAGCCGTGCCTGGACTATGACTCAGCTTCACCTGACTGACGAAGCGAAAGAGGCGCGCTACGTCGTAGTGGCCGGATGGGTGGTCTGGATTTTTACCCCAAAAATCTTCGTCGTCGTCAGGGAGCCCGGAAGTGTGTGTCGATAGATCGACCAGCCTGATCTGTCGGCCACCGCTCTGAGGAATCACGACGCCCGGGGGCGCGAAGCGGCTGACCGGATCGTCAAGTGCGAGTTCGCCGCGAACGACACCGTCCTCCAGCAGTAGGGAGGTGAAGACCTTTGAGATCGAACCGATCTCAAACACGGTCTTGCCGTCGAGCGGCCGAGGATCGGAGGCATCCGAGCGACCAAAGGCGATGACCCGCCGCCCTCGGCTATCGATGACGCCGACGACCATCCCAACGCCTTGATGTTCGAGAAAGATGCGCCTGTACAGCATCGCCTTGATCTCGGCGTCGTTGAACGTGTGGACGAGAATGCGAACAGGCGAGAGATCATGCCACGCCAGCGCCGCGCCTACCGGCCGCCGGTGTAACACGAGAGGCCGGACCCGGCCGCTCTGAGTCCAACTTCCCGCCAGTGTCTTTCCGTCACGGGAGGGCTCGCCCCGGAACGTCGCGCTTATCGAACTTGCGTTTAAAGTTGTGCGCCCGCCAGCCTCTATGACGGTGGCTTTCACACCGTTCCAATGCTGGTCAGGGCTCGTGATCGAGGCAGTATCGCTTTTCGACTCCACCGAAATCCGCGCCTCACCCAGGATTCCAATGTCCAAGGTCCCGTCCCACGTTCCGTCGATGCCGGCCGCGTGCGCAGAGACCGCCGGCAGCAGGGCGAACAAGGTAGAAAGACAAATCCGCAGCAAAAGTGTGTAGCCAGGCATCATACTGGATAGTCTCCCTCGAATAAGGGCGCAACGCTTTCTGAGTAGCGATTATCTTCCCGTCGTTCATATAAGAAGGATTGGGGTCAGAGTAGATTTAATTGCAAGGGCTGATCGGCCGCGAAATAGCGATCCATGCGCGCCAGCGTCTGGCGCAAAAAGATAAGCCCTCCCGGTGAGGAGAGGGCTTATCTCGACTTGCTCGAAACGATGTCTTAGGCGGACGCCACTTTGTTGTAAGCGGCGAAGAAGCCTTCCATGTCGGCCTTGGAACCGATGGAGATGCGCGACACGGTCGGCCAGGCCGGGAAGACGCGGGCAATTTCCA
>JBEPVO010000172.1:0-4581 GCA_041690975.1 Alphaproteobacteria bacterium
CGCAGCTGCAGGCCAAGCAGAAGCTCAAGGGCTATTACGGCAACATCACCGAGCGGCAGTTCCGCAAATATTATACCGACGCCTCGCGCCGCCCCGGCGACACCGGCGAGAACATGATCGGCCTGCTCGAGAGCCGTCTCGACACGGTGGTCTATCGTTCCAAATTCGTGCCGACGCCGTTCGCCGCCCGCCAGCTGGTCAGCCATGGCCATGTGCGCGTGAATGGCCGCCGCGTCACCATCGCCTCCTATCAGGTCAAGGCGACCGACCAGCTAGAACTTTCGCCCAAGGCCAAGGAAATGGCGCTGGTGCTGGAAGCTTCCAAGAGCGGCGAACGCGACACGCCGGATTATGTGGAAGTCGATCACGGCAAGATGACCTCCAAGCTGCTGCGCGTGCCCAAGCTGGCCGACGTGCCGTACGCCGTGCAGATGCATCCGCATCTGATCGTGGAATTTTATTCACGGTAGTGAGCCGTCGGCGCGCTTTCTTGCGCGCGAGTATGTCCGGTGGACATGCGAGAGACGGCGAACGCCGCGAGCACGAGCGAGCGGCGAGCCATACTCAGATTGCAAAGCCCGAAGGCGTCGCCTGCGGGCTTTTTCTTTTGCGGCTTCGCGATAATCTCTGCGCCCCCGCGAAGAAAGAATCACGCATGACATACAGGCTGTACGGCGATCTGGGATCGGGCGCATTTTCTGCCGAAGCGGCGCTGGCCGAAGTGGGCGCGCCTTATGAATTCGAACTGATTTCATTGGACCGGGGCGAACAGAAGGCGCCGGAATTTCTCAGCCTCAATCCCAGCGGCAAGATCCCGGCGCTGCGGCTGCCGGAAGGCGAGATCGTCACGGAATCGCTGGCCATCCTGCTCACCCTGGCGGATCATTTTCCCCAGAGCGGCTTGCTGCCGGCCCAGGCCGCGACCGCCCGCGCCAAGGCCTATCGCTGGCTCGCCTTCATGGCGAGCGAGATCTATCCCTTTGTCGAGATCGCCGATTATCCCGAACGCTTCGCGCCCAAAGGCACGCAGGCGGACGCCTTGCGCGAAGTGGCGCGGGGCCGGGTGCGCGAGCGCTTGCTGCTGATCGAGCGTATTTTGGCCGGTCCGTTTCTGCTGCCGAGTGGGTTTTCGCTTTTGGATATCTATGCCGCGATGTTCTCGCGCTGGAGCATCGGCGCGGACTGGCGGCGGACCAATCTGCCGCGCCTCACCGCGCTGGCGGCAGCCGTGTCCAGGCGCCCAACGATTGCGCCGGTCTGGTCACGTCATTTCGAGAAGAATTAAAGAAGCGACGGCCAGGAAAAGTGGCACCCGGTTTTCCGTCCGGCCGCGCGACCATCAAAAAAGACTAGGCCGCAGGTTCCAACACGATGCCGCGTTCGGCCAGGAAGGGACCAAGCTCCTGCGCTTCGAACATTTCGCGCAGGATATCCGAACCGCCGACAAACTCGCCCTTCACATAGAGCTGGGGAATGGTTGGCCAGTTGGAGAATTCCTTGATCCCGGCGCGAATTTCCGGATCGGCCAGCACGTCCACCGATTTGAACTTGGCGCCCAGGTGGGAAAGAATCTGCACCGCCATCGACGAGAAGCCGCATTGCGGAAAGACCGGCGTGCCCTTCATGTAGAGCAGGACGTCATTGTTCTTCACATCTTCGGCAATGCGCGCCTGAACAGCAGACACCTGAACATCGGACATGGGACGGACCCTTTGAAAAGCCGACATGATCTAAGCACCACCCTGCCCATGGTCAAGGCGGCAAGGGTCAAGGCGACGCCATGACACCCGCGCTGAATGCCGCAATTGCCCTGTTGCTGGAAGGGGTTTCACGCAAAGACCTGGAACAGCGAGCGGGCAAGTTGTCGGCCTCTTATCGCGATGGGGGAACCTCGGCGGGCATCGTTAACGCAGCCGATGCGCTGGCCTATTTGGTGACGCGGGCGCCCGCGACCTACGCCGCTCTTTCTGCCGTTTTTGCCCGGGTCGCTGAAACCGTGCCGGGATTTTCGCCAAAGGGCCTGCTGGATGTTGGTGCCGGACCGGGCACTGCGGCCTGGGCGGTGCGCGATGCCTGGCCATCGCTCGCCGCGATCACCTTGATCGAACCCAATGCGACCTTTCGTGATCTGGCGTCCCGGTTGATGCCGGAGGCCAACATCGTTGCGGGCAGCCTTGGCATGGCATTGCCGCGCGCCGAGCTGGTGACGGCGGCTTATGTCTTGGCGGAATTGCCGGAAGCCGCCGCTGCCGGTACGGCGCGCGAATTGTGGAACGCGGCGGCCGGGATGCTGGTGCTGGTCGAGCCAGGCACGCCAGCCGGCTTTGCCCGCATCCGTGCCGCGCGAGCGGCGTTGATCGAAGCCGGCGGGCATGTGGTGGCGCCCTGTACCCATGACAATGCATGTCCCGTCACGTCACCCGATTGGTGTCATTTCTCGCAACGCCTGGCGCGTTCGCGCGATCACATGATCGCCAAGGGCGCACGGGTGCCGTTCGAGGATGAGCGCTATGCCTATGTCGCGGTGGCGCGCGCGCCAGTGGCAGATCGTGCCGTGGCACGGATCATCAAGCCGCCGGTGGAAGCCAAGCCGGGCATCACCTTGCCGTTGTGCGAGGCGTCCGGCTTGCGCAACGCATTCGTCGCCAAGCGCGACAAGGACGCGTTTCGCAAGGCCCGCAAGAAGGAATGGGGCGACCTGTTCTAGTCTTTCGCCGCGGTCTGCAATTGCAACGCATGCAAAGTGCCGCCCATATGCCCCTTGAGCGCGGCATAGACCATCTGGTGCTGGGCGATTCGGGTCTTGCCCTTGAAGGCGGACGACGCGATCACGGCGGCGAAATGATTGTCGTCGCCTGCCAGATCCTTGATCTCGATATCGGCGTCGGGAAACGCCTCCTTGATATAGGCTTCGATTTCGCTGGCTTTCATGCCCATGGCTTGGTCCTCAAATAGCAAAGCGGTAGGACATAGAAAAAGTCCTCAATTCGTGGCCGGTATTTCTTCGCGGCCCATGAAGCGGGGGAACCAGCCTTCATGCGCCTCGCGAAGCTTTGACAGTGCGACGCGGTCCTTGTCGTTGATCGTGATGGCGTCGCCGCCGGTCTTACCCAGTTCCGCCACCGGAATGTGGGCGGCGCTCGCTTCCGCCACGATTTTCTCGGCGTCGGCGAACGGCGCGGCGATCAGATAGCGCGCCTGGTCTTCGCCGAAGAAGAAAGCAATCGCATCGGGCAGCGAGGCTTGGCCGATGCTGGCGCCGATATTTCCCTTGAGCGCCATCTCCGTGACCGCGACCAGCAGGCCGCCATCGGAAAGATCGTGCACCGTATCGACCCGGCCCTGCTCGATCAGGTCGCGCACGAAATTGCCGTGCTTCTTTTCGGCGGCAAGATCGACCGGCGGCGCGCCGCCTTCTTCCTTGCCTTCGATCTCGCGCAGATAGACCGATTGGCCCAGATGGCCTTTGGTCTCGCCGATCAAGACGATCACATCGCCGTCGCGCTTGAAGCCGATACTGGCGATCTTCGACACGTCTTTCATCAGACCGACGCCGCCGATGGCGGGCGTTGGCAAGATGCCTTCGCCGTTGGTTTCGTTATAGAGCGAGCAATTGCCGCCAATGACCGGGAAGTCGAGCGCGCGGCAGGCTTCGCCGATGCCCGCGATTCCCGCCACGATCTCCCACATGATCTCGGGCTTTTGCGGATTGCCGTAATTGAGATTGTCAGTGACGGCCATCGGCGTGGCGCCCACGGCGGTCAGGTTGCGCCAAGCTTCGGCGACGGCCTGCTTGCCGCCTTCAAACGGATCGGCGCGGCAATAGCGGGGCGACACGTCGGTGGTGATGGCCAGCGCCTTCTTGGTGCCATGCACCCGCACCACGGCAGCGTCGCCGCCCGGCGCTTCGACCGTGTCGTTCATCACGCTGTGGTCATATTGTTCCCAGATCCAGCGGCGCGACGCCATGTCGGGCGTGCCCAGGATTTTCGCCAGCGACGCCACCACCGGCTGGGACTTGTCATAAGAAGGCTGGCTGGCGACGGGCGCGCGCTTGACGAAGGGGCGCTCATAGACCGGCGCTTCATCGGACAGCGAGGTTACGGGAATATCGGCGACGATCTCGCCCTTGTGCTTGGCGATGAAGCGATGGGTGTCGGTGGTGACGCCGATGACGGCGAAGTCCAGTTCCCATTTGCGGAAGATCTTTTCCGCTTCGGCTTCGCGGCCCGGCTTCAGCACCGCCAGCATGCGCTCCTGGCTTTCCGACAATAGCATCTCATAGGCGGTCATGTTTTCTTCGCGCTGGGGCACCTTGTCGAGATCCAGCTCGATGCCGCTGCCGCCCTTGTCGGCCATTTCGGCGGAGGACGATGTGAGGCCCGCCGCGCCCATGTCCTGAATGCCGATGATGGCGTCGGTCGCCATCAGTTCCAGGCACGCTTCCAGCAGCAGCTTCTCGGTGAAGGGATCGCCGACCTGAACCGTCGGACGTTTTTCTTCGCTGTCCTCGTTGAATTCCGCTGACGCCATGGTGGCGCCATGAATGCCGTCACGCCCGGTCTTGGAGCCGACATAGAC
>JBEPVO010000173.1:0-4563 GCA_041690975.1 Alphaproteobacteria bacterium
TGCCGGGCATGAAGGCGAAGAAATGGGGCCGCATCGTCAACACCGCGTCGGCGCATGCTTTGGTCGCCTCGCCCTTCAAATCGGCTTATGTCTCGGCCAAGCACGGCATTGCGGGCCTGACCAAGACCGTGGCGTTGGAGACCGCGACCTTCGGCATCACCGCCAACGCGATCTGCCCCGGCTATGTCTGGACGCCGCTTGTCGAAAAACAAATTCCCGAAACCATGGCGGCGCGCAACATGACCAAAGACCAGGTCATCAACGATGTGCTGCTGCACGCCCAGCCCACCAAGCAATTCGTTACGGTCGAGGAAGTCGCCGACCTGGCGGTCTATCTCGCCTCCGACAGCGCCCGCTCGATCACCGGCGCGATCATTCCCATCGATGGCGGCTGGACAGCGGCATAGCCAACAGACGCATCACCAGGGATGGAACAGGGTCGCCGCGGCGATCACCAGTTCTGCCAGGATTAGGATCACGATCAGCAATTCCAGTCGCGCCGAACGCGCCGTGTCCATCATGTCAGTGAAGGTCTGGGCAGCGGTGGTGATCACATTCATCTTGCCGTTGAGCAAGGTGCCGCGCTCCACGATCTCATATTCATCTTCCAGCCGGGCGTAAAAGCGTTCCAGCTCAGGATGCTCCCACAAAATGTCAGGCTTCTCCGCAAAAGCGATGCGGCCGGAGACGCGATGCTGGGTGAGAAGCGCCGAACCCACCAGCTTCAGCAAATCCTGGCGGGCACTAGGAACGCGCCCGGTGGTCGCCAAGGCATTGGCCGCCGGTTCGATCGCGTCCAAGACCGAGGCGATCTCTTTTTCGTAATGCGCCAAGGCGACGCTCTTTCCCAGAATATCGGCCAGCACCAGAACATGCGCCGAGGTCAATTCCCGCAATTGCAAGGCTCCCGCGACGGTGAGGCCCTCTTCCTGGCCGAATTCCAGCCCGATACGCTCTTCCTCGCGCGCGCCGGTCTGCACAACCGGACCGGACAAAAGAGCAAGGCTCTCGTCTTCCTCGGCGGGATCGAGGCCGACCAACACTGCCGCACCATAGCGAAAGGCCACGACGAAGCCCTCGCCCTTGCGGAAAGCGAAGGGTGCAGTCGAAATCACGCGCGTTTGCGCTGCACGGTCCGGAATCAAGCGGTCGCCCAGAAGCACGGCGCGGGCTCTTATCGCCATGGGGGAGATGGGGACATGTCGGTTGTGTACACGCAATCCAGCCCGCGCCATACCTCGACCAAATCGCCATCCTCGATCAGGCTTTTGGCGCGCCGGATGGCGGCATGATCGCTGGCTTGCGAACAGGCATAGATCACGGGCGAAACTTTCTGCTTTTTTACGATACGAATCTCATAGGCATCCAAGGAAAACTCCTTCGATCAACCCCCATTGCGAGCGCCGATTCAAAGGCCGTTGCCTCGAACTGTCTAATGAATTTGGAACAAACATTCGTGTCGAAATTTCGCGGTTGCAACATGGCCGGGGCAAGATGGCTTCGGATTTAGCCCTTGGAAGCGCGATGCCCGCTCCCTAGGATGCCGCCAACAAGAATCTTGAAAAACAGGGGTGGGACATGGCGAAGATTTTCAAACGGATTTCCGTGGGCATTGCCCTTGTTGCGTTCACGGGTTTGGCGCAGGCGCAAGCCCCACGCAGCGAACCACCGTTGCAACCCGATCCCACCACCCTGGATGAAGCCGCCCCCGCAGGCGCCAATTATGACAAGGCGGAATTCCGCTTCTGGGCGCCGGATGGCGCCGCCAAGCTGGATGGCATTCTGGTGCTCAATCCCGGCTCGAACGGCGAAGGCCGGCAGATGGCCTCCGATCCGGTGTGGCGCCAATGGGCCGCGAGCCACAAGCTGGCCGTGATCGGCACGCACTTCACCGACAAGACACCGTCTTTCGTCGAGGATTATGCCGATGTCGGCAAGGGCAGCGGCCCGGCTCTGTTCAACGCGATCAACGCTTTCGCCAAACGCTCCAAGCATCCGGAGCTGGCCAAGGCGCCGCTGGTGTTGTGGGGCATGTCGGCAGGCGGCGAAGTCAATTACGAACTGGCGGCCTGGAAGCCGGAACGCATTGCCGCCTTTGTCGTGAACAAGGGCAATTTCTATTACACCGGCATCGCCTCCAAGGCGACGCGCGCGGTTCCGGCTTTGCTGTTCGTGGGCAATGACGATCTGCAATATCGCGTCACCGCCGTGACCGGCATCTTCGCGATGAACCGCCGCCCCGGCGCGATCTGGGCCCTGGTGCAGGAACCCAACACGCCTCACGCTGTCGGCCGTTCCGATGAAATGTCCCGCATGTTCTTCGACGATGTTCTGCCGACGCGCATCGGCGCGATGGCGGGCGGCAAGCTGGGCGCGATGGATGCCACCAAAGGCTGGCAGGGCGATCTGGCCAAGCACACTGTTGGGCCGGTACCGGCGGGCGCCAAGATGCCGGAAGAACCCACCGTCTGGCTGCCGACCGAACGCATGGCCAAGGCCTGGGTGGCGGTCGAGAATGGGACACCCTTCGAGAAGTAAGCAAAGGGACCATGTTCGATCTGATCCTGGCGGTTGTGCATCATATCTTGATCTTTGGAATATTCGGCGTGCTGTTCGCCGAATTTATTCTGGTGCGCCCCAGCATGGATCAGGCGATGGTGAACCGCGTCGCCGCCACTGACCTCTGGTACGGCATCATGGCGGGGCTGATCGTCGTGATCGGCTTCGCGCGCGCCATCTTCGCCGCTAAGGGCTGGGACTATTATTCCCACAACATGTTCTTCTGGGCGAAGATCGGCACCTTCGCGCTGATCGGCGCGCTCTCGGCCTTGCCCACCATCAGCTTCCTGCGCTGGCGGCGCGACCAACGCGTGCCGGATGCGATGCAGATCGCATCGGTGCGGCGCTTCCTCTGGGCGCAGATGGTTCTGTTTCCGCTGCTGCTGGTCTTTGCCGCCGCCATGGCGCGGGGTTATGGCGCGCTCGCCTGAGTTTTCGCGCCTTCGATGCGGATGAGAAAAAAGGCACAGGCCGCTCCCGCCAACGCGGCGATGGCGCAGGCGATCATCGCGACATCGAATCCGTTTGTCAGCGCTTGGCCCGATGCGCCAAGCGCACCACCCAACAGCGCCACTGCAACCATGCCCGCGATGCGTGCCACCGCGCTGTTGAGACCCGAGGCCGAGCCGGTATGCGCGCTGTCCACGGATGACAGAACCGCCGTGGTCAGCGGTGCCACCGCGCCCGACATGCCGATGGCGATCACCAGAATGCCGGGAAAGACGTCAGTCCAGTAATCCGCCCGTGCACCCATCCGCAGCAGCAGCAGAAATCCCCCCGCAGTCACCAGCGCACCGATCGCCAGGGGCAAGCGCGGCCCCATCCGCCCCGCCAACCCGCCCATCAACGGCGATGCGACCGTCAACACGATGGCGAATGGCACCAGCGCCGCGCCCGCGCCGGTGCTCGAATAGCCGCCGGACGAGATCAGCACATAGGGCACCAACGTGATCAACGCGCCGAGCGCACCCCAGAGGAGCCAGGTGAAAAGCGTGAGGCCGATAAAGCTGGGCGCGCCGAACAGGGCCAGCGGCATCATCGCCTGCTCGCCCCGCGCTTTTTCCACTGCCAGGAAGCCCGCCATCAGGAGCGATCCGGCACCCGTCAGGGCGATGGCCAGGGTGGTCCATCCCGCCGGTCCGGCCCCGATGGTCAGTCCCCAGGTGATCGCACCCAGGCTCGCTGTTGCCAGCAATCCGCCCGGCAGGTCCAACGCCGGGGCGTCCGAATCCACTGAGTCCTTGACGAAAATAAGCGCCAGCAAAGCGGCCCCCAGCACCAGCGGCAGGTTGATCAGGAAGATGGCGCGCCAGCCAACGGTGTCGATCAGCCAGCCGCCCAGCACCGGCCCGGCGGCGCCCATGACCGACCCCATCGCCGCCCAAGTCCCGACCGCTTTGCCCCGCGCCTCGCCCGAAAAGGAGGCCCCCAGGATCGCCAGGCTGTTGGGCAGCAGCATCGCCGCGCCGACGCCTTGGGCCGCCCGTCCCGCCAGCAACCAAGGCAGGCCCGGCGCCAGGGCGCAGGCGATGGACGCCAGTCCGAACAGGACAGTGCCCGCCACCAGCAGCCGCATGCGGCCATAGCGGTCGCCTGCCGCCCCGCCCAGCAGCAGCAAGGCTCCTAGCGGCAGCAGATAGGCATTGATCACCCATTGCAGATCGCCGGCGCCGGCTTTGAGATCGGCGCCGATGGCGGCCAGCCCGACATTGACCACCGATCCGTCGATGAAGGCGAGACTGGACGCCAGAATGGTGGCGGCAAGAACCCAATGGGGATGGCGCACCAGGGCGGCAGAGGCGGCATGGATCGCTGCGCGCATCACGCCTGTCTACACGTAGGCGGTGCGGCTGTCACAGATGACCGCTGTTATCTTAACCATGCGCGCAGCAAAGAATTGAAACGGCCCGTCCGCTTGGAAACATAGGCCAAGCCCAGATTCGGCAGAAATGCTGCAACGGGTTAGAACCGGGCGCGGTGAACCCTCTCGCGTCCGGTTCGCCT
>JBEPVO010000174.1:0-4518 GCA_041690975.1 Alphaproteobacteria bacterium
GTGCGCCAGAATATGGGCAGCAAAGTCTACAACACCATGATCCCGCGCAATGTGCGTATTTCCGAAGCGCCGAGTCACGGCGTGCCGGCGCTGGTCTATGACCTGCGCTGTCCCGGCAGCCAGGCCTACATCAAGCTGGCGGGTGAATTGATTCAACGCGAACGGATCGGGGCGGCGGCCGCATGACTCCCAAAGAAGAACGGCCGCGCGGCTTGGGCAGGGGGTTGTCCGCACTGATCGGCGACGAAGCTGCGCCGATGCGTGGCGAGACGATGTCGAAAGCAACGCGCACCTTGCCGGTGGCATTTCTCAAGCCGGGCAAATTCCAGCCGCGCAAGAATTTCGCAGACGACGCATTGGCCGACCTCGCGGCCTCGGTGAGGGAAAAGGGCGTGCTGACGCCCATCCTGGTCCGGCCGTTGGGTCCTGACTCCTATGAGATCGTGGCGGGCGAGCGGCGCTGGCGCGCGGCGCAGATGGCCAAGCTGCATGACGTGCCGGTGGTGGTGCGCGAGCTGGCCGATGCCGAGGCGCTGGAAATCGCCATCATCGAAAACGTCCAGCGCGCCGACCTCAATGTGATCGAAGAGGCCGCTGCCTATCAGGAGCTTATCGACCGCTTCGGCCGCACCCAGGAACAGGTGGCGCAGGAGGTCGGCAAGAGCCGGCCCCATATCGCGAACACCATTCGGCTGCTGCGCCTACCTGAGTCCGTGAAGGCCTTGGTTATGGAAGGCAAGCTGACCGCCGGTCACGCCCGAACACTGTTAAGCGCGCCCGATCCGGAAGCCGCAGCTTGGGATATTCTGTCCGGCAAGATGACCGTGCGGCAGGCCGAACAGCGCGCGCCTAAGAAAGCCAAGCCCGGTGGAAAACCCGCCAAGGACCCCAATATTGCCGACCTGGAAAAGAGCATTTCCAACCAGTTAGGGCTCAAGATCCAGATTATCCACAAAGGGGATAAAGGTGGGGATGTCCGGATTTCCTACAGCAGCCTGGAGCAGCTGGACGAGATCACCCGCCGACTTAGTCGTCGCTAGATGGGTCGTCGTTCGGTGAGCCGCCGCTAGGCCGCACCAGCAAGGTGTAGCGCCTTGGCGGGATCGATCCGGCCATCATACAGCGCCCGGCCCACCACGACGCCTTCGATATTGGCTTCCTTCGCCGCCACCAGCGCCTCGATGTCGGCCAGCGAACCGACACCACCCGATGCGATCACGGGAATGGACAAGGCGCGGGCCAAGGCAGCAGTAGCTTTCACATTCACACCCTGCAGTAATCCGTCGCCATCGATATCGGTGAAGAGCAAGGCTGCGACCCCGGCGTCCTCGAAGCGCTTGCCCAGTTCGATGGGGGTCAACTCGCTGACTTCGGCCCAGCCTTGCGTGGCGATCTTGCCGCCCTTGGCGTCGGCGCCGACCACGATGCGGCCAGGATGGGCGCGCGCGGCCTCTTTCACGAAAACAGGATCGGTGAGCGCGGCGGTGCCCAGAATGACGCGGGTGATGCCGGCTTCCAGCCAGGCGTCGACCGCCGCGCGGTCGCGAATGCCGCCGCCCAATTGAATGGGCAGATCGATCGCGGCGCGGATGGATTTGATCGCTTCGGCATTGGCGCTGCGGCCTTCAAAGGCGCCGTTCAGATCGACGCAATGCAACCAGCGGAATCCCTGCGCCTTGAAACTTTTCGCTTGTGCGGCGGGATCGGCATTGAAGACGGTGGCGTCTTCCATGATGCCGCGCTTCAGCCGCACGCATTGGCCGTCTTTCAGATCGATGGCGGGAAAAAGTATCATGGCTTCCAGTTCAGGAAATTGCCCAGAATTTTCAGGCCAACGCCCTGGCTTTTCTCGGGGTGGAATTGTGTGCCCACGATGTTGTCGCGGCCAATGGCAGCAGTGACCGCGCCGCCGTAACTGGTGGTCGCCAGAAGATGCGCATTGTCATCGGGCTTCATCTCGAAGCTATGGACGAAATAGGCATTGGCATTGGAATCCAGCCCGGCGAACAGCGGATGGTTCTGCACCAGCTCGACTTCGTTCCAGCCCATATGGGGAATCTTGAGAAGGGGATCGGTGGGCCGGATCGGCAGCACTTCCCCGCCGATCCAGTTCAATCCGTTGTGAATGCCGAACTCGCGCCCTGCGGTCGCCATCAACTGCATGCCGATGCAGATGCCAAGAATGGGTTTGCCGTTCTTGATCACGCTTTCGTTCAGTGCTTCGACCATGCCGGGCACCGCGCTGAGGCCCTGCATGCAATCGGCAAAAGCGCCGACGCCCGGCAGGATGATGCGCTCGGATTTGCGGACGATATCCGGATCGGCAGTAACGACGATCTCGTGCCCGCTGGTCTCACTGGCGGCGCGCGAAAGCGCTTTCGCCGCCGAGGCGATATTGCCGGAGCCGTAATCGATCAAAGCCGCGCGCATTTGAGCTTTCCAGAAACGCGGGCTCTATAACGTCTTGTCCGGGCTTTGTCGCCCCCTGCGTCCAAAGGTCCGGTAGCAGCGGAGGGCCCGCTATCTGTGCCCCGCCAGTACATCGCGCCCGAACCGCAAGCCTGACCGGCGCAGATAGCTGTAATCGAATGCTTCGGGCGCAACCCGGCCATGCGCCATTCGCCAATTCTGGCTGGCCACCGCCAGACGCACCGGGTCACCCAGGGGTGATGCCAAGGTGGCGATCAGGCTCATGGCGACAAACGCCATCAGGAGATTGGCGCTTTCGATCCGTTCCATCCAGCGGCCGCCGCCCAGCGAGATCAGCGCTGCGCCGGCATAGGCCAACGCATAGGCCCAAAACAACATCGTGCAGGCGGTCGCGACGACGCGCGGCGCCGTGAATCCGAATTGCGCAATGCGTGCATGCAGCGCCAGAGTACCCAGCAGCGCCAGGGGCGGCAGCAGAAGCGCGGCTACGAATTCCGTGCGCCGTCGCCATTGCGGGCGCCATTCGCCGCCGCCGCGATAGGACGCATTGATGCCGACGATCAGCAGCGCGCCTTGCAGACCGCAAAGCCCCAAAGGTGGTTGCCAGCGGCTGAAACAGCCGAACAGGATGGTGATGGTCGCAGACAAGACCAGAAGCGGGAGGGCGGCGGTGAAGAGGATCACCGATCCACGCTTCAATAGATGCAGCAACGATCCGGCGCGCAATTGCGAAGCCGCTGCTAGAGAAAACGTCACCAGTGGAATGGCGAAACCTGACTGCGGCCTGACCTGCAAGGGCAGCCATCCCTCAACGATGCGCCAGATGCTCCAGACGCAAAGGGCGAACAGGCCGCATAGCAGCACCTCGACCATCAACCGCCAGGTGCTTTCATACAGCACGCCATATCGCAAGGGTCCTGGGGCGCTTCGTGCGTGGCCCAGAAACAGGGCCTGCCCAATGAAGAGAAAGCCCGCGATCGGGGTCACCAACCAAAGGGCCGCGTGATCGGGATCGGTGCCTGCAACGCGCCAGTCGTGATAGACGCCCAGGCCTGCAAGACCGAGCGCGGCCATACACGTCCACACCAAGAGCGCGCGCGGGGGGATGCGTTCCAGACCTTGCATCAGCAGCAAAGGTGCAAAGGTTGCCGCCATGATCAGTCCTGCCAGCACGCTTTGGATGCTCGGGCTCCGCGCGCGCTCGAAAAACAGGATACAGAGCAGCAATCCCTGACCCAGGCCGATCGCCAGGCGCGGCGCGATGGCGAGCCGTGTGAAGCGTTCGGTGGTGTCGCCGGACTGTTTTCCCAGCTGCCACACATGCGTGACGATCTGATCGGCAACCAATACGGCGAAGCGGCGCACATGGTCGAGCAGCGCCGAGATGCGGGGCAGAGCGTCATTCGCTGGGACGAAGTCAGGCTCAACGTGCAACCCGGTGGAGCGCGCATCGATGATGACGGATTCTGGGGCGGTTTCGTTCGCGCCTTCGATTGACGGCTCGAGATTCAAGGGCGGCTGCGGCGTCCAGTCGAACTCCGGCTTGTCCACCCAACGCGGCCGTTTTTGCTCCATCCCCGAGCAGTAACGGGCCGGAACCGGGGCGTCTTGCGACATCCACCGGGGTGGTTAATCCGTTAGCGGACGATCAGTTGTCGTCCATCTTCAGGGCGGCAATGAAGGCTTCCTGCGGAATGTCCACCTTGCCGAACTGGCGCATCTTCTTCTTGCCCTCTTTCTGCTTGTCGAGGAGCTTGCGCTTGCGGCTGATGTCGCCGCCATAGCATTTCGCGGTCACGTCCTTGCGCAGTGCCGACAGGGTCTCGCGCGCGATCACCTTGCCGCCAATCGCGGCCTGGATCGGAATCTTGAACATGTGGCGCGGGATCAAGTCTTTGAGCTTCTCGCACATCGCCCGGCCGCGGCCTTCGGCGCGCTGGCGGTTGACGATCATGGACAGCGCATCCACCGGCTCGTCATTGACGAGAATGGACATCTTCACCAGATCGCCTTCTTCGTATTTGTCGATGTGGTAATCGAAGCTGGCATAGCCGCGCGACACCGATTTCAGCCGGTCGTAGAAATCGA
>JBEPVO010000175.1:0-4514 GCA_041690975.1 Alphaproteobacteria bacterium
ATGGCGGAGCCGGAGGGATTCGAACCCTCGATAGGGCTTTACAACCCTATAACGGTTTAGCAAACCGCCGCCTTCAGCCTCTCGGCCACAGCTCCGCTTTCTTCCGCGATTTTGGCGCGGAAGGCGGACCTTTTGCACCAGAACGGTGGGTCACTCAAGCGATCTGGTAAGGCGGTCAACGGCCGTAATAATTGGGCGCCCGGTCAGCCCAGCGGGGATAAGGCGGCGGCACCCAAACCCGCGGTCCGCCATAGGCCTGGCCGCGCTGGGCCTGGATTACGGCCGGGGGCTGGGGTGCCTGATAGGTCGGCGGGATAGGCACGGCGTCTCCATAATCCTCATCGCCATCGTCCGCATCCGGCGGTGGCTGATAAGCGGCGGCCGGCGGCACGGTCCTGGGCCGCTGGGCCGGTGCGCCATAGAAGGAGGCCGGTGGATTTTTGGGAGAAGGTTCGACGGCGGCCAACCGTGTTGAGGGGGCGGGCATCGACTCCATGCTGGCCATGACGGGCATTGCCGGATCGGCAGCACACAGTTGCTGCTCCGGCAGCGCGATCAACAGGCGTTGGCCGGCGACGAAACTGTCCAGATTTTGCCGGCCCACCTGATTGAACGCGGCCCGCGAGGCGGCGCAAAAACCGGAAACATTCGAAATCTCGCTGAGCGACGACAGGTTGGCGAGCTTGGTCTTGAACGTGTCGTAGGCCGCCTCGCCGCGCATTCCATTGCGCTTGATGAAATAGACCTTGAGATCGGCATCGGATGCTTGCAGTTCGGCGCGATACGCAATCACGAAGCGGTTATAGGAATCGATCGCCTGGCAGGTGAGCCCCGCCACCATCAATTCCTGCTGCACAGCCGCAGAACGCAGTGCCACCCATTCGTTCGGCGTGGTGCAAGGTGCTGCGGCCTGGGCAGCATTGGCGCTCAAGAGACTCAGCGAAATCAAGGCAGCGGAGGTGGATTTCAAAGTGCGCATCAACCGGTCCCCCCAATGGCACATGTCGAAAGCCATGGCGCCGCTCAGCGCATCCGGATGCCGCCAGTTCGGCGCGCGGTCCGTTCATGACCACATCATTGTGCGATGAGCCCAGCCCCAATGCCGCGCTCACAGGGTAAGCATCCGCTCAGCCTCAGGCGGGGGTCAAAGCAATCCCAATTGATGGAAAAGGAACTCTTTAAATCATCGGCGCAATTTGAGGACGCGCCGGATCACGCCCGGATCGATGCCAGAAAACCGGCACTTAATGCGTGCGGCGATGGGCGACCATCCGGCCGTGCAAGATCTCGATCCGCTTGCTCGCGGTGCGCTCGCAAAGGGCGGGGACAAAAGCGTGCAAAAGACAGGCGCAGCCTGCCAGGAGAAGCGTGCCGGCAAAGGAAAAGGCCACGCGCTGATGCTCGAAATAGTTTTCACCGACCGATTGCGGATGGCTGAGAAACAGACGAGCAAACATGGCAAAGACCCCGTTCGATATCGGGATAATATAGAGCACTTCCCTTCGAATTTGTTCCCGTTTACTGTTACGATCAGATTAATTCGTGGGATTTTATACCATGTCTGGCAAACTTGATGGGACAGATTTGCGTATTCTTGCGCTTTTGCAGGAAAACTCCGAGCGCTCCATCGGCGAAATCGCAGAGGCGATTCATCTCTCCCAGAATGCCTGCTGGCGCCGCATCCGGCAGCTTGAAGAACAGGGCTATATCCTCAAACGGGTGGCGCTGCTCGACGCCGTCAAGCTGGGCGCGGGCATGACCGTGTTTGTGATGGTGCGGGCGGGCGAGCACAGCCAGGAATGGCTGGAGCGTTTCGCCGATGCGGTGCGCAAGATTCCGGAGATCGTGGAATTCTACCGCATGTCGGGCGAAGTGGATTATCTCATCAAAATCCGGGTGGCCGATATTGCGGGTTATGATCGGGTCTATAAGCAGCTGATCCGAAGCGCGCCGCTCACCGACGTGTCCGGCGCCTTTGCGATGGAAGAATTGAAACACACCACCGCCATCCCCCTGCCCGCTCATTAGTCATGCTGCGCATCACCGATATCCGCCTGCCGATCGATCATTCGCCGGACGCCTTGCGCGCGGCGATTGCGGCCAAGCTGAAGCCCGCCGTGATCGAGGCCTTTACCGTGATCAAACGTGGCCAGGACGCCCGCAAGAAGCCCAAGATTTTCTACGTCTATACCGTCGATGTGGCGGCCAAGGATGAAGCCGCAATTCTCGCGCGTTCGAAGGACCCGCATGTCAGACCTGCGCCCGACACTGCATATAAATTCGTCGCCCGCGCGCCGGAAAACTTTCAGCGCCCGCTGGTGATCGGGGCGGGACCGTGCGGATTGTTCGCGGGCCTGGTGCTGGCGCAGATGGGCTTTCGGCCCATCATTCTGGAGCGCGGCAAGGTGGTGCGCGAACGCACCAAGGATACCTGGGCGCTGTGGCGCAAGAACATCCTCACACCCGAATCCAACGTCCAGTTTGGCGAAGGTGGTGCGGGGACATTCTCCGACGGCAAGCTTTACAGCCAGATCAAGGATCCACGGTTTCTTGGCCGCAAGGTGCTGACCGAATTCGTCAAGGCGGGCGCGCCGGAAGAAATTCTCACTGAAGCGCATCCTCATATCGGCACCTTCCGGCTGGTGACGATGGTGGAGAGCCTGCGGGAGACGATTGAAAAACTGGGCGGTGAGTATCGTTTCCAAAGCAAAGTGACGGATCTGTTGCTGAACGACCGCCGCCTGACCGGGGTACGGCTGGAAAACGGCGAAGAAATTAAGTCCGGCCATGTCGTGCTGGCGGTGGGCCACAGCGCCCGCGACGTCTTCCAGATGTTGCTGGATCGCGGCGTCGCCATCGAGGCCAAGCCCTTCTCCATCGGCTTTCGCATCGAACATCCGCAAAGCCTGATCGACCAAGCCAAGTTCGGCACCAGCCAAGAGGCGCTCGGCGCAGCGGAATACCGCCTGGTGCATCACGCCGCCAATGGCCGCTCGGTCTATAGCTTCTGCATGTGCCCCGGCGGCACGGTGGTGGCGGCGGCATCCGAGGAAGGCCACGTCGTCACCAATGGCATGAGCCAATATTCACGCAACGAACGCAACGCCAATGCCGGCATCGTGGTCGGCATCACCCCGGACGATTATGCGCCCCATGGCGAAGGCCCGCTGGCCGGCATCGCGCTGCAACGCCATTGGGAATCGCAAGCCTTCATCGCGGGCGGCAGAAATTATGCAGCACCGGCGCAAAAGGTCGGCGACTTCCTCGCCGGCCGCCCTTCCACCGCATTGGGAGATGTCATCCCATCCTATCGCCCGGGCGTGATGCCCACCGATCTCGCGACCTGCCTGCCGGATTACGCCATCGTCGCGATCCGCGAGGCGCTTTCTGCCTTCGGGCGGCAGATCAAGGGTTTCGACATGGACGATGCCGTGTTGACAGGTGTCGAGACGCGTACATCCTCGCCCGTGCGCGTACCGCGCGGGATCGATTTCCAAAGTACCAACACGCAAGGGCTTTTTCCCGGCGGCGAAGGCGCGGGTTACGCTGGCGGCATTCTTTCGGCGGGTGTGGACGGCATCAAGCTGGCGGAAGCGGTGGCGGCAGCGATCGTTGAAGACCGCTAGACCGCCAGAAATTCTGAAACGAATTTGGTGCGCGGATCGCGGCGTACATCCTGCGGCGTGCCCATCTGCTCGATCCCGCCCGCATTCATTACCGCCACCAGATCGGCAACGGCAAAAGCCTCTTCCTGGTCATGGGTTACAAACACAGTGGTAACCCCTGCTTTGTCATGAATGTGGCGCAACCAGATGCGCAATTCCTTGCGCACCTTGGCGTCCAGCGCACCAAATGGTTCATCCAAGAGCAGCATACGCGGCTCGATGGCGAGCGCACGCGCCAGCGCCACGCGTTGACGCTGACCGCCCGACAATTGGCTGGGATAGCGGTTGCCCAATCCTTCCAGCTGCATCATCGCCAGCAATTCCTTGACGCGGTCTTGGATGTCGGCCCGGCTGGGCCGTTGCGCGCGCGGGCGCACTTCCAGGCCGAACGCGATATTGCGGGCGACGTTCATGTGCCGGAACAGCGCATAATGCTGAAACACGAAACCCGCCTTGCGTTCGCGCGCCGGCATGTCCAGCCAGTTCATGTCGGCGAAGCGCACCGTTCCTTGATCCGCGGCTTCCAGCCCGCCGAGAATACGCAGCAAGGTGGTCTTGCCCGAACCCGACGGACCCAGCAGCGCGACAAACGCGCCCTGCGGCGCGGTCAGGCTGGCGCCGTTCAACGCGGCAAACGTGCCGAACCGCTTAGAGAGAGAATCAATAACAAGAGACATACTCGCTCCTAATGGCGATGCGCCGCCGCCAACTCGCCGGCGTAACGCCATTCCAAAAATGATTTCACGGCAAGGGTGAGAAGCGCCAGCAGCGCCAGTAAAGCGGCCACGGAAAAGGCGCCGACATAATCGTAATTGTTGTAGAGCAGCTCGACATGCAGCGGCATGGTGT
>JBEPVO010000176.1:0-4464 GCA_041690975.1 Alphaproteobacteria bacterium
TGGCCTCCTCATTGCGAACGAGGCGCTCTCCCAACTGAGCTACAGCCCCGAACCGATCCGCCGGTCAAAAGCCCGGCAGGGCGAGGGTTTTAGGAAGGCGGGGGAGGCCCGTCAAGGCGCTGGGAAAATTCAGGCTTTCCCTGACAAACCCGGCTTGCGGGCAAAGGGCGGGGGTCGTTACAACAGCAGGATGAACCCGATTTTTTTCTTGCTCGTCGAATTGCTGGAAATCTACAAATGGATCGTGATCGCTGCGGTGATCGTGAGCTGGCTGATCGTTTTCAACGTCATAAACACCTACAATAGTTTCGTGCGCTCGCTGCTGCACATGCTGAGTGCCCTGACCGAACCGGTGTTCCGGCGTGTCCGCAAGTTCCTGCCGCCGATGGGCGGGCTGGACCTGTCGCCCATCGTGGTGTTCGTGATCATCATCACGCTCCAGTACACGATCGGCTGGATCAGCACGCGATACGGCCTCTGAATCCATGACCGCCACGATTATCGACGGCAAGGCGTCCGCCGCCAAACTGCGTGAGAAGATCGCCGCCGAAGCCGCCCGCCTGAAATCCGCGCATGGTCTGCAGCCGGGCCTTGCCACCGTGCTGGTGGGCAACGACCCGGCTTCCGAAGTCTATGTCCGCAACAAGGGCAAGACCGCCGAGGCGCTAGGATTCAAGTCCGTGCATGTTGCGCTCGCGGCCGACACGACACAGGAGGTTCTACTCGCCAAGGTGCGTGAACTCTGTGCCGACAAATCGGTGCATGGTATTCTGGTGCAGCTGCCGCTGCCCAAGCATCTGGACGAAGCCGCAGTGCTAGATGCGCTCGATCCCGCCAAGGATGTCGATGCGCTGACGCCCACCAATGCGGGGCTGCTGCTGTCGGGCCGGGCGCATCTTGTGTCCTGCACCCCCGCCGGCGTGATGCTGCTTTTGAAGGAATATGTCGGCGACATCGCGGGCAAGGATGTGCTGGTGATCGGCCGTTCGCTGCTGTTCGGCAAGCCCGCCGCGCAATTGCTGCTGGCCGCCAATGCCACCGTCACCATGGCGCATTCGCGCTCGCGCGACCTGCCCGCCATCGCACGCCGCGCCGATATTCTGGTCGCCGCCATCGGCAAGCCGGAACTGGTCAAAGCGGACTGGATCAAGCCGGGCGCGGTCGTGATCGATGTCGGTATCAACCGGGTGGATGCGGGCGGCGGCAAGACCAAGTTGGTCGGCGATGTCGATTATGCTTCGGCGAAAGAGGTTGCGGGCGCGATCACGCCCGTGCCCGGCGGCGTCGGCGCGATGACCATTGTCTGCCTGATGCAGAACACGCTGATTGCCGCCTGCGCACAAAATAATCTGCCGCCGCCGGCGCTTTAAATTTTCTTCTTCAGTTCGTTGGCCAGATCTTCCGGCGTGGTCGCTTCGTCATAGAAGCTCACCAGCTTGCCGTCCGGTCCCATCAGATACATCACGCTGGAATGGTCCATGGCATAGGTGCCGTTTTCCACGGGACCTTTCTTGGCATAGACGCGGAATTCTTTTTCCACTTTCGCGATTTCGTCCGGCGTGCCGGTGAGGCCGACAAAACGGGGGCCGAACGCCGCCACATATTTCTTGAGCACGTCCGGTTTGTCGCGCTCCGGATCGATGGTGATGAAGACCGGCACGATCCGGTCCTGGTCCGCGCCCATCTTGTCCAAGGTCGCTGCCATCAGCGCCAGGGTGGTGGGGCAAACATCGGGACAGAAGGTGTAGCCGAAATAGACCAGCTGGTATTTGCCGCGAAAATCCGTGCTGGCGCGGGGTTTGCCATCCTGGTCGATGAGGGCATAGGGCCCCCCCACCGCGATCTGGCCGGTCACCATGTTGCGGCCCAGCTGGGGCACCTGATCGCCTTTGAACCACAGATATCCGCCCAGGGCCGCCGCCACCAGCAGCAATAGAACGAGCGACATTTCCTTGGTCTTGAACATGAAGTGTTTAACCCCCTCCGGCCTACGCATCGCAAGCGCTGCTACGGCCACCTCCCCCATCAGCGTGCTGCGCACGCATGGGGGAGGAAGGCCTGTGACTGATCCAAAAAAGATTTTAGAGTGTTTCCGTGTCTGACGCGCTCACAAAACCGGCCAAGCCCAGACTTTATGTCGCATCGCGCACGGGCGCGCAGCGCGGACGGGTCCGGCTTCGCACATTGTCCAACCTGCGCTGGCTGGCCATCGCCGGACAGCTGGCGGCGCTGTTCCTGGTCTATTTCGCGTTCGGTTACAGCCTGCCGCTGGGGTATTGCGCCATCGCCATCGCGGTCAGCGCGGTTCTGAACATCGTGCTGGCCTTGCGTTATCCCGCCAGCCATCGTCTGGCCAACCGCGAAGCCAGCTATTACCTGGCCTTCGACGTGCTGCAGCTGGCGGCGCTGCTGTATCTGACCGGCGGCATCACCAATCCCTTTGCTTTGATGTTCGTGGCGCCGGTGGTGATCGCGGCGGCCACACTCAATCTGGGCAATACGCTGGTGCTGGCGGGCATCGCTTTCGCTTCGGTGAGCTTGATCGGCATATTTCACCGCCCCCTGCCCTGGCCCGCTGGCGAGACTTTGGTGCTGCCCCAACTTTACCAGGCCGGCATCTGGGCGGCGCTGGTGATCGGTATCGGTTTCACGTCGGTCTATGCCTGGCGCATCGCTTCGGAATCCACCCGCATGTCGGCGGGCCTGGCTGCAACCCAGCTGGCGTTGGCGCGCGAACATCGCTTAGCGTCGCTGGGCGCGCTGGCGACGGCGGCGGCGCATGAACTGGGATCGCCGCTCGGCACCATCGCGATCGTGGCGCGCGAATTGGAACGGGCGTTGCCCGCCAATTCCTCGGAAGTCGAAGATGTGCGGCTGCTGCGCGATCAGGCCGAACGCTGCCGCGCCATCATCGCCCGCCTTGCCAATCCGGAAGAAGCAATGCTGGGACAGGCGGCGCGGCTGCCCCTGGGTGCGCTGCTCGATGACATTGCCGCCCCGCATCGTGGCGAAGACCTCGCCATCACGGTGGTGGTGCCGCATGGCGATGCCGACAATCCCGTGCCGCAAGTGTGGCGCGCGCCGGAATTGCTGCATGGCTTGGGCAACATCATCGAGAACGCCGCCGATTTCGCCAAAACCGAAGTGCGGGTGCAGGCGTCCTGGGACACGAACACGCTCAATGTGGTGATCGAGGATGACGGTCCCGGCTTTGCGCCCGAGATTTTCGAGCGGATCGGCGAGCCCTATGTGACCTCGCGACCTGGCCAAAATGCGCCCGGCGATACCGATATCGGCCCCGGCGCGCTGGGCGAGCATGAAGGCATGGGGCTGGGCTTTTTCATCGCCAAAGTCCTGCTCGAACAGACCGGCGGCACGGTGAAGGCAGGCAATCCGGCCAGCGGTGGCGCGCGCGTTTCCATCGCCTGGCCGCGGGGCGTGATCGATGGGTTGGAGCCGCCGACCCAAAACGAAGCAAATTGAGACGGATTGACGCGCCCGGTCTGCGGTACTATGTCCCCGCCCGCGAAGCGTCGGCCAGGAGCCGATAGCAACGGCGTATCGGCGGACGACGGTTTTCCGTTCGGCGCCGGAGGCGCCCTTGGAATAATTGGGCGCATCCGCGCCCGGGCCGCGCGACCAGGAATAAAGCAATGAACCCTGAACTGAACACTGTCGAAGACAAGACCCTGCTGATCGTGGAGGACGACCGTCCCCTGCGCGAACGGCTGGCACGCGCCATGGAAGCACGCGGCTTCACGGTGGCGATTGCGGAGTCCGTGGCCGAAGGCCGCGCCCGCGCCAAGGAATCGCCGCCGGCCTACGCCGTCGTCGACCTCAAGCTTGAAGACGGCAATGGCCTGGATGTGGTGGAGACGTTGCACAGCGTCCGCCCCGATGGCCGCGTGGTGGTGCTGACCGGCTTCGGCAATATCGCCACCGCCGTGGCGGCCGTGAAATATGGCGCCATCGATTATCTGCCCAAGCCTGCCGATGCCGACGATATCCTGGCGGCGTTGATGGCGACACCAGGCGGCAAGCCCAAGCCGCCGGAAAATCCCATGTCAGCCGACCGCGTCCGCTGGGAGCATATACAGCGGGTCTATGAATTGTGCGGTCACAATGTGTCGGAGACGGCGCGAAGACTGAATATGCATCGCAGGACTTTGCAAAGAATTCTGGCGAAACGCAGCCCGCGCTAAGTCTTCTTCTTTTTCGCAATCTTCTTTGTTGCGGGCCTCTTCGCAACCGGCTTCGGCGCGGCGCGCTTTTTCTTTGTCTTGGCTTCGATCTGCAGCAGCCGCGCGTTGAGCAATTCTTTCAGCACTGTCTTGTCCAGTTTCGACAGCCGCGCCAGCAAATACGGGAATTTCCTGTAGTGGTCAGTGATGTAAAAGAGCTTGGGTTCAGCTTCCAGCATCATGTCGCGCATTTCCATCGAGCCGATTGCCAGCACCATGGCTT
>JBEPVO010000177.1:0-4447 GCA_041690975.1 Alphaproteobacteria bacterium
ATCAATATGGGCGTGGCGGTGTCGCTGCTGCCGGCCAAGGGCATGACCTTGCCCTTCATTTCTTATGGCGGCTCGTCGCTCTTCTCCATCGCATTGACCATGGGTTTTGCTCTGGCTGTGACGCGGCAGCGGCCCAAGTTGAACACCCGCGCAGAATCGTTGCTTGGCGCGCTCGGGGTGCATGCATGACGGGCACCATCGTTCTTTCGGCCGGCGGTACCGGCGGTCATCTCTTCCCCGCCCAAGCCTTGGCGGGCGAGTTGACCCGTCGCGGCCGCCGCATTGTGGTGATGACGGATGCGCGTTTTGCCAACTATGCAACCTCGTTTCCCGGCGCGCGGATCGAGACCGTGACTTCGGCGCCGCTCAACTCGCTGACAGCGCCCTTTAAGATCGCAAGCGGCATCGTCCAGGCGCTCAACAAATTGTTGCGGCTGAAGCCTGCTGCCGTGATCGGGTTCGGCGGCTATCCGTCGGTGCCGGTGATGCTGGCGGCCAGTCTGGCGCGGGTTCCCACCGCCATCATCGAACAAAATGCCGTGGTGGGCCGTGCCAACCGGCTGGTGATGAATCAAGTGCGCCGCGTTGCTGCGGCGTTCCCGATTGCCCGCTTCGCGCCGCGCGACAAGACCAAGATTGTGCTGACGGGAAATCCGCTCCGCCCGGCGGTGATTCAATTATGGGGCGCGCCTTATGATGCGCCGTTGCCCGATGCGCCGCTGCATCTTCTGGTGTTCGGCGGTAGCCAGGGCGCCCGCGCCTTCAGCGAGATCGTGCCGCAAGCCATCACCCGGTTGCCGCACGCCTTGAAGCTACGTCTGCGGATCGTGCAGCAATGCCGACCCGAGGATATCGAGACGGTGCGTACTATCTATGCCAATGCCGAAATCCGTGCCGAGCTTCAGCCTTTCTTCGCGGATCTGCCCCAGCGCATGGCGGAAGCCCATCTGGTGATCGGCCGCTCGGGCGCCGGCACTATCGCCGAATTGATGGCGATCGGCCGGCCCGCCATCCTAGTGCCGTTGCCGCATGCGCTGGACGACAACCAGACGCCCAATGCCGAAATTCTTTCACGCGCGGGCGCGGGTTGGACCGTCGCGCAAGGTGAGATGAGCCCGGATTCGTTGGCCCGGATGCTGATCGAGATTTTTTCTGCGCCTCAGGACCTGGCGCACCGTGCCGCCGCCGCGCACGCTCTGGCAGTGCCGGACGCGACCGAGAAACTGGCCGACATGGTCGACAGCCTTGCGAGGATTTCCGCATGATGGCCATGCCCGTTGCCACTCGCGTGCCGCTGGATATCGGCGCCATTCATTTCATCGGCATCGGTGGCATCGGCATGTCCGGCATCGCCGAGATCATGCACAATCTGGGTTACAAGGTGCAGGGTTCGGATGTGTCCGACAGCGCCAATGTCAAGCGCCTGCGTGCCATGGGTATCGACATCGCCATCGGCCACTCCGCCGAGAATCTCAAGAACGCCCATGCCGTGGTCTATTCCTCGGCGGTGAAGCCCGGCAATGTCGAATTCGATGCGGCACGGGCGCAATCTTTGCCGCTGGTGCGCCGCGCCGAAATGCTGGCCGAGATCATGCGGTTGCGTTCCTGCGTCGCCATCGCCGGCACCAACGGCAAGACCACCACCACCACCATGGTGGCGGCGCTGCTGGATGCGGGCGGCATGGATCCGACCGTGGTCAATGGCGGCATCATCAACGCCTATGGCACCAATGCCCGGTTGGGTGCGGGCGAATGGGTGGTGGTCGAGGCCGACGAAAGCGACGGCACCTTCTTGCGCCTTCCCGCCACCGTGGCCGTGGTTACCAATGCCGACCCGGATCATCTGGATTATTACGGCACCTTCGACGCCATGCGCGACGCTTTCCAGCGTTTCGTCGAGAATGTGCCTTTCTATGGCTTCGCGGTTCTCTGCCTGGATCATCCCGAAGTGCAGGCGATGGTGGGCCGCATCACCGATCGCCGCATCGTCACTTATGGATTCAGCCCTCAAGCTGATGCCCGCGCCATCAATGTCTCTTATTCCGAAGGCGCGTCGCATTACGATGTGGTCTTCACTGATCGCCGCAAGAATACCGAAGTGCGGCTCGCCGATCTCAGTCTGCCGATGCCGGGCGACCACAATGTGCAGAATTCGCTGGCCGCGATTGTGGTGGCGCGCGAGCTGGGCGTGAGCGATGCCGTGATCCGCAAGGCGCTGGCAGGCTTCAAGGGCGTGGGCCGTCGTTTCTCCAAATTGGGGGAATGGAAAGGCGCCGCCATCGTCGACGATTATGCGCACAATCCCTTCAAAATCGCGGCCGCCCTGCGCGCCGCGCGCCAGGCCTATAACGGCCCGGTGGTGGCGGTGGTGCAGCCGCATCGCTTTACCCGTCTGCGCGACACCTTCGAGCAGTTCGCCAAATGCCTGAATGACGCCGATGTCGCCATCATCGCGCCGGTCTATGCGGCGGGCGAGCAGCCGATCCCGGGCTTTGACCGCGACAGCTATGCGGACGCGTTGCGCGCCCATGGCCATCGCAATGTGCTGACCATCGACGGCGAGGACGATCTTGCAGCCGCCGTGGCGCCGCATCTGAAAGCGGGCGGTGTGGTGGTGGGCCTGGGAGCCGGTTCGATCAGCACCTGGATGCACAATCTCCAGAAGAAACTGGAGGGCCAATGACGCGGCCCTGCGACATGCTTCCGCCGGTGCGCGGCAGTATCGCGCGCGATGCGGCGCTGAAAGACATGGTGTGGTTCCGCGCCGGTGGGCCTGCCGAAATTTTGTTCCGCCCCGCCGATGTCGAGGATCTGGGGATGTTCCTGGCGGCGCGGTCCAGTGACATTCCGGTTTATGTCGTCGGAGTTGGTTCCAATCTTCTGGTGCGCGATGGCGGCATGCCGGGCACGGTGGTGCGTCTTCCGGCCAGCTTCGGAAAGATCGAAGCCAGCGGAACCCGCATCCGGGCCGGCGCTGCGGCGCTGGATGCCCATGTGGCGCGTGTCGCCGCCGATGCGGGCATCGCCGGGCTGGAATTCCTGCGCGGCGTGCCGGGCACGGTGGGCGGGGCGCTGCGGATGAATGCCGGCTGCTATGGCCGGGAGATCGCGGACATCTTCGTGGAAGCCACTGCGCTGGACGGGCAGGGCAATACGCTCACCCTGACGGCGGCGGAGATGGGATTCTCCTATCGCCATTCGCAAGCGCAGGAAGACCTGATTTTCGTCGAGGCGGTGTTCGAAGGCACGTCCGACAAGCCCGAAGCGATCAAAGTCCGGATGGAAGAGCTGGCGGCGAACCGCGAAGCCAGCCAGCCGATCCGCGCCAAGACCGGTGGTTCGACCTTCAAGAATCCGCCCGGCCAGAAGGCCTGGGAACTGATCGACCGGGCCGGTTGCCGGGGCCTCATGCAAGGTGCGGCTCAGGTTAGCGAGAAGCATTGCAATTTCCTCATCAATACGGGCGATGCCGCCGCCGCCGATATCGAGGCACTGGGCGAGGAAGTCCGCCGCCGGGTGCGGGAAACCCAGGGCGTCTTTCTGGAATGGGAAATCAAGCGCATCGGTCTGCCGCAAATGGACGGAGGCGCGGCATGACCGCTTTCAAGCGCATCGCCGTCCTGATGGGCGGCCGTTCGGCCGAGCGCGAAGTGAGTCTGTCTTCGGGACGGGGCGTCATGAAGGCGCTGGCCGAGGAAGGTTTCGAGCCGGTGAGCGTCGATCCCGGAGATAATCCTGGGGATCAACTATATCAGGCCAAGCCAGACGCTGTATTTAATGCCTTGCATGGGCGATTCGGCGAGGACGGCACAGTGCAGGGGCTGCTGGAATTGATGCGGCTGCCCTACACCCATTCCGGCGTGCTCGCCTCCGCGCTTGCCATGCACAAAGAGCGCACCAAGGAAGTTTATCGCGCGGCCGGTTTGCCGGTGGTGAAATCCATCGTGGCGGATCGCCGGAAAGTCGCCGAACGTCACCTGATGGAACCGCCCTACGTGGTCAAGCCGGTCAATGAAGGCTCCAGCGTCGGCGTCTTTATTATTCGTCCCGGCGACAATCGCCCGCCCGCCGCGCTGGGCAGCGATCAATGGAATTTGTCGAACGAGATGATGGTGGAAGAGTTCGTTCCGGGCCGCGAACTCACCGTTTCGGTGATGGGTGATCGCGCGCTGGGCGTCACCGAGATCGTTACCGATCTGGAATTCTACGATTATGAAGCCAAATATGCCGCAGGTGGTTCGCGCCATATTCTGCCGGCGAAGGTTCCCGCCGCCGTGGCGCAGGATTGCATGGAGCTGGCGGTCAAGGCGCATCAGGTCCTGGGCTGCCGCGGCGTGTCGCGCACCGATTTCCGTTACGACGATACCGGGCCGGTATCGCGCCTGATCCTGCTGGAGACCAATACCCAGCCCGGCATGACGCCGACCTCGCTGGTGCCCGAACAGGC
>JBEPVO010000178.1:0-4443 GCA_041690975.1 Alphaproteobacteria bacterium
GGTCGGCGACGATGGAGCCGATATTGCCGGCGCCGATCAGGCCCAGCACCTTGCCAGTGATTTCCACGCCCATGAAGCGGTTCTTCTCCCACTTGCCGGCCTGGGTAGAGGCGTTGGCGGCGGGAAGTTCGCGGGCCAGCGCCAGCATCAGCGAGATCGCATGTTCGGCGGTGGTGATAGAGTTGCCGAACGGGGTGTTCATCACGATCACGCCGGCGGCAGTGGCGGCCGGAATATCGACATTGTCGACGCCGATGCCGGCGCGGGCCACGACTTTCAACTTCTTGGCGGCCTTGATCACATCGGCAGTGATCTTGGTAGCCGAACGGATGGCGATGCCGTCATATTGATCGACCACCGCCAGCAACTCTTCCTTGGTCATGCCGGGCTTGTTGTCGATCTCGACGCCACGTTCCTTGAAGATGGCGACGGCTGCGGGGGACAGTTTGTCGGCGATAAGAACTTTGGGCATGGAAAGCTCCATGTTGGAATTTCGGGGAAATGAAAAAATTCCGACGCCCCCAAAATTTGTGGAGCGCGTCGGGATGTGATCAGGCGGCAGCGGTTTCTTTGACCTTCGCCCAGGCCCAGTCGAGCCAGGGTGTCAGGGCTTGCAGATCCGCGGTCTCGACCGTGGCGCCGCACCAGATGCGCAGGCCCGGAGGCGCGGAGCGGTATCCGGCGATGTCGAGCGCGACGCCTTCCTTGTCCAGAAGGCTGGCGATCTTCTTGGCGGCATCGGCCTTGGCGTCGTCACCAAGTCCCTGGAACCAGGGATCGATGATCTTGATGCAGACCGACGTGTTGGAACGGCTGGCGGCATCTGTCGCCAGGAAACCGGCCCAGCCGGATTTCTTGGTCCAGGCGTCCAGCACCGCCAGATTGGCGTTGGAACGCGTGATGAGGCCTTTCAGGCCGCCGACATTCTCCGCCCAGGTGAGGGCGTCGAGATAATCTTCCACCGCCACCATGGACGGGGTGTTGATGGTCTCGCCTTCGAAGATGCCTTCGACGATCTTGCCGCCCTTGGTCATGCGGAAGATTTTCGGCATCGGCCAATGCGGCGTATAGGCTTCCAGGCGCGCCACGGCGTTGGGCGACAGGATCAGCATGCCATGCGCGGCTTCGCCGCCCAGCACCTTCTGCCAGGAGAAGGTAGTGACATCGAGCTTGTCCCAGGGCAAATCCATCGCGAATGCCGCCGAGGTGGCGTCGCAAATGGTGAGGCCGTCGCGATCGGCTGGAATCCAGTCGCCATTCGGAACTTTCACGCCCGAAGTAGTGCCGTTCCACAGAAAGACGGTGTCGCGATTCTTCGCGGCCTTGAGTTCCGGCAAATCGCCATAGCCGGCCTTGTGCACGGTGGCCTTGAGTTTGAGCTGCTTGACCGTGTCGGTGACCCAGTCTTCTCCAAAGCTTTCCCAGGCGAAAATGTCGATCTCCAAGGGACCGAGCATGGACCACATCGCCATTTCCATGGCGCCGGTGTCGGAGGCGGGAACAATACCGATGCGGTAATCGGCGGGGATGCCCAGGATCTTGCGGGTCCGCTCGATCGCGTCTTTGAGTTTGGTTTTACCGGGCTTGGAGCGGTGAGAGCGCCCCACCAGCGCGCCGTTCAGGGCTTCAGGGGTCCAGCCGGGGCGCTTGGCGCAAGGTCCGGACGAAAAAAAAGGCCGCGCGGGACGCACAGCCGGTTGCTTCAATTCAGTCATCGCATTCATTCCTTCCAGAATGATAGCACCTCGTTGGGGAGGTGTGGCCCGCCGCCGATATAGGGAGAAGGGCCGGTTCCGTCAACCCGGAGCGCGGCCAGGAAAAGTGAACTTTCGGTTTTCCGGGCAGCGCCATAGGCGCCCATCAATAAATGGGCGCTCCGCGCGCGAGGCTGTGCGACCAAAAGGAGACCGGGAACAGCGCGCAAGTCCGCGCGTTCTACAAAATGCATATCTTACCAGGGATTTACCTATGGCCCGATCGGCGCAGCCCCAACTGGACATTCCCACCGACAAGCTGGGCTTCATCATCGTCAAAGCCCGCGAGTTCGATGTGAAGGAAAGCGATGGCGATCCTGATGAGGGCTCCAATCCCATTGATGACGGCAACATCGATGTGCTGATGGACAAATCCGACGATCCGGTGCGGGAAGAATTGCTGGGTGCCATTCGCGAATTGCCGGAAGATGAGCGGCTGCAGCTGGTGGCGCTGGCGTGGTTGGGCCGCGGGACCTACGACATCTCGGAATGGAGCACCGCGCTCGATACGGCACGCAGCGAGCACAGCAAGCGCGCTGCGGAATATTTGCTCGGCCTGCCGCTGCTGGGCGATTATCTGGAAGACGGGCTGGCGATGTTCGGCGATGGCATCGTCGATGACACCGATACCCGCGAAGGCCTGGACCGGGAAGATGAGCCGCTGGGCAATATGAAAGACCAGCCGACCCGGCAGTAATCGATCAGACTTCGATCTCGCCAGTCAGGTAAAGCGCGCAGGGCCCTTCCAGGATCACATGCTCGCCATCATCCGTACACAGAAGATCGCCGCCGCGGGGCGATGCCTGCCGCGCCTTCAGCTGCTTGCGGCCCAGCCGCTTGGCCCAGAACGGGGTGAGGGCGGTGTGCGCCGAGCCGGTGACGGGATCTTCCGGCACACCCAGATGCGGCGCGAAGAAGCGCGAGACGAAATCATACGGCTTGCCATCGCCCGGCGACGTCGCCACCAAGGACCCGGCCTTGACCTGCAGCAGCACGGATTCCAAATCGCCATTGGGATTGAGAGCCTTCACTTCGACAGGTGATGGCCACACCGCGATCAACGCACCGACGCCCGCGCCGCCTTTGCTGGCATAATGAAATTCCTGCGGGCCCGGTGCGCCCAGTGCTGCCGCCAATGCGTCCGCGAAACCTGGCGGCGGTGTGAAAGGCTCCGACGAGGCTGACGGCATCGACATGCGGTTGCCGCCATTGCTTCCGCGCGTCACCTTCAACTCGCCGGAGCGGGTCTGGAAACACACATCCTGCAAGCCGGAATCCAAAAAGCGGAAGATCATTTCCGCGCTGGCCAGGGTCGCATGCCCGCACAAATTCACTTCCGCCGTGGGTGTGAACCAGCGCAGATGATAAGCACCCGGCGCCGTTTTCACGAAGAAGGCGGTTTCAGCGAGGTTGTTCTCTGCCGCGATGCCTTGCATCAGAGCATCGTCGAGCCAGGAGTCCAGAGGCACCACGGCGGCGGGATTCCCCGCCAGCACCTTGTCCGCGAACGCATCGACTTGCCACAGCTTGAGCTTCATTGTCGCCTCCCTTTGCAGGAGAGCGTAGCGGCAAGCCAGCGGCCCGGAAGCCGCGCCGCTGCATAATGGCTATGCGGGCATAACGGCTATGCTGGCGCTGCGATCTGCTTGGGCTGCATCGCAGCCTGGAGCTTCTCGAAAGCGCGCACTTCGATCTGCCGCACGCGCTCGCGGGAGACGCCGTATTTCTGCGACAGGTCTTCCAGGGTGGCCGGATCGTCCTTCAGGCGCCGTTCCTGAATGATGTCGCGCTCGCGCTCGTTCAATGTATCGAGTGCATTGGTCAGCAAATCATGACGGTCGCCGCGTTCTTCACGCTCGGCCAGTCTTGTTTCCTGGTCCATCGTGTCGTCGGCCAGCCAGTCCTGCCATTCGCTTTCGGACTCAGAACGCAGCGGCGCATTGAGCGACGAATCCGGACCCGAAAGGCGGCGGTTCATTTCCGTCACTTCGCGCTCGGTAACGCCCAGCTGATCGGCCAACGTTACGGTGTGATCGGGCGTCAGGTCGCCTTCCTCGATCGCGCCGATGTTCGATTTGGCCTTGCGCAGATTGAAGAACAGCTTTTTCTGAGCTGCGGTGGTGCCCATCTTCACCATGCTCCAGCTGCGCAGCACATATTCCTGGATGGCAGCGCGGATCCACCACATCGCATAAGTGGCGAGGCGGAAGCCTTTGTCGGGATCGAAGCGTTTGACCGCCTGCATCAGGCCGACATTGCCCTCGGAAACGATCTCGGACACCGGCAGGCCATAGCCGCGATAGCCCATCGCGATCTTGGCGACCAGGCGCAAATGGCTGGTGACCATCCGGCGCGCGGCTTCGGGGTCGCCATGCTCCTTCAGGCGCTTGGCGAACATGAATTCTTCTTCGGGGGTCAAAAGCGGAAATTTGCGGATCTCGCTCAGATAGCGCGAAAGACCCGCATCGCTGGAAAGGGCCGGAAGGCCGCGGCTACTCATGCAATCCCCTCAATTCTGGGTGTCCCGGATGGTAATGCCACGAACCGGCTTACGCACCCGCACCACACCCCCGAAAGGAGGAAATGGGAGTTCCTTAAACATCTTTCAAGCCACGCAGGGCTTCAACCAAGTCGGCAAAATCGGTGGGCCAGGGGGACTCGAAACGCATGGTCTTGTGCAGGCTGGGAT
>JBEPVO010000179.1:0-4391 GCA_041690975.1 Alphaproteobacteria bacterium
TGGCGCGCCCGACAGGATTCGAACCTGTGACCTCTGCCTTCGGAGGGCAGCACTCTATCCAGCTGAGCTACGGGCGCCGACAGGGCGACCTATAAAGCAAAACGAGCCCGCAACGCAAAGCGTTGTCGGGCTCGAATGGCATTTTTCGAGGTCTCAGGCCTTGTTGCCCGCCAGCATCGGCAGATGCTCGGCCAGATGCGCCAGGGCGCTGTCCGGTGACAGGTTCAGGGCGCGCGAGATTTCCTGGATGTGCTCAGGTGTCAGCGCGGATTTCAGCTGATCGACACTGATGGGCTGACCCTGGCCATTGCCGGTCCAAGACGAGACCAGATGCCCCAGCCCGCCTTCGCTCAACTGCCCCATCAGGCCGGACATGCCGCCCAGCGAGGAGTTCTGCAACACGTTCCCCAATATGCCTTGCGCGCCGCCTTCGGCGCCTTGCAGCAACGCGCCTTTGACCGCGCCCGCCATTTCATCCAACAGACCCATCACGACCTCCACTCATTGCGCGTTGACATTACATCCAGGTTGCGACGCCGCCATGACCGGAGCAGGTGCCGCTGCGATGCGTGTAAGTGACGGTCTTGCCGTCCTTGCATTTGGCGGAGCCTGATTCCGCTTTCATGGCCGCTGCCGCCGGTTTGGCCGCCATCGCTGCTGCGGGTTTTGCGGTCATTGCTGCGGGCGTGGCGGCTGCCGTGCTGGCCGGAGCCTTCAGGCAAGTCGACATGTAACCTTTATAGGTCGTCTTGGATTTATCGGCGGCGGCCATGCTGTTCCAATTGGCGGCACAGCTTTTCATGTTTGCTTGCTGTGCGGTGTCGGCGGCGTGGCCGGGTGCGGCGAAGGCACTGGCGGCGAGTGCGGCGACAACAGCGATGGCGAATTGGGTGCGCAAATGGACCTCCCTGGTTCAATAACGGCATAAAGTTTCCGCCTGTTTCGCAGAGTGCACAAGCCAGCAGAAACGGTTTTACAAAAATTTGCTCTTCAGGGCCGGGCGAGCTCCGCGTTCACCGCATCGCGCATCCCTTTATTGTCGGGTTGCGCATCGATTTGCTTCAAAGAAAGCCTGATTTTCCGGCCCGGCGCGAAGATTGCAAGAAGTTCATCTTCGGTTTTATCGCAATCGAGGACCACCAGGTCGGTCACGCGCGCCAGATCCTCCGTCGCGATGGCCTTGAGCATCGCCTGCGACCATGGCGGATCGCTCGGCTCGCCCATAAAGGCGAAGGGATCGAGCGCATGCACCAGAACCAGCCGTGCGCCATCGGGCAGCGTGACCCCATCCCGCAACAAAGCGCTCATGGTGGTGGAGGCACGGGCGTTATTGGCGATCACCAGAACCGCTTTGCTGGCATCGCGCGGCCCCAGGGCAACGGAATCGACGAAGAGTGGTTTTCCATCCGGTCCGCTGCGACCCATATGGGCGCGCGAAATCGTGTCGATGCGCGCCTTTTCGCAGGCCGCGATGAAGGCCTTGCGGGCGGTACGATAATCCCGGGGATTTTGGACTTCTGAATTTGGCGGCATTGCCGCTAATCTAGCGGTACAAGACAGGAAGATAAAAGATGACGCGCTTCGCTGGCCTGGAAGAATTGCGCGCCCGGCCCATCGGCGATCTGTCCGGCGCGCGTGCCGCGCGCAAGGATTTTCGCAGCCGCGTCCCCATCCGCCGCGACAATGCGTTGTTCGGTGAAACGCTGGTGGAAGCGCGCGATCAGGGTCTGGCGGGCGCGAATTTCTATGCCGGCGACCGCAACCCGCCCTATTGGCATCGCGTGGAAGGCGCCACAGAGAAATTACTGCTGCGCCGCTCGGTGGCCGACAAATTGTTGCGGGTCAATGCGCGGGCCGGCGCGGCGGGGCTGGAACTGTTTCTGTTCGACGCCTGGCGGCCGCGCGCGGTGCAGGCGTATTTCCACGATGTCTGGATGCCCCGGGAATTGCAGCGCCGCGACCCCGCGCTCACCGGCGCGCGCCTGACGGAAGAAGTGGAGCGTTATTGGTCGGCGCCCAGCAGCGATGAAAACTCTCCCGCACCGCATGCCACCGGGGCGGCGGTCGATCTGACTTTGCGCTGGAAGGACGGCGAAGCGCTATGGATGGGCTCGCTGTTCGATGATGTGACCCGACTCGCCGCCAGCGATCGTTTTGAATCCCTGGCGGCCGACAATTTCTCATTCTCCGACCAGGAAGCGCGGGCCAATCGTCGCCTGCTGCATTGGTTGATGACGGAAGAAGGTTTCGCGGGCCATCCGGATGAGTGGTGGCATTTCTCCTGGGGCGACCAGATGTGGGCCGCACTTTCGGGTGCCAGCCAAGCGCATTACGGTATGGCGCAAGCGCTGTAGATTTATTTCAGGACCGGGCGAAAAGCGCCGTCCCAGCCGGGGCCGGGCGGGTTGGATTCAAAATAGTGGATGCGGGCGCGGTATAGTTCGTAGAGCGTCTGGCTGGCGCCCGACAGGCGCGAGCATTGCTCCACCAGTGCATGCGCCTTGTCCCATTGCTGGTTCTTCAGGCACTGGAAAATATGCTCATGGAACGTGGCAAGGGCGCGGATCTTGGGCGATGTGCGCGCCGCCTTGTTGTCCAGCATCGCATAAAGATGGACCGGCGGATCGTCCCGGCCCTGCGCGACATAATCAACTTCCAGGAAGGCATAGCCGAGCCCAGCCGACTCTTGTGTCTCCTGCGCGACGATGATCGCGGGACCGTAATTGCGCGACAATGCCTGCAGCAACACGGCCAGACGCGCGGCATCGCCATTGACGCTGTAGCTCAGGCGGCCATGTCCCCCGAAGCCGCCCGCGATCACCGGCCCGGTGGCAATGCCGACACCGATTTCCACCAGCGGAATCTCCGGACCGCCGAGCCGATATCCGGCGGTGAGATCCTCATTCACCCGCGTCAGCGCTGCGATCATGCCATTGGCGGCGTCGCAGGCATGCGCGGCATGGGCGGCATCGTCCAGCGGCGCATTCCAATAGGCGGTGAAGCCATCAGCGGTGAGGCGGTCGATCACGCCGCCATGACGAAGCACTTGCCCCATCAGCGGCGTCAGTACTTTCTCGAGTAACTTGGTGAAGCCCTTGGGATTGCCGCGATACGAGGCCGATAGATCCGTCAGGCTGCGCACGCCGCATGCCAGATAGGTGATGTTGCGCGTCTCCCCGTCCAGCGACAGCAGCGACGGATCGCGCGCAATCCTGTCGATGGCGGCGCGCGGCAGAGAATCGGCAAAGGCCATACGCAATTCCCGCTTCAACGCACGGACCTGGCCGATGCGCGCGGCGGCGGCCGTTGCGAAAACCAACAGCAGCACCGCACCCGGCGCCAGCACATCAAGTGCATCGCCCCGCATCTGCGCATCCAGAAGCGCGAGATAAAAGGCGGCGGCCAGCGCGCCCAGAACGAACAGGCCGGCCCAAAGGATGCGCGTCCGCAGCAACAGGAAAATCACCGCGCCACTTGCAGCCGCTGCAAATGCCATCTCAGCGAATTTCGCCCATTCCGGCCGCGCAACGTCGCTCGCACCCAGTTTCAACCAGATGTCGTTCTGCAATTGCGCCAGCAGCGGCGCAATTGCGGATTGATCTGTAAACAGTGCGGCCAGCCCCAGCGCCAGAATCGCCAAGGATAGCACCAGCACCGCGACCGGTTTTGGAACCGACATGCCCAGGGGTCCGCGATTCGGCGACGCTTGGGTTTAGCGCGAATTACCGCCTGCCCAAACCATCACATTATCGAAAATGGTGAGTTCCGTGGATTAAGTGTCCCGCTTTGATCGATCATACGCTTGCGGACTGTCAGCGGGTAACGCGGATGGCGATCTGGGCCAGCAATATCTTCGCGCCCTTCTTGCCCAAAGCGCGGTCGGTGATGTTTTGCAGACGATCCGCGATCCGGGTCACGTCGGGCTGCGCATCGGTGCGCACGGCCGTGGCGGTAAAGGCGATCAGGTTGCGGACATAGGCATCGCGCAGCACCGGCATCGAGCGGGTGGCGACTTCGCGCAAGGCGGCATCGGGGACATCCAGGCCAATGCCCACCATCAGCATGCCCCGGGCGCGATTGTCGTCCACGATGGTGGCGTAGATCGGTTCGAGCGAGAGGTAGCTTATGGACTGGGTGAGCTTGTGCTCGGACGATTTCTTCTCGCCGCCTTCCTCCGCCCCCAGCGCCGCCAGCGGCAAAAGGGTCAGAAGTCCAAGCCAGAGGGGGATCAGCCGCAACCGCATGGCCAAGCTTAAGCCACGGATTGGTAAACCAAATTTTAATAGCGAGGGTCCGGGGGTGGCTGGCTTGTGTTCGGTTCGGCCATCCCGGCATGGCGGGGGATGGTGGAGCTGAGCGGAATCGAACCGCTGGCCTCCTCATTGCGAACG
>JBEPVO010000180.1:0-4360 GCA_041690975.1 Alphaproteobacteria bacterium
GCACCATCTCCCGCAATTCCAGCAGGCCTTCTCACGGCCGGTTCGGGCGGCAGCGTGATCTGGAGCCGCGTCACTTATCGCTACAATTCCTTCCTGGTTTACTTCATGCCGGCCTGGTCGAACTGGACGAATGATTTCTACCTGAAGCCGCGCCGCGTCTTGCAGGTCCCGATTACCAGCAAGGCGACCGCCCCGGCCGTGTGCAACACCTGACGATCGCTTTGTTCAGGTCCTGGGCCGTATCAGGCCTTCCTGCGCAACCGACGCAATCAGGACGCCGTCACGCGTAAAAATCAGGCCGCGCGAAAAACCGCGCGCGCCGCTCGCGGACGGACTGTCTTGCGCATAAAGCAGCCAGTCGTCCAATCGGGTGTCGCGATGAAACCACATCGCATGATCGATGCTGGCCATCTGGACGGCAGAGAAAAAGCTTTTGCCATGCGGCAGCAGCGATGTGCCCAGCAAGGTCGTGTCGGACAGATAGGCCAATAGAATCTGGCGCTGGCGGATATCGTCAGGCACCTGCCCGGCCGCGCGGAACCAGATATTTTCAAACGGCCGACGGGGCGGGCGGTCTGCGGGACCGTCCAGTATGACCGGCCGTGTCTCGAACGGACGCGGCCGCGCGATCCATTCGCGCAACCGCTCCGGAAATTGTTCCGCACGCTTCAGCAAGGCCGTTGCGGCATCTTCCAGCGCTTCCGGCGGCGGCACTTTCGGCATCTCGAATTGATGCTCGTATCCCGGTTCGGTGGATTGAAACGAGGCCGCGAGATTGAAGATCTGAACACCATGCTGAATGGCGACCACACGGCGGGCAGTGAAACTTTTGCCGTCTCGCGCGCGGTCGACATCATAAAGGATCGGAATTCTGGGATCGCCGGGGCGCAAGAAATAGGCATGCAGCGAATGACAGAATCGTGACGGCTCGACCGTGCGGATCGCGGCCGCCAATGCCTGACCCAGCACCTGGCCGCCGAATACGCGCTGATGACGGGCCTTGGGACTGAGGCCGCGAAAAATATTCTCCTCAATCTGCTCCAGATCGAGGAGGCCCAACACTTCGTCCAATGCGGTCTTGCCGGATTCGCTCATCGGCTCAAACAATCATGCTTTGATGCCTTCGCCAATCCGTCACGCAAATGCCCTATGCCCTTCGCTGAAGTGATTCAAAGGCCGGCCCTCAGCTGGTGATCACCAAGAGGCAGGACATGGCCAACGTGCTTCTGGAACAGGCCGCGCACCAGGCGGCACCGGCAACTCCGCGAGGCGTGCTGGAACGTCTTTTTACCCTGATGTTTCAAGGTTTTGTCTATAACCAAATCTGGGAAGACCCCAGCGTGGATCTGGATGCTCTGAAGCTGCAGCCGCATCATCGGATCATCACCATTGCGTCGGGCGGCTGCAACGTCCTGAACTATCTCACCGCCGCGCCGGCGAAAGTGATCGCGTTGGATCTCAATCCCCATCATGTCGCGTTGACCAAGCTGAAATTGGCGGCGCTCGAACATCTTCCCGATCACAAGAGCTTCTTCCGCTTTTTCGGCGACGCGTCCGATCCACGCAACCTTGTGGCCTTCGATACTTATATCCGCGACCAGCTGGATCCGGTGACCCGCACCTACTGGCAAACATTGCACGGCATACGTCCACGCCGCCGCATCGAAATGTTTGCGCGCAATCTGTATCGCCACGGTCTTCTGGGCCGCTTCATCGGTTTGCTGCATGGCGTGGCGCGGCTGCATGGCAAGAAGCTGGAAGACCTTCTGGAAGCCAAGACGCCGCGCGAGCAGCGCGAACTGTTCGATCAGATTGTAGCGCCGCTTTTCGACAGCGCGCCGATCCGGCTGATTTCGAAATCGCCCGTGTCGCTTTACGCGTTGGGGATTCCGCCGGCGCAATATGACGAGCTTGTTTCGTCCGGCAACGGCAACGCCATGACGGTGTTGCGCGAACGGGTGGAGCGGCTGGCCTGCGACTTTCCCATTCGCGACAATTATTTTGCCTGGCAGGCCTTTGGCCGCGGCTATGACCTGGAGAGCCGCGAAGCGGTGCCGGATTATCTGAAGGCGGAGAATTACGCGGCCTTGAAATCGCGCGTGTCCTCCGTGTCGGTCAATCACGCCTCGCTGCTGGATTTTCTCAAAAGCCAGCCGCCCCAGTCCTTGGATCGTTTCGTCTTGCTGGATGCACAGGACTGGATGAACCCCGCACAGCTCGCTGCCCTTTGGACCGAGATCGACCGCACCGCCCATTCCAGCGATGCCCGCGTCATCTTCCGCACCGCCGGCGAAGCCAGCCCCCTGCCCCAAAAGCTGGCGCCGGGCCTTCTGGCGCCCTGGCTCTACTATGAGTGGCAGAGCCGGGTTCTACATGCCCAGGACCGCTCCTCCATCTATGGCGGCTTTCATATCTATGCGCGCCGCCCCCTCTCCTGAGACGCACGCCTGGCTGATGGACCGGGTCTACCGGCGCCAGCGTTATGTGTATGATTTCACAAGAAAATATTATCTGTTCGGGCGCGACCGGTTGATCCGTGAACTGGCCATGGCGCCGGGGACCAGGCTGTTGGAGGTCGGCTGCGGCACCGCCCGCAACCTGATCGCCATCGCAAAGGCTTATCCCCAGACGCAGCTCTATGGGCTGGATGCCTCGGAAGCGATGCTGGAAACCGCCCGAGCCGCGATACGCCGGGCCGGGCTCGAGCATCGGATCACTGTGATCCAGGGGTTGGCCGAACATCTGGCCCCGGCACAATTTGGGGTTGAGAGCTTCGAAAATGTCTTTTTTTCCTACAGTCTTTCGATGATCCCAGACTGGCGGGGGGCGTTGGCGGCAGGCTCGGCAGCGTTGTCACCTTCGGGACGGCTGCACGTGGTCGATTTTGGCGATCTCACCGGATTGGGACGCTTGGCCGAACACGCGATGCGCGCCTGGTTAAAGTTATTCCACGTCACACCCCGCGTGGAATTTCTCGCGGCCTTGGAACAGGTTGCCGGGAAAAACGGCGATCTGACGCTTCTGTTTGGTCGCTACGCCTTCATTTTTTCTCACGGCAAAATGTAAATCGGGACGGGTTCCCTGATTTATGTGTCCTGTGGATCACAGGTCACCGGTAAAACCTTGGAAAAAGTGCCGCAATCCGTGGCAAAACAGCATGACCAGTGGAGACTTTTGATGGGTTGGCCGTTATAAGCGACGTATCGGATTTATGTGCGCGGGGTGGGGGGTTCCTACCCGTCGGCATTTTTAAGCGAGGGTAGAACAATGAATATTCGCATGTTGGCTTTGGCCGGCGTTGCGGCGGTGGCTCTGAGTGCCCCGGCGCATGCCGCTACCGAGGGTTGGTACCTCGGTCTTGGCGGTGGTTACGACCAAATGACGTCTGTGAAGGCGCAATCCGCGCCATTCCCCGCAAACTTTACCCGCGTCGGCAATAGCGACAGCGGCATCGGCATGGCCTCCTTCGGTTATTCCTGGGCTTCGGGCTTCCGCCTCGAAAACGAAATCAGCTACACCTCGCACGATGCGAAGGCGCCCTTCGGTGGTTCGTCCAGCGTCGCCAGCACCATGGTCAACCTGGTTTATGACATTCCGCTGGGCGACATGTGGAAGCTGTCGATCGGCGGTGGCGTCGGCGCCGGCAATGCCCGCGTACATTGGACCAGCGGCGTCAACAATTCGCTCGACTATGTGAAGGGCTCGCACACCTCGCTGGAATATCAGGCGATCGCGGGCATCGCCTATTCGATCTCGCCGGACGTGGATTTGTTCGCCGATTATCGGTATCGCGCCAATCAGAATGACGCGACCTATAATACCTCCTACACCTTGTTGGCGCCGATCAAGGTCGGCAATCTGACGGAGAATGCCGTTGTGGTTGGCTTCCGGTGGTTCATGACCCCGCCGCCGCCGCCACCGCCACCGCCGCCGCCTCCTCCGCCGCCTCCTCCGCCCCCGCCGCCGCCTCCCCCGCCGCCTCCGCCGCCGCCGGCGAAGACGTACATTGTCTTCTTCGACTTCGATAAGTCGGACCTGACAGCGGAAGCGCAGTCGACGGTTACCCAAGCTGTGGCCGCCGCCAAGACACTTGGCTCGGTCCGCATCATGGTCACCGGCCACACGGACACGATGGGCTCGGACAAGTATAACCAGGCTCTCTCGGTGCGTCGTGCCACGACCGTCAAGGAAGAGATGGTTCGTCAGGGCTTGGGCGGCGACTCCGTCGCGATCGAAGGCAAGTCCTTCCACGATCCGATGGTGCCGACGGGCCCGAACGTGCGCGAGCCGAAGAACCGTCGCGCGGTCATCGACCTCGGCGGCTGATAAGGCCTCCATCTGAAATGAAAAGGGCCGGTCG
>JBEPVO010000181.1:0-4346 GCA_041690975.1 Alphaproteobacteria bacterium
GGCCTGTCGGCTTTTGCGATCGCCTCATCGGCGAATTTCATCGCCGTCGGCACATCGCTTTGCTGGAACGAAATGCGAGCCCGCGTCAGCAACCCGCTCCAATCGCGCCGAAGCGCCAAGGAGTGATCAATTGCGGCCAAGGCTTCCGGCCCCTTGTTCAAATTCAGAAGCGCCAGCGCCCGGGCCTTGAAAATATCCGAAGCCATGGGATTTTTGCTGTCGGCACCCGGATCGGGAAACTGGTCCAACACGACCTGGTTTTCACCGCGCGAAAGCATCACATCGAACAAAGGCGGCAAAACCGCGCTCTCGAGAGCGCCATCCTTCCTGGCCTGACGAAGTTCCCGCTCCGCCCCTGCCTCATCCTGCATCCGCATGAGAACCAAGCCGAGCTGCGCGCGCACATTGCCGTCACGCGGCGCCAAACTCACGGCGTTCTTGAGTGCGATCAGCGCGGCCCGAATATTACCGGCCTTCACGGCCTTTTGCGCGTCGGCCAGCATCTTGCCGACCGATGCATCGTCCTGAACGGCCGACATGGGGGGAACATCGGCCAAGGCCGGGCCGGCGATGGCCGTGCTTGCCAGCATCGCGGCCGCCAGAACCGCGAACCGCCGCACCGTGTTCGAAATGTTGTAATGCGTCACAGGAACCCTCGCTGATAATCTATTCGTTATGGCCGATCAGACTGTAGAAATGCGGCCGGCTGACGCCCAAAAGCTTGGCGGCCTTGGAAATATTTCCATCGGAAAGCGCCAGGGCTTCGGCGGCAAGCCGCTTTTCCACTTTCGCCACTTCCTTGCGGAGATTGAGGTCACGGTCGCCGACCTTGATGTCGCCCAGATCCAGATCTTGCGCGGTGATGCGCTTTGTTTCGGCCATGATCACGGCGCGCTTCACCCGGTTTTCCAGTTCCCGGACGTTGCCGGGCCAGGGATGAACCGACAGGGCCGCCAAGCCATCCTCGGTGAAACCGGAAATATGCTTGGAATAAGACTTGTTGAAACCGTTCAGGAAATACTGCGCCAAGAGAACCGGATCGCCCTCGCGTTCCCGCAAGGCGGGCAGGTCGATGCGTACATCGTTGATGCGATAATACAGGTCTTCGCGGAACCGGCCTTCGGCGATGAGCTTTTCCAGTTTCTGATTGGTCGCGGTGATCAGCCGGACGTTCACGGTGATCGACTCGCGCCCGCCCACGCGCTCCAGCCGCCGCTCCTGCAGAAACCGTAGCAGCTTGGCTTGCAGCGGAATCGGCATGTCGCCGATTTCGTCGAGGAAAAGCGTGCCGTTATCCGCAAGCTCGAACTTTCCGTGGGTTCTCTTCACCGCGCCGGTGAAGGCGCCTTTTTCGTGCCCGAAAAGCTCGCTTTCCAGAAGGTTTTCCGGGATGGAAGCGCAGTTGATCGCGATGAAGGGCTGCGCGCTGCGGGGGGAAAGCCGGTGCAGCGCTTTTGCCAAGACTTCCTTGCCGGTCCCGGTTTCCCCGATCAGCAGTACGCTGACATCCATCGGTCCCACGCGATTGAGGACTTGCGCGACCTGGGCCATTTTTTCGGACCCGAAAACCAGTCCGTCGGTGGCGCGGGCGGACTGCTCGCGCAACTGCTTGTTTTCCTCTTCCAGTGCGTGCATCCGCACCGCGCGATCGATGATGATCTTCAGGACCTCGCTATCAAGCGGCTTGGCGATGAAATCGAAGGCGCCTTTGGCGATCGCCCGTACCGCATTGGCGCGCTCCACATTGCCGCTGGCGACAATAACCTTGGTGCGCGGCGCCAAATTCAATATCTCGTCCAGCGTCTTGAGGCCCTCGCTGGCGCTGTTTTCATCCGGCGGCAGGCCAAGATCGAGCACCACGGCGTTGTACGGCTTGGCGGAGGATATCTTGTCCAATGCCTCGACCCGGCTTCCGGCCAATTCGACGACATAGGGCGAAAGCGCCCAGCGCATCTGCTTCTGCAGACCGACATCGTCCTCCACCAGGAGAATCCGGCGTTCTTCTTGTTGGGTAGGGGCGGGAATTTCCGATGCTGCTTTTTTCATGACCCGGCTATTCCGCCACAAGCGGCAAGGAAAGTGTTACGCGGGTACCCTTGCCCACCGTGCTTTCGACGGTGACGTCTCCCCCCAGATCGCGCATCAGTTCGCGAACCTGATACCCGCCAATGCCGAACCCTCCACGCTTGGTGGTCTTAAGCGGCCGGAAGAGTTCCTCGTTCACGAATTGCTGCGTCATGCCCGACCCTTGATCCAGGACTGCGATCTGTAGTGCGTTCTTGCCAGCCGACGCATCGATCTTGACTGCGGTTTCATTTGCGCTGGCCTCAAGCGCATTGGAAACAACATGTTCAAGCACGCGGTGCAAAATATCGAAATCCGTCCGCACTAGCGATGAGTTTGAGAGATTTGTACTAAGAAGCACATTGTGCCCCAAGGAGCATTTCTCCTTCGTAAACTTTTCAAGAAACTCAATCAATTCAATGGCTTGTCGATCGGATACGGCGTTGGGGCGCTGGGCGCCGACCACAGTGAGGCTTTTGAGCATGCCTTCCAGGCGCTCCACCGAGTTTCCCAGCGTGATCACCATATCGTCGCGGAACTCCTTTTCGTCGCCAAATTTGGTGATGTTCGACACCATCAGACGAAGCTGCCCGATGGTATTTTTGATGTCATGCACGACAAAGGCGAAGCGCTTGTTGAAGTCCTCCAACTGGCGGGCGTCGGCCAGGGACTGGGCGGTTTCCTCCTGAACCAGGTAGGCGGCGAGCTGCATGGCCACCAGCCTGAGCAAGCTCTGGTCTTCCCAATCCAAAGTGCGTGGCGCGCGGGGCTGGTTGAGGATGGCGAAACCGGTGACCGCCGAGCGATAGCGCATCGGCACCACGATCCAGGCATTGTCGACGAATTTGCGCCAGGGCGAAAACAAGCCGCCGCGCTCATCTTCCTCGAAGCTGGCGAAAGCTTCATCGCCCGAACGCAGGGCCTCTATCCGGGGATCATCCTCGGGCACCGGGGAAACCACCGCGGTATCGCCCCGCTTGGCGGCGGGTGTGAATTGGCGCCAACTTTCCCGGTAGAGCCAGATTGCACCACCCGACGTGTCCATCAGATCGCAGAGAATGCGCAGCACCCGCTCCGGCGTGTCCTGTCCGGGATTGACGGTCAGTTCACGAATGGCCTTTTCCCATTCGACCCGATAGTCGTATTTAAGGCTGAAGAAGTTCTCATTGATGAACCGGCGGAAGCGCGAACGAACGCCCGAAGAAACCAGCGCGGCGAGAATCCCCGCCACACCGCTGAACGCCACCACCGCCGCCAGCGCCGTACCGTTGGAACCGCCATAGGTTCGCACATACCACGCCGCCAGCGCGATGCCTTGCAGCATGATCCCAACCGCGACCAGGGTCGTGGAGTAAAAAGCGAACCTGCGGGATGAATGAACCCGCACCTTCAACTGGGGAAGGCGCGTGGAACTGACCACGAAAAACGGCAAGGCGACGATGTAGACCAGGGGATTTGCCACCACCAGGCTCAGGTCCGGCTCGTGTGTCAAAAATTCGGGGATACGGGAGAGGAGCTGGAGCAGCAGGACACCGGAAAAACCGATCGCCCAATGCTTCAGCGCCCACAACTCGCCCTTGGATGCATTGCGCATCACGTTTTCCACGACGACAAATCCCAGGATGGTCGTTGCCATGCGGATGAGCGTGACATCTATCCGAACGCCGGCAACCGCGCCGACCATCATATCGTTCATGCCCAGCCCGATCTGCAGCGCGACCAGAAGCGCCGCCACCACGGCAAGGGTGCGGAAATAACCGGTATGATTGGCATTGCGCTGCATCAGCGCCAGGGCCAGCGCGAGCCAAGAAGCGTCGCGGGCGGCGGCCATGACGCCTTCCAGCCAGATCGGCGCATAACCCAGATAAACCGCCACAAAAGATTGAGCCCAGGCGGCCGTGAGCAACATGACGATCAGGAAAAATGCGGCGTGCAGGGTGCGCGAGCTGCGCATCGCGACGATCGCGGCAAAGACCAGATAGGCGAGGAACGCCGCTTCGTGTCCCCAGACGAGAAATGGCGTCGTCATGATGTCCCAATCCCGGTTTGATGACCACCGGCGGAACTGCCGGCTTTCTTGCGCAAAAGTTTCGCGACCCTGGAGGGCAGAATATCGACGGCGATCGCCAACAATCCTTTAAGCGTCCGCGGATTGGCCGCCAAGACCCCCTCGCGGTCCTGGCAAAAGCGCAGCCAAAGCCGTTTGTAGCTATCATCCCCCCGGCCGAAATCGACTTGCCGCACCCCGTCCTGCTCATACAGCAGGCGCAGCATCCAATGGG
>JBEPVO010000182.1:0-4336 GCA_041690975.1 Alphaproteobacteria bacterium
GCGGGCAGGGGCGGTATTTGGAATCCGCCAGGCCTTCGTACAGCACCTGCATCACCGCCAGGCAAGTATCCAGGCCGATAAAGTCGGCCAGCTGCAGCGGGCCCATCGGGTGATTGGCGCCCAGACGCATCGCGGTATCGATGGCGTCTACATTGCCCACGCCTTCATACAGCGTATAGACCGCCTCGTTGATCATCGGCAGCAGGATGCGGTTGACGATGAAGGCGGGGAAGTCTTCGGCATAGGCGGCGGTCTTGCCCACGCGCTTGACGATCTCCAGCGCCGCCTGGAAGGTCGCGTCATTGGTGGCGATGCCGCGGATCACTTCCACCAGCTGCATCACCGGCACCGGATTCATGAAATGAATGCCGATGAACTTCTCCGGCCGGTCGGTCGATGCGGCCAGGCGCGTCACCGAAATCGATGAGGTGTTGGTGGCGATCATCGCGGTCGGCGACAGCCGCGGGCAAAGGTCCTGGAACAGTTTCTTCTTGGCGACTTCGTCTTCCGTCGCCGCTTCCATCACCAGTTCGCGATCCCTCAGATCGTCCATCGACTGGGTGGTGCGGATGCGCGCCAGCGCGGGCTTGATCACATCCTCGGAAATGAGGCCCTTCGCCGCCTGGCGCTGCATGTTCTTTTCGATGCGCTCGATCGCCTTGCCCAGCGCGTCCTTGTTCAGATCGTCCAAGACGACGTCATAGCCTGCCAGCGCCAATACATGCGCAATGCCGGTGCCCATCTGGCCGGCGCCAATGACGCCGATGCGTTGAATACTCATCGATACACCCTTTGTGTTTAGCGGCCGCGCTTGGCCAATTCTTGATCCATCTCGGGAAGTGCCTGGAAGAGGTCTGCGACCAGGCCGAAATCTGCCACCTGAAAGATGGGCGCTTCTTCGTCCTTGTTAATGGCGGCGATGATCTTGGAATCCTTCATGCCGGCGAGATGCTGAATAGCACCCGAAATGCCTACAGCCAGGTAAAGATCAGGCGCCACGACCTTGCCGGTCTGGCCCACTTGATAGTCGTTGGGGACATAGCCCGCATCCACGGCCGCCCGGCTGGCGCCGATAGCGGCATGCAGGCGGTCTGCGACCTTTTCGATCAACTTGAAATTCTCCGCCGAACCCAAGCCGCGCCCGCCCGACACCACGATCTTGGCGGAGGTGAGTTCGGGCCGTTCGGATTTCGAGAGCGCCTCGCCCGCGAATTTCGCGGTGCCCGGATCGCTGCCCGCCGCGATTTTTTCCACCGTGGCGCTGCCGCCGTCACCGGCCGGTTTGAAGGCGGTGGTGCGCACGGTGATGACCTTCTTGCCCGCCGCCGCCTGCACGGTCTGGATGGCGTTGCCGGCATAGATCGGACGCTCGAAGGTATCGGCGCTCACCACTTTGAGAATTTCGGAAATCTGCGGCACGTCCAGCTTGGCGGCAACGCGCGGCAGGATGTTCTTGCCGTTGGTGGTGGCGGGCGCCAGGATCGCGTCATATTTGTCGGCAAGCGAGAGGATCAAGCTCTCCATGGTCTCGGCCACCATGTGCGCGTACAGCGCATTGTCAGCGACCAAGACTTTTTCAACGCCTGCGATCTTGGCGGCGGCATCCGCCACCGCGCCGCAATTTTCACCGGCCACCAGCACATGCACGGGCGTGGAAACAGCCGCCGCCGCCGTCACCGTCTTGGCGGTGGCATCGCTCATATTCTTGTTGTCATGTTCAGCCAGGACCAGCGACGCCATCAGATCGCACCCGCTTCGCTGAGCTTGTCCAGAAGTTCGGTAACGGTCTTGACCTTGATGCCGCCGCCGCGCTTGGCGGGCTCGATCACTTTCAGCACCTTCAGGCGCGGGGTGACGTCGACACCGTAATCGGCAGGTGTTTTTTCTTCGATCGGCTTCTTCTTGGCCTTCATGATGTTGGGCAGCGAGGCATAGCGCGGCTCGTTGAGGCGCAGATCCGTGGTCATCACCGCCGGCAGCTTCACTTCGACAGTCTGAAGACCGCCATCGATTTCCCGTTCGATCTTCGCGGACGCTTCATTCAGTTCCAGCTTGTGCGCGAAGGTGCCCTGACCCCAGCCCAGCAGCGCCGCCAGCATCTGGCCGGTCTGGTTGCTGTCGTCATCGATCGCCTGCTTGCCCGTGATCACCAGGCCAGGCTGCTCGGCGTCCACAATGGCCTTCAGGATCTTGGCGACGGCCAACGGTTCCACATCGCCATCGCTCTTCACCAGGATGCCGCGATCGGCGCCCATCGCCAGGGCGGTGCGGATGGTTTCGCTCGCTTGCTGCGGCCCGATGGAGACGGCGATGATTTCCGTAACCTTGCCTTTTTCCTTCAAACGCACCGCTTCCTCGACCGCGATTTCGTCGAAGGGATTCATGGACATTTTGACATTGGCGAGATCGACGCCGGTCTGGTCCGCTTTGACGCGAACCTTGACGTTGTAGTCGATCACCCGCTTCACGGGCACGAGCACTTTCATGGCTTATCGGATCCCATTCGGGTGGCTTCAGAACGTCCTGACAGGAAGTTCGCCGTCCTCGCTCTTGTGCGGCGCAAAAACTAGGCGTGGGGATCGGCAAATGTCAATGAACCCGGCACGTTCGGAACGTACCGGGTTCGGAAACTCTCAGTCTTCTGCTGCATCGCAACAACGCATAGCTGCGTCATCGCGCCACACCAGCGTTATTTCCCGGCGCTATTTCAGGGTGTCCAGATAGGCAACCACGTCGGCGATCTGGGTCTTCTGGGCGATTCCGCCAAAGGCCATCTTGGTGCCCGGAACCATCTTGGCCGGACCGGCGGTCCACTTGGCCAGATTGTCATCGCTCCAGACGATGTTCGCGGCCTTCATCGGACCGGAATAGTTAAAGCCGTCGATGGTGGCGGACTTGCGGCCCGCAATACCGAACAGATTGGGGCCTACGCCATTACCGCCATCCTTCTCGACATTGTGGCAGACGGCGCAGCGCCCAAACACGGTCTTGCCCTTGACGGCATCCCCCGCCGCGAAAGCTTGGCTCGACAGCATGCCGACTGCGATCAACGACGCAGCGGCGATCTTCCCATACGACATCAAACTCGTCCTTTTCAGTCCGGCCCCACCTAGTGTCAGATTTACATGCGCAGCGATTGCTTTTCAACAGAGCAAAAGTGTCCAAAACGCCGCATTTCCGCCCTTTTCTCGACTTGGTGCGGTTACGTGCCGAACCTGTGCTGGCCTTTGATCCCCGCCGCACGTATGAAGAAACTGAGAGCGGCAACAAGCAAAACGCAGTTACTGCGTAAATGAGGATTGATGCCTCCCCGCCTTCTGGCCTTGAAATCGGCCGTCCCGCCTTATGTTATCGCCCAAACCGAAGCCGCCCAATACGCCCGCACCCTGTTTGCACAGGTGCGCGATATCGCGCGGCTCATTCCCGTGTTCGAGAATACCGGCATCGCGCGGCGTTACTCTTGTGTGCCGATCGAATGGTATGTCGGCGATCACGGCTGGATGGACCGCACCCGGCTCTACGTTGAAAATGCCGTCGACCTGCTGGAAACGGTGACGCGCAGTCTTCTGGAAGAGGCGCATCTCAAGACCGACGATATCGACAGCATCGTGGTGGTCTCCACCACCGGTGTCGCCACGCCCAGCCTGGATGCGCTGCTGGTGGAGCGAATGGGATTGCGCCGCGATATCCAGCGGTTGCCGATCTTCGGATTGGGATGCGCCGGTGGCCTGATCGGATTGTCGCGCGCCGCCGATATCGCGCGTGCGCGGCCGGGAAGCCGGGTCCTGTTCCTGGTGGTCGAGCTTTGCGCGCTGACGTTCCGCAAGAACGACATTTCCAAAAGCAATATTGTCGCCACTGCCTTGTTCGGTGACGGTGCGGCGGGCGCGATCTTGTCCACGGATGGCGAAGGCCCCGTGCTGGGCGCGGCGGGCGAACACACTTGGCCCCATTCGCTGGATGTGATGGGCTGGGACATGGCGGAAGACGGGCTCAAGGCGCGCTTCGCCACCAGCATTCCCGGTTTGGTGACCAGTGATTTTCGTCCTTTGCTGGATGAATTTCTGAAACGCAACGAGATTGCGCTTTCCGAGATCGATGCCTTTGCCTGTCATCCCGGCGGCGCAAAGGTGCTCGATGCCTTGGAAGATGCGCTGGACATGCCACGCGGCGGGCTGGAAGACAGCCGATCAATTCTGCGCGACTATGGCAACATGTCCGCGGTGACGGTGCTGTTCGTGGCCGAGCGCATGGATGTGCGGCGCAAGGCCCAGCGCACGCTTCTGACTGCGCTGGGTCCCGGATTCTCGGCGGCCTTTCTGATGCTGGATGGCCA
>JBEPVO010000183.1:0-4329 GCA_041690975.1 Alphaproteobacteria bacterium
GCGACCTTGGCAAGCATCGCGCTTGTCCCCTAGGCGGCAGAAATCCCCGTTTTCCGCGTCGGTTAACAAATAGTTACGATCTTTCTTGCCGATTCGTCCCTGGCCGCTTTAGGCTTAGCCATCAGAGGCGGGGGGGCTTCAGTGGCGTATTCCTTCGAACAAGTACCAGCGCGTAAATTGCCGTTCGACGTGAGCATCTGTCTCACTTTCTTCGGGTTGGCTCTTTTCTGGGTCGCCGCCGGGATGGCCCTTTGGGCCTTCATCTAGGCAAGCAAATATCGCGGGCGTGAGCTGATCTGGCTTGCATGCACTCAGACTGGGTCGCGCGTGAGCAGATCCATCGTCGCCACCGCCATCACTTTCGCTGAATCGACCATGTCCTGAATGCCGACCCATTCGTCGGGCTGGTGCGCCAGATCAAGAACGCCAGGACCGTAGGCGATGCATTCTTTCAGGCGGCCGATGCGATCGACATGCTTCTGATCATACGTGCCGGGTGAACAAACGATCTCCGCGTCTCGTCCCAGAATCCGCCGCACCGCCTTGGCCGTGGCTGATGCCACCGGGCCATCGCGGTCGGCCATGGTCGGCTGCACGCTGAAAAGGTCGCGCATCTTGTAGCGGAAGCCGGCGCGTTCACTGGCGAGTTGGTCGAGAAGGTTTTTCATCTCCCCCTGGACCGATGCCAGTTCTTCTTCGATCAGGAAGCGGCGGTCGATCACGATGCGGCAGGAATCGGCGACGCAGGGTGAGGGCAGGCCTTCGGTCTGTTCCGCCGCGCCGCCATGAATCGAATTGATGTTCATGGTCGATTGCCGCGCGCCCGCTGGCACCACCGGCATGTCGGAATGACGGGCGGCGAGAGCGGGATAAAGCTGCTGCTCGAATTTCTCCAGCACCGCGCTCATGTGCCGGATCGCGCTGTCGCCTAGAAACGGCATCGAGCCGTGGGCTTGGCGACCCATGGTTTCGATTTCCGCCCACCACACGCCGCGATGTCCGATGCAGACCCGGTCGACATTCAACGGTTCGGGGATGATCACATGATCGACCTTTGGCTTCGAGAACCAACCCCGTTCGGCGAGATAGGCGACGCCGCCATAGCCGCCGGACTCCTCATCGACGGTTCCGGAGATTTCGATGGCGCCAGGCAATTCGATTCCGGAATCGATCAACGCTTCGACGGCTACCACCGCTGCCGCGATGCCGCCTTTCATGTCGCAGGCGCCGCGGCCATAGACTTTGCCATCGCGCACCAGTCCGCTGAATGGGTCCACGGTCCAGCCCGCGCCGGTCTGCACGACATCTAGATGGCCATTGAAATGAACACAGGGCCCCGGCCTTGAACCTTCGTAGCGGGCGATCACATTGATGCGGGGATATTTGTCGCTGTCGCCGGGTGCTCCCTCGGCGCGGACATATTCGACTTTCATGCCACGGCGTGCGAGCCGCGCACCGAAGAATTCCGCACAGGGCCGATAGGCTTCGCCGGGTGGGTTGATCGTGGGAAACCGGATCAAGTCCTGGGTCAGGGCAACGATCTCGCCCTCGCGGGCTTCGATCTCGCGCAGTATCGGTTCAATCCCGGTTTGTAGGTTCACGACGTTTGCCCTTTGCTCAAATGCAGCGCCCCCCGTCAACCTCAAGGGCGACGCCGGTAATCATGGACGCTTCGTCACTGCAAAGGAAGGTGGCGGCGGCGGCGATATCCTGAGGTGTCGAGAAGCGGCCGATAGGGATGGAAGCCAGGAATTTCGCCCGGATCTGCGGCGTGTCTTCGCCCATGAACGTGGCGAGCAGCGGGGTCTCGCCGGCCACCGGGTTGATCGCATTCACGCGGATTCCGAACGGGGCCAACTCCACCGCCATGGCGCGGGTCGCGGTGATCATCCAGCCCTTGGAAGCATTGTACCAGGTCAGGTTGGGCCTGGGACTGACGCCGCCCGTTGAAGCGATGTTCAGGATCGCGCCACGTTTGTTGGCTTTCATCAGGGGAACGATCTCGCGTGCCGTCAGAAAGACGGATTTGGCATTGATCGCGACGATGCGGTCAAAATCGTCTTCGGACAGCGTATCGAGCGGCTGCGGCTTATGGCCGATGCCGGCATTGTTCACCAGGATGTCGATTCCGCCGAACCGGTCGATCGCCGCCTTGGCGACCGCTTTTACATCCGCGCCGCGCGAGATATCGGCCCGCACCGCCAGACCGCCGATTTCGCCGGCAAGTTTTTGTGCCGCCTCGCCATTCAGATCCGCGATGACGACATGCGCGCCTTCGGCCGCAAAACGGCGTGCGATGCCTTCGCCGAAGCCGGATGCACCGCCTGTTACAACCGCCACTTTGCCTTGCAAGCCCATGCTTCATCCTATCCGTGAAAAGCGGCCACTGTTTTGAGTCGTGTAAATGCGTAAAGCGCTTCAAAGCCTTTTTCGCGCCCATGGCCCGAGCGGCCCACGCCGCCAAAAGGCAATTCCACCCCGCCGCCGGCGCCGTAATTGTTGACAAAGACCTGGCCCGCCCGCACTGCACGGGTCAGGCGCATGGCGCGGCTGCCATCGCGCGTCCACACGCCCGCGACCAAACCATAATCCGTACCGTTGGCGATCCGGATGGCTTCATCTTCGGAGTCGAATGGAATGACGACCTGGACGGGCCCGAAGATCTCGTCCTGTGCCAACAGATGATCGGGTGCAACGCCCGCGAAAAGTGTGGGTGCGAGAAAGTGACCGCCCCGTGGCGCGTTGGAAGCGATAGCGCCTTCCGCAACGACGGAAAGACCGTCCGCGCGGCCGCGTGCGATATAAGTCTCGACGCGTTTTTTCTGCGCAGCGGAAATCAGCGGGCCGACATCGAGATCGTCCCGGGCCGCGCCAACCCGCAATGTGCGATAGCGCGCCGCCAATTTTTCCAGAAGCTGCTCGTAGATCGGACGCTCAAGTAAAAGACGGGAAGATGCCGAACAGGTTTGTCCGGCATTCTGGATGCCCGCATTCACCAAGAACGGCAGAGCGCGCTCCAGATCGGCATCCGCAAAAACGATTTGTGGAGATTTCCCGCCAAGCTCCAGGGTCACCGGCACCGCGTTGCGACCCGCGGCTGCCTGAATCAGTGCGCCCACGGCGGTCGATCCGGTGAAGGAGACATGATGGACACCCGGATGCCCCGCGAGCGCTGCTCCCGCTTCTTCACCCAGGCCGGTCACGATATTGAGTGCGCCAGCCGGCAAACCTGCTTCATCGGCGATGCGGGCAAATGCCAGCGCGGTCAGGCTGGCTTCTTCCGCGGGCTTCACCACGGTTGCGTTGCCGGCAGCCAATGCACCGACAACGGAACGTCCGATGATCTGCATCGGATAGTTCCAGGGAATGATGTGCCCCGTGACGCCATGCGGCTCACGCAATGTGAAGACGGTGTAGTCGGCGAGATAAGGAATGGTCTCGCCATGCAGCTTGTCTGCCGCGCCGGCATAGAATTCCAGATACCGCGCCAACGCCAAGGCGTCGGCCCGCGCCTGCTTCAACGGTTTTCCGACATCGCGCGCTTCCAGTTCGGCCAGGGCATCGGCCTGCGCTTCGACGGCTTTGCCGATCTGCGCCAGCACGCGCCCGCGTTCCGTCGCAGTGAGTTTTCCCCAGGGGCCGGAAAAAGCCGCCTGGGCGGCACTGACGGCGGCGTCAACGTCACCGGCATTGCCGGCAGCTAGAGTGCCGATGGTTTCGCCCGTGGAGGGATCTTCCACCGGCAATGTCGCGCGGGTTGCGATCCACTGGCCCGCGATGAAAAGTTTTTGCTCGATCATTCGGAAATCCTACGTTTCATGCCCCGCCCGCTCAAGTTGCCCGAAGAGGCAGCGATGCGATGGGGACCCGGTCCTGACCGGGCGAGAGATATAGTGTCGCGAACACGATCCCGACATTCACGGCAAGGCCGACGAAGCCGGGATTCACGCCACCCACAGGAAGGGCGAATTCATAGAGCGCAATCGCCACCGCATCGCCGGCAAGGATGCCGGCAATGATGGCGGAAGGGCGCAGCCGCCGCAAAAGCAATATTCCCAGCATGCCGGGCAGGAATTGGGTCATGCCAAAATAATAGAGGTTGTTGATGGTCACCATCAGTTGCGACGAGGTTGCCGCGCCACCGATGGAAAGCAGCAGATACAGCGCCATCACGACTTTGGACCATTGACGCTGCTGGTTGTTGCCCAGCCCCGGCACAAGGTTGCGAGACACCAGGGGGCCGATGGCAAGGCAAACTCCCGTCAGCACCACCAACGCGGCCAGCGCTGCGCCGGCCAGCACCACGCCCACAAATGGCGCTGGCAGCAA
>JBEPVO010000184.1:0-4219 GCA_041690975.1 Alphaproteobacteria bacterium
CGGTGCGTGTGCTTGCCGACCATGACGGCGATGTCGAGGAAGTCTACGCGGTTCGTAGGGCGTAAGTATTACAGCCGCACGCGCCGGTGCATTTCCTGTCAGAAGTCTACTAAAACCGCTTGACCACCGGACGTGAAGTCTGATGAGTCGGCTTTCTGCTGCTCATTTGCGAATGTGCCTTTTTGATAAGGGGTGCTGAATTTGGAAACGATTGAAGATGACCCTTGGAAATTGGCCGTATGCGTCAACAATAATCGAACTCGCCTCGACCTAGTTACGGAACGCGCTCATCGTCTTTCGGTCGGCATGCTTGGAGCGAAGCTTCAAAATTATTGGTATCCACTGGGTCTTCCACTCTACAGCCAATTGGTTCAGAGGTGCATTTCCGTTCTGAGCATCGTTCCGCACCTCGCCAAGGAAAGTCCACCAAAGGATTTTTACTGGGACGTGCCATCGATGCTGACTTTGATTAGGGGCGTCTGGTATCAGTTCTCGGCATTTTATTATATTAGCGCTGAGAATCTGACCGCCGACGAGCGGGAATTGCGGGCGTATTGCCTAGCCGTGAATGACATATGCCGCAGATTAAAAGCGCTAAGAGGTACAGGCTTGGCGCAAAAAAATTACGCTGAGGCCGAGCAGGTCAGGACTGAAAGAATTGCCGCTCTATTAGCGCTGCCGCGATTTCAGGAGCTTGATCAAAAAATCAAAGATCGATTACTCGATGGCAATAAAGATCTTTTCCATCCTAAAAACTATATCGGTGAATTGGGGTGGGACGACGCTAACATGGCGAATATTTGGTGGGACATCCTTTCCAATGCGACACACAGCGGCCCAATGCAGTTTTTTGACACCGCGAAGCGCTGGGGAACTGAGCCCGGGGAAACTCTCGCCACAGATTTTTTTCACCTTCAACATGGATTGGTCATTTGTGGAAAAAGCATTGAGCGAGCAACGGATTGCTTAGAGAATCTCGCTCCGGAGGCGCTTGAGCGAATTCATAAATCGGAAATGCAGCTTTCTTGGCGACAGCGCCAACAGTCCGGGAGCGCAAAACTCAGCGTATCAACCGCGGGCCGAGGGTAGTAACTTTTATCTTGACGCGCTGCTTGAGCTATTCCTCGAATTCGAATCGAGCGCCGCCAACAGCGAATGCGGCGGTCTGTTGCGGGAGCGGGCGGCGCGGCTGGAGCGATTAGCTTGAAACAACAACGGATTGCGCTCGACGGGTGTTTGCGTTCCCTGTGCCAACGCCCCTAAGCTGGTGGCGGGCGAAGGCGCGGGATGCATGGATCAACTGACCAGAATTGCGATTTATGCGATCCCAGTGATTATCGCGATCACCTTGCATGAAGCGGCGCATGGCTATGTGGCGCGCCACTTTGGCGACGACACCGCGCAGAAGGCCGGGCGCGTTACCCTCAATCCCCTGAAACATATCGATCTGTTCGGCACCATCCTGTTGCCGGCATTCCTGATTTTCACCAAGGCGGGTTTCCTGTTCGGTTGGGCCAAGCCGGTGCCGGTGGATTTTTCGGCATTGCGCCATCCCAAGCGCGACATGATCTGGGTGGCGGCGGCCGGACCGGCGATGAACATCCTGTTGGCCGTGCTGTCGGTGATCGGGCTGGCGGTGCTGTTGTTCGTGGGACGCGGTGCGCCGGGCTGGGTGCCGGCAATTCTGTGGAGTTCGGTGCAGATCAATCTGGTGCTGGCAGTATTGAATCTTTGGCCGATCCCGCCGCTGGACGGCAGCAAGATCGCGGTGGGTCTGTTGCCGCCGGTACTGGCGCTGCCGTTATGGCGGGCCTCACGCTATGGCATGATCTTCCTGGTGGCGATCTTTATCGCCGCGCCCTTGCTGGGGATCGACGTGTTCGGCTGGATGATCGGGCGTCCGGTGGCCTTCATCGAAAAAGGCATACTGGGGTTGCTGCGCGCGCTCTGACGTGCGGTCGATCATTTTTTCGGAAGCAGCACCGCGCTCTTGCCACATTGCGGATTGGAGAGCGCGGCGGGCTCGGGGCCGTTGGCGCCGTCCATCATGGCAGTGACTTTGCGGGTGGCCTTGTCGAGCGTGTAATCCGCGCCTGCGCCGGGCTTGCCTTCGCGCCAGGTGAAGGCGGTTTCGGTGACGGCAAGTGGCGCGGTGACCGCAGTTTTCTGGAATGGGTTCTTGTCGGTGACGGTCGCCTTGTCGGTGTCGATCACCAGCAACATGCCTCCGTCATCGCAGGACAGGTTGATGATCTCGGCCCGGGCGGGTGTGGCGGCGGCTAGCAGCGCGGCGATGAGAGTGGTTTTCTGCATGATGGGCTCGCGCGGGTTTGCGGGCGCAGACTAGCGTGACGGCGGTGAACAAAAAAGCGGCGGCTGCGCTCATCACACGCAGCCGCCGCCAGTTACCGCTGTGCAGTAGGGTTGGCCTCCCTCGCTTCGCTCGAAGAGGCGCCAGCTTTTCTAAGCTCACGGGGCGTTCGCTAAGAAAAGCTAGGCGGGAGACACTTACAGCGGCAAAACCAATCCCATCGCGTTCCAAAGACCGACCACGGCAGCGCAGACCATCAGAAGAACGCCGACCATGAAGAGGATTGGGTCCAGCGCCAGCAGTCTTTGGCAGATCCGTTCCTTGAAGTTCTCCTTCGGCGCGTCGCCCGGGGGAGGCGGCGGCAGAGCGCGGCGGACGGGCTTCTTCCGGGGCGGAAAGAATTCCTTGTCCGGGGCGAAGAACGAGATGGTGGGTGCAAAAGACATTGTCGGCCTTCCTTGGGTCCGCCCTTTGTGACGGCGGATGAGACTAAGATAGGCGTTCGCGCGGAAAAGCGGTGTCAGGTGTTCGAAAGCGGTGTGTAAAAGAATTGCAAAGTTGCGGTGCAGCAGTGCTTGACATGCAACCAAATAGTTGCATATAAGGGCGCATGGATGACGATGCGGTTTTCAAGGCGCTAGCGGACGGATCGCGGCGGCTGTTGCTGGATCGGCTGTTCCGGAACAACGGCCAGCGTTTAAGCGATCTGTGCGCGGGGCTCGATATGTCGCGCCAGGCGGTGGCCAAGCATCTGGGCATCCTGGAAGAGGCCAATCTGGTCGCGGTGCAATGGGCCGGACGGGAGAAGCTGCATTTCATCAATCCGGTTCCGATCAATCAGATCTCGGAACGCTGGATCGGCAAGTTCGAACTGCCACGGATGCGGGTGCTGTCGGATTTGAAGGCATCGCTGGAGAAGAAGCCGCGCAAGTAAGCAATTGGGGGTCGGGGGATCCTCGCAAGGAGACGATCATGGCAAGCAGTTTCATATATGTGACCTTCATCCGCACCACGCCGGACAAATTATGGACCGCGCTGACGGAGCGGGAATTCACCGAGAAATACTGGTTCGGGGCGCATCTGGTCTCGGACTGGAAGACCGGTTCGTCCTGGAAGATCATGCTGAAGGACGGGCGGGTGGCTGATACTGGCGAGATCGTGGAGATCGATCCGCCCCGTCGCATGGTGATCAAGTGGCAGAATGAATTCATGCCGGAGCTGAAGGCGGAAGGTTATTCGCGCTGCGTGATGGAGATCGAGGAGATGGGCGAGGCGTGCAAACTCACCATCAGCCATTCGATTGAAAAAGATAATGCCAAGATGATCGAAGCGGTGTCGGGCGGCTGGCCGCGCATCCTGTCGAATTTGAAGTCGCTGCTGGAGACCGGGGCGGTGGCGTTGCCGGATAGTCCTTAGAGCAGCGTCGCGACAATGGCGTGCACGGCATCCCAGTCTTGGGCGATGTGGTGCGCGCCCGCGTCGCGGAGCTTGAGGTCATGGCCGGGGGCCAGATGGGCGGCGGCGTGCAGGCCGATGGCGGTCATGCCGGCGGCGCACGCGGCGCGAATACCGCCGGGACTGTCTTCGATCACAATGCAGTCCGCGGGCGCAGTGTTCAGTTTTTGCGCAGCGAGCAGGAAGATGTCGGGCGCGGGTTTGCCGTTGGTCACCAGATCGGCGCTGTAGACGTGAGCGCCGAAATCTCCGGTCAGGCCCAGTGCATCGAGGCATAGCGACAGACGATCCGCCGAACTGGACGAGGCGATGGCGTGAGGCAGCGCGGCATGGCGGCGGATGAAGGCGCGGGCGCCGAGGACTTCGGTGAGTTCGTGCCCGAAGCGGCGATGGATGCTCGCCTTGAGGTCATCGCCGAAATTTTCGGGCGGAGCGATGCCGCGTTCGGCCATC
>JBEPVO010000185.1:0-4148 GCA_041690975.1 Alphaproteobacteria bacterium
GAAGGCCCCGGCCATGTGCCGATGCACAAGATCAAGGAAAATATGGATCGTCAGCTCGCGGTTTGTGACGAAGCGCCTTTCTATACGCTTGGACCGCTGACCACCGATATTGCGCCAGGCTATGACCACATCACCAGCGCCATCGGTGCGGCGATGATCGGCTGGTTTGGCACCGCGATGCTTTGCTATGTCACGCCCAAGGAACATTTGGGTCTGCCGGACCGGGACGATGTGAAAGCCGGTGTGATCGCGTATCGCATCGCTGCGCATGCCGCCGATCTGGCCAAGGGGCATCCTGCAGCACGGATCTGGGATGATGCGATGTCGAAGGCGCGGTTTGAATTTCGCTGGCGCGATCAGTTCGCGCTGGCGCTCGATCCGGAGACGGCGCAGCTCTACCACGATGAGACTTTGCCGGCGGACGGCGCCAAGGTGGCGCATTTCTGCTCCATGTGTGGGCCGAAATTCTGCTCCATGAAGATCAGCCAGGAAGTGCGCGACGCGGCCAAAGGCAAGAACGACACGTTGTCCACGGCGGAAATCCGTGCCGCGATGGCGAAGAAAGCCGAAGAGTTCAAGCAGGGCGGCGGCGAGATCTACCTCTACAAGCCAGCGGCGGAATAGGCATGGCCATGATCCGGATTTGCGTCGCTACTGCCGCGGCGTTGCTGTTTGCCGCGCCGGCCTCTGCCATCGAGCAGTTTCCCGCTTCGTTCAAGACACAGGAAATCGCCACCAACGGCACGACCCTGCATGTCCGTGTCGGCGGCAGCGGTCCAGTAGTGGTTCTTCTGCACGGCTTCGGCGACACCGGCGACATGTGGGCGCCGGTGGCGGCCAAGCTGGTCGCCAACCATACGGTGATCGTGCCGGATCTGCGGGGCATGGGGCTCTCGGCCCATCCCGACACCGGCTACACCAAGAAGAATGAGGCGATGGATATCGCCGGCGTGATGGACACGCTGAAGGTTCAGAAAGCGGATCTGGTCACCCATGATATCGGCAACATGGTGGGATATGCCCTAGCGGCACAGTATCCGGCGCGTATAACCAAATGGGTGGTGATCGACGCGCCCTTGCCGGGTGTCGGCAATTGGGCAGCGCAACTCAGCAATCCCAAGACCTGGCATTTCAACTTTCACGGTCCCGACGAAGAGCGGCTGGTCGCTGGCCGCGAGCGCATTTTCCTGGACCGGTTCTACAATGAACTTTCCGCGCATCCCGAAAAGATCGATGAAGCGACGCGGGCGCATTATGCTGCACTCTATGCCAGACCCCATGCCATGCATGACGCGTTGGAGCAGTTTGTCGCTTTTCCACAAGACGGCATCGATAACCGGGCATTCCAGGCCAGAGCCAAATTGACTATGCCGGTTCTGGCGATTGGCGGCGAGAAATCCTATGGCACCGGCATGGTGGCGGAAATCAAATCCGTCGCCACCAATGTCAAAGGCGATATGGTGCCGGATGCGGGGCATTGGATCATGGAAGAAAATCCCACGGCCGTGACCAAGATCGTTCTGGATTTTCTGGGGAAATGAGCCTGCTAATCCGTGCTGCGGCGGATACGGATCGCGATGCGGTCTAGCAGATCATGGAGCCGATTATCCGCGCAGGCGAGGCTTATGCTTTGCCGCGCGACATGACGAAGAGCGATGCGCTGGCGCATTGGTTCGCAGCGGATCGGATGGTCAGAGTTGCGGAAGATGCGGGAAATATTCTCGGGACCTACTATTTGCGTGCCAACCGCTCCGGTGGCGGGTCCCATGTCGCCAATGCCGGCTTCATGGTGTCGAGTGAGGCGAGTGGACGAGGGCTTGGCAGGTATTGTGCGCGCACGCGCTTGCATCGGCAAAGACAGAAGGTTTTCGGTTCATGCAGTTCAATTTTGTGGTCGCCAACAATGAACGGGCTGTCCGTCTCTGGCAACGCATGGGGTTTCAGATCGTCGGACGGGTACCGGGCGCATTCCTGCATCCCATATTGGGGCCGACCGATGCGCTGGTGATGTTCGGGGATCTTTGAATATCATGATCATTCGCCGCGCCACCAATATCGATACTGCTGCCATCCTTGCATTGGTGCCACGCCTGGCAACGGCATTCACTCCGCCACCATGGCGTGACCCGTCCGCCATGACGGCTACCGACCTGGATGTTGTCGCCGAAGCGATCGCGTCAATGGGCGATGACCCCAGCGTATTCGTGGCGGTGATCGATGACGCTGTCGCCGGCTTTATCCATGTCCGGTCGATGGAAGATTATTATCGGCGTCGTAAGCACGGGCATATTGCCGATCTGGTTGTTGCCGATGGTCATGAAGGCCTTGGCATTGCCACCGCGCTGTTGGGCAGGGCCGAAGAATGGTCGCGCGCGCAGGGCTATGACTGGATGACGTTGGGTGTATTCGAAGAGAATACGCGGGCCGAACGGCTATACCAGAAGCTGGGTTATCGACGCGATGTCGTCCGACTTTTGAAACCGCTGATCTGACGCTTATCGCAACGTCCGGCTGCCGGTGGCGGCATGATATAGGAACAGCACGATGACGGCGCCGATCACTGCCACGAACATCGACAGGAAGAATCCCGAATATTCGTAGCTGAAGCCCGGCACCAGGGCGCGAAACAGGAAGCCGCCGACCACCGCGCCCATCAGGCCCAGGGCCGTGTTGACCATGCAGCCTTCGCCGCGCCGGTTGACGATCTTGCTGGCGACCCAGCCGGTCAAAGCACCGAAGAATATCCAGCCCAACATGAACATGCTTTGAAATCCGGAAATTAATTCAGGCTGACATATATCATGGTGATGGTCGCGGCCGCCATCACGGCGGTGGACAGCCAACCCAATCCGCCCAGCACGGGTCCTACCCGGAAAGCTCCCATTTTTTTGCGATGGCCGGCGACAAACATCATTGCCGCCATCATGGGCACCGCGATCACGCCATTGAGGACTGCGCTCCAATACAACGCCTTGATGGGATCGATGCCGGAGTAATCGATACCCAGGCCCAGGAAGATTGCGGCGCCAATGACCGCGTAAAAGCCTTTGGCATTCCACGGCATATTGTCGAGGCCGATTTTCCAGCCCCGCGATTCCCCAACGGCATAAGCCGCAGAGCCCGCCAGGACGGGAATAGCGAGCAAGCCTGTCCCGATGATGCCGACCGCGAACAGCAGGAAGGCGAAATGCCCGGCGATTGGCTCCAGCGCCTTGGCCGCCTCCGCTGCCGTCTGGATGTTGGTCTTGCCAGCCTGATGCAAGGTCGCCGCGGTGGAAATCATGATGGCGATAGCGATCAGGTTGGAGATCAACATGCCGGCGATGGTATCGATCCGGATGCGCGACAAGGCGGCCTTGGCCTGGCGGGGCGCTTCCAGCAGCGGTTTGGAGCTGCGCTTCTGATCGACCTCTTCAACTTCCTGGGCGCTCTGCCAGAAGAAGAGATAAGGGCTGATGGTGGTGCCGAAGATCGCCACGATGGTGGTAGCGGCGCTTTCCGAAAGATCGGCATGCACCCCGATCAACCCCAGCCCGATGGCGGGCCAATCCAGATGGATCATGAAGACCAGCGCGACATAAGCGAAAAGCGACAAAGTGAGGATGGTGAGAAAGCGGGCATAGCGGCGATAGGGAATGAAGAGTTGCAGCACCAGCGAAATCAACGCGAAGGCAATGGTGAAGCCATGCTGTCCGAATCCCGTCACCAGCTTGGCGGCTTCGCCCATCGCTGCCAGGTCGGCGCCAAGATTGATGGTGTTGGCGACGAAGAGCAGGAAGACCAGGCTGGTAACCAGCGGGCGTGGCAACACTTCGCCCATGTTGCGGGCCAGGCCATGACCGGTGACGCGCCCGATCAGGGCGCTGATCATCTGAATCGCGACCATCAGCGGGAAGGTGAGGGCCATGGTCCAAAGCAGATTGAAGCCGGACTGGGCGCCGGCCTGGCTATAAGTGGCGATGCCGGATGGATCGTCGTCGGCCGCGCCAGTGATCAGGCCTGGTCCCAGTTGATTAAGGACTGCGACATGCGACAGCCGCGCGGCAAGGCTCTTTTTGTGTTTTGCGGCGGTCATGATGGGCCTGGAATGGTATGGGTGATTTCAGGAACCGGGCGGGGGATCTAAGTGTATTGTCAACTTGCGGCGG
>JBEPVO010000186.1:0-4125 GCA_041690975.1 Alphaproteobacteria bacterium
TCGACCGCCTCGAATTCCATCGTCGCTTTGTCGGTTTCGATTTCGGCGAGAATGTCGCCGGACTTCACTGTGTCGCCTTCCTTCACCAGCCAGCGGGCAAGCTTGCCCTCTTCCATGGTGGGCGACAGCGCAGGCATCAGAATATTCGTCGCCACGGGATCAGTCCTTGTAGCAAACAGCTTTGACCGCCGCGATCACGTCATCGACCGTGGGCAGGGCCAACTTCTCCAGATTGGCGGCGTAAGGCATCGGCACATCCTTGCCGGTGACTTTCGTGGGCGGCGCATCGAGATAATCGAAGGCTTCGAGCGCGACACGCGCGGCAATTTCCGAACCGATCGAGCAGACCGGCCAGCATTGCTCCACCGTGACAATGCGATTGGTCTTTTTCACCGAGGCCAACACGGTATCCATGTCCAGCGGCCGCAGAGTGCGCAGGTCGATGATCTCCGCGTCGATCCCCATTTCGGCAAGCTTCGCTGCGGCTTCCTCGCAGGTCGCGACCGAGATGGAGTAGGAAACCAAGGTGACATCCTTGCCCTGCTTGACGATGCGCGCCTTGCCGATAGGCAATACGAAATCGTCGATCTTGGGGACCGGGAACGACCGGCCATACATGATTTCGTTTTCCAGGAAGATGATCGGATTGGGATCGCGGATGGCGGCCTTGAGCAATCCCTTGGCATCCGCAGCGGAATAAGGCGCGATCACTTTCAAGCCGGGGACCGAGGCATACCAGGCCGAATAATCCTGGCTGTGCTGGGCGCCGACACGGGCAGCAGCGCCGTTGGGACCGCGGAAAACAATCGGGGACTGCATCTGGCCGCCGGACATGTAACGGGTCTTGGCGGCGGAGTTGACGATCTGGTCCATCGCCTGCATGGCGAAATTCCAGGTCATGAATTCCACGATGGGCTTGAGGCCGTCGAACGCCGCACCGACACCCAGACCGGCAAAGCCGTGTTCGGTGATCGGCGTGTCGATGACACGGCGCTCCCCAAACTCATCCAGCAAGCCCTGGGAAATCTTGTAGGCGCCCTGATACTGAGCGACTTCCTCGCCCATCAGGAACACCAGTTCGTCGCGGCGCATTTCTTCCGCCATAGCGTCGCGCAGGGCATCGCGCACCGTCATGGTCACCATCTCGGTGCCTTCCGGCAGATCCGGGTCGCTGGGTGCGGCGAATTTGGGCACAACGGGTGCGTTGTCCTGGACCGGCTTGGCGGCAGGCGCGGATTCGGTTTTGATTTCCGGCACGGCCTTCTTGGCGGCCGGTGCCGTCGAAGCGCTCTCGCCATCCGCCAGCAAGGTGGCGATAGGCGCGTTGACCTTCACCCCTTCGCTGCCTTCGGGAACCAGGATCTTGCCGATGCGGCCTTCGTCGACCGCCTCGAATTCCATCGTCGCCTTGTCGGTTTCGATTTCGGCGAGAATGTCGCCGGACTTCACTGTGTCGCCTTCCTTCACCAGCCAGCGGGCAAGCTTGCCCTCTTCCATGGTGGGCGACAGCGCAGGCATCAGGATCTCGGTGGACATCAGGCGAGCACATCCGTGTAGAGTTCATGGATGCCCGGTTCCGGGCTTTCAGTGGCGAATTCCGCCGCGGTGACGACGGTCGCTTTCACGTCCTTGTCGATCATTTTCAGATCATCTTCGGTGACGACGCCGTCCTTGATCAGCTTCTGGCCGAAATGATCGATGGGGTCGCGCTTCTCGCGCACCTCGCTCACTTCCTCGCGGGTGCGATATTTGGCGGGATCGGACATGGAATGGCCGCGATACCGGTAGGTCTTCATTTCCAGAATGATCGGGCCCTTACCGCTGCGGCAATGGGCCATCGCTTCGGCCCCGGCTTCCTGTACCTTCTGGACATCCATGCCATCCACCTGGATGCCGGGAATGTTGAACGAGATGCCGCGCCTGGAGAAATCCGTCAGGGCGCTGGAGCGTGCCACGCTGGTGCCCATGGCGTATTGGTTGTTTTCAATGACGTACACGACCGGCAGCTTCCACAGCTCGGCCATGTTGAAGCTCTCATAGACCTGACCTTGATTGGAGGCGCCGTCGCCGAAATAGGTCAGGCAGACGCCGTCATTGCCACGGTACTTGTTGGCGAAGGCCAGGCCCGTGCCCAGCGGCACCTGGGCGCCGACGATGCCATGGCCGCCATAGAACTTCTTGTCCTGGCTGAACATGTGCATCGAGCCACCCTTGCCCTTGGAGTAGCCGGTGGAGCGGCCGGTCAGTTCGGCCATCACGCCCTTGGGGTCCATGCCTGCCGCCAGCATGTGGCCATGATCGCGATACGCCGTAATCAGCTGGTCGTTCGGGCGGACATTGGCCTGCATGCCCACCACCACGGCTTCCTGGCCGATATAAAGGTGGCAGAAGCCGCCGATCAGCCCCATGCCGTATAATTGACCAGCACGCTCTTCGAAGCGGCGGATCATCAGCATGTCGGCATAGAGTTTTTTGAGGGCTTCGGAGTTGCTGCGAGCAGTGTTAGCGGGAGGTTTTTCTTGTTTTTCAGTGCGTTTCGCGGGGTCGCTCATGCGTTTGGGCGCTCTATCTGCAGGGGCCAAAGATCGGGGACTTTGTTTTTGGCAAGGCCGGGCAGGGTTGGCAAGTGTTTATAATATTGTTGCGCTGCAAACAGACGAACACTGTTCGGCGACTGCGCCAGTCCAACGATAGATGCGACTGCCTCTCACCACATGCAGCGCATGGGGAGAGCTGAGGTGCAAACCACGCCCGATCAAATACGTTAGTCGTACGGAAATTCAGTGCCCGTTACGGGGAACGGCGACCTGGTTCGGCGCGCCATCCATCAACTGGGTACGGGCCAATTCTTCGACCAGGTCCGGGTCCGCATGGCCCTCTTCCATCAACGCAATGCGATGGGCAAGGCGATCACGCTGGGTGGCGACCTGCGCCAGCTTTTCCTGCTGCACGCCAAGTTTGGCCTGGGTATCCTGCAGAACCAGCAGTCCCCGCTCACCCCAGATGGCATAGCTGCCGAAATAGCCGACCACTGCGATAGACAGTGCCGGCAATATCAACGCCATGAAAAACCGGGTGACGGAACGCTTGATTCGCATTTGCCCAACGAATCACATGCCGAATCGTGCGGTCAAGTGAAAAAGAGTAAAAACGTCAGCGATTTAAGCGGAACTCATTGCCCCCATCTGTCTGCCACGGCCGCAAGCGGCCTAGCAGACGTTCGGTACGCTGCCGCTATCGAACTCCTCCGCCAACGGCTTCGCCGTGCGGGGGAAGAAAGCCAGTATTCGCTGTCATAAATTCAGCTCTTGAGGATAGAGCGCCCCGCATAGATCGCCGCATCGCCCAGCTGCTCTTCGATCCGCAGCAATTGATTGTATTTGGCCAACCGGTCCGAGCGGGCCAGCGAGCCAGTCTTGATCTGGCCGCAGCTAGTCGCTACCGCCAGATCCGCGATCACGGAATCCTCGGTCTCGCCGGAGCGATGGCTCATCACCGCGCGATAGCCCGCTTGGTGCGCCATCTGGATGGCGTCCAAGGTCTCGCTCAGGGTGCCGATCTGGTTGACCTTGATCAGGATGGCGTTGGCTGTCGCGGTATCGATGCCTTGCTTCAGGCGCTTTACATTGGTGACGAACAGATCATCGCCGACCAATTGTACGTTTTTGCCAACCGCATCGGTCAGCGCTTTCCAGCCGGCCCAATCGTCTTCGGCCATGCCGTCCTCGATCGAAATGATGGGATAGCGGGCGCAAAGATCGGCATAAATCTTCACCATCTCGTCGGGGCTGAGCGTTTTGCCTTCGCCTTCCAAGACATATTTGCCGTCCTTGAAGAATTCCGTCGACGCCGGATCGAGCGCGAAGAACACGTCATCGCCCAGCTTGTAGCCGGCCTTTTCCACCGCCTTGGAAATGAACCCCAGCGCTTCGTCGGGGCTTTTCAGGTTGGGCGCGAAACCGCCTTCGTCGCCGACATTGGTGTTGTGGCCGGCATCGTGCAGCGCTTTTTTCAGCGTGTGGAAGATTTCCGCGCCCATGCGCAGGCCTTCGCGGAAGCTGGGCGCGCCGACCGGCATGATCATGAATTCCTGGAAGTCGATGGGATTGTCGGCATGCACGCCGC
>JBEPVO010000187.1:0-4119 GCA_041690975.1 Alphaproteobacteria bacterium
GTGCCGCGCTACCGCTATGACCAGCTGATGCGGCTGGGCTGGAAAGTATTTCTTCCGACATCGCTTTTGTGGGTGGTTTTGACAGCGGCCTGGGTCGTTGTCTTCCGCCACCACGCCTAGAGGTTTCGCCATGGCGAGTTTCGACCGCACCGCGCGCCAGATCTTCTTCTGGGAGTTCATCCAGAGCCTCATTCTGGCGATGAAGTATTTCTTCGCGCCCAAAGCGACCTTGAACTATCCCTTCGAGAAGGGTCCGCTGTCGCCCCGTTTCCGTGGTGAACATGCGCTGCGCCGCTACCCCAATGGCGAAGAGCGCTGTATCGCCTGCAAGCTGTGCGAAGCAATCTGTCCTGCCCAGGCGATCACCATTGAGGCAGAACCGCGTGACGACGGTTCGCGCCGCACCACGCGCTATGACATCGACATGGTGAAATGCATCTATTGCGGGTTGTGCCAGGAAGCTTGCCCGGTCGATGCGATTGTCGAGGGGCCGAATTTCGAATTTGCCACCGAGACGCGCGAAGAACTTTATTACGACAAGGACCGCTTGCTGGCGAACGGTGACCGCTGGGAGCGGGAAATCGCCCGCAATCTGGAACTGGACGCGCCTTATCGCTAGGGCAATCGGCCGCTGAGGCCACAGGAAACGCATGTTGGAAGCACTGGCATTCTACTTTTTCTCGGCGATCCTGATCGCATCCGCGATCATGGTGATTGCGTCGCGCAATCCCGTGCATTCGGTGCTGTTCCTGATCCTGTCCTTCTTCAACGCCGCGGGCCTGTTCGTACTCTTGGGGGCGGAGTTCCTGGGCATGATCCTGGTCGTGGTCTATGTCGGCGCGGTCGCGGTGCTGTTCCTGTTCGTGGTGATGATGCTGGACATCGATTTCGCCGACCTCAAAAAGGGCGCTCTGCAATATCTGCCCTTCGGCGGCTTGATCGGGTTGGTGCTGGTGGTCGAATTAATAATGGCGGGCAGCGTCTGGGTGCTGAAGCCCGCGGCGCTTGCCGCCAAGGCGCATGCGACGCCGGTGGGCCTCACCAATACCGAGGCGCTGGGCCGCATTCTGTACACGGACTATATCTATTACTTCCAGATCGCGGGCTTGGTGCTGCTGGTGGCGATGATCGGTGCAATCGTGCTGACCTTGCGCTCGCGGCCCGGCGTGCGCCGCCAGAATATCTCGGTCCAGAATGCGCGCACCGCCGCCATGGCGGTGGACATGATCGAAATCAAGCCGGGCCAAGGATCAGAGGAGGGGGCATAAGATGGCGATTGGTCTTTCCAGCTATCTGGCGGTCGCCGCGATCCTCTTCACCATCGGCGTGGTGGGCATTTTCCTCAACCGCAAGAACATCATCATCATTCTGATGTCGATCGAATTGATCCTGCTGGCGGTCAATCTGAACTTCGTCGCTTTCTCTGCCTATCTGGGCGATCTGGTGGGGCAAGTGTTCGCCTTGTTCGTTCTGACCGTTGCCGCCGCCGAGGCGGCCATCGGCCTGGCGATCCTGGTGGTCTATTTCCGCAACCGCGGCACGATCGCGGTTGAGGACGTCAATGTGATGAAGGGTTAGGCATGTACGCGGCGATCGTATTCCTTCCCATCCTGGGTTCGGCCATCGCGGGCCTGTTCGGCCGCGTGATCGGCGCGCGCGCCAGCGAATTGGTGACGACGGGCCTGTTGTTTGTTTCCGCTGCATTATCGGTCGTGGCGTTCAACGACGTCGCGCTGGAAGGCCATAACTATATCATCCAGATTCTGCCCTGGATCCATTCCGGAGATTTCGCGATCGACTGGACGGTTCGGATCGACAGCATCACCGCCGTGATGCTGGTGGTGGTGACCGGCGTGTCGTCGCTGGTTCATCTTTATTCCATCGGCTACATGAACGAAGACCCGCACCGGGCGCGATTCTTCTCGTATTTGTCGCTGTTCACCTTCGCCATGTTGATGCTGGTGACAGCCAACAACTTCCTGCAGCTGTTCTTCGGCTGGGAAGGCGTGGGTCTGGCGTCCTATCTGCTGATCGGTTTCTGGTACACCCGCCCGTCCGCCAACGCCGCCGCAATCAAGGCCTTTATCGTTAACCGGGTGGGCGATTTCGGTTTCGCACTGGGCATCTTCGGCATCTATTTCGTCTTCAAGACTCTGGATTTCGATGCCGTGTTCCAGGCGGCGCCCACGCTGGTGGGCAAGCAATTCATCTTTGCGGGCCACAGCGTCGATATTCTCACCACGCTCTGCCTGTTGCTGTTCATAGGCGCGATGGGCAAGTCGGCCCAGCTGGGTCTGCACACCTGGCTGCCGGACGCCATGGAAGGCCCGACACCCGTCTCGGCCCTGATCCATGCCGCCACCATGGTGACGGCAGGCGTGTTCCTGGTCTGCCGCTGCTCCCCTTTGTTCCAGCTTGCACCGCATGCCGCCGAATTCGTCACCTTCATCGGCGCCAGCACGGCTTTCTTTGCGGCCTCGGTCGGCCTCTTCCAGAACGACATCAAGCGAGTGATCGCTTATTCGACCTGCTCGCAGCTGGGCTACATGTTCGCGGCGGCAGGCGTGGCGTCCTATGACGCCGCCATGTTCCATCTCTTCACCCATGCCTTCTTCAAGGCGCTGTTGTTCTTAAGCGCCGGTGCCGTGATCCATTCGATGCATCACGAGCAGGACATGCGGAAGATGGGCGGCCTGTGGAAGGCAATCCCCTTCACCTGGGCGATGATGCTGATCGGCAATTTGGCGCTGACAGGAGTGGGCATTCCCTATCTGGGTGTCGGCCTGGCGGGCTTCTATTCCAAGGACGCGATCATCAATTCCACCTTTGCTGCGCACACGGGCATCGGCACCTATGCTTTCACCCTGTTGCTGGTGTCGGCGGGCATGACCAGCTTCTATTCCTGGCGCCAGTTCCTGATGACTTTCCATGGCCGCTATCGCGGCCAAGACCAAGGTCATGAGCATCATCAGCATTTGTCGCACAGCGATTCTCATGCGCATGACGAGCCGGACGGGCATGACGATGCTCATGGCCATGCGGTTGCTAATCAGGATCATGGGCATCACGCTCCCAGGCTGGATGAAGTCCATGAATCCCCCCTGGCGATGCTGGTGCCGCTGGGTTTGCTGGCGCTGGGCGCGGCGTTTGCGGGTATGGCCTTCTCCCACTTCTTTATCGGCGAAGGCGCGGGCGAATTCTGGCGCGCTTCCCTGTTCGTCGCCAAGGGCGGCGAGCACGAACTTCCGGTGTGGGTCGAGATGGGGCCGTTGACGGTGACAATCATCGGATTCCTGATTGCCTATTATTATTACATCCTGCACCCGGACCTGCCGCGGAAGCTCGCGGCCAAGCGCGGCATGCTTTACGTTTTTCTTTTCAACAAGTGGTACTTCGACGAACTCTACGATTTCCTGTTCGTGCGCCCGGCCTTCTGGATCGGCCGTTTCCTGTGGAAGAAGGGTGACGGCATGGTGATTGACGGGCTTGGTCCCGACGGCGTTTCGGCGCGCGTGCTGGATGCGGCGCGCGGCGCGGTCCGGCTGCAATCGGGGTACGTCTATCATTATGCCTTGGCGATGCTGCTGGGCGTGGTCGCGCTTGCGACCTGGTTTATGGCGTCGGGAGGTGCCCTGTGAGCCTTCCGCTTCTCAGTCTCGTCACCTTCGTGCCGCTGGTTGGCGCGGCCCTGATCCTGGCGATGCCGCGCCCTGGCGCGGCGCGCTGGATCGCGCTGGGCACCACCATCGTCACATTCGCTTTGTCGCTGTTGGTGTGGATCCAGTTCGACCCGCACAATCCCGGCTTCCAGCTGGTCGAGAAGATGGACTGGCTGGGCGGCGGCATTTCCTATCACATGGGCGTGGACGGCATTTCCATGCTGTTCGTCGTTCTCACGGCGGGCCTGATGCCGTTCTGCATCGCCGCCAGCTGGGAATCCATCGAGACCCGCGTCGCCGAATACATGATCGCCTTCCTGGTGCTGGAAACCATGATGATCGGCGTGTTCTGTGCGCTGGATCTGGTGCTGTTCTATGTGCTGTTCGAAGCCGGCCTGATCCCGATGTTCCTGATCATCGGCATCTGGGGCGGCAAGCGGCGCGTCTATGCCAGCTTCAA
>JBEPVO010000188.1:0-4095 GCA_041690975.1 Alphaproteobacteria bacterium
CGCGGCGCTGGATTTCAAGCCGAAGGATGGCGCGAAGTCATAAGTAAGCTTCGGGCCTGAAAAGAACGCCAATAAAGACGCCGCGGTCCGGAAAGACCGCGGCGTTTTCGTATTCAGCCCAGGCGAAGATTTGCCGCCTATTCTTCCGGACCGGTCACCTTGGAATGGCTGCGTGCTTCCGCCTCGGCGGCCCGCAGTTCCGCGCCTTGCGGACCTTCCAGGGCGGCTTCCGCATCCTTGCCCATTTGTGGGATCTCGGAATTGTGACGCTTCACAAAATTGTTTTGGTCTTTGAGGAAGCTGCGCGAAGCCTTGTAGTCGCCCTCGCCGACAATCTGCGTCTTCTTTTTCGGCGCGGTTTTCTTGACGGCTTTCTTGGCAGCCTTCACCGGGCTCTTTTTGGCTTTGGCGGCTGCCGGGCGCTTGGCCTTGGCGGGCTTGCGCGCGGCTTTCTTCGGGGCGGCTTTTTTTGACTTGGCCTTCTTGCTCTTCTTGGCGCCGCGCGATGCCGCAGCGGCTGCACGCTTTGCAGGCTTCTTCGTCTTCGATGTTTTGGCCTTTGATTTTTTGGCCTTTGATTTTGCTGCTTTGGCTTTTTTCGCTTTGGCCATGGATCGCTCCGTTGAAATGGACGGGAAGCTTAGGCGTGTTGCCGTCAATGGGCGAGAGGCTTGATCGTTTCAATTTCGCTTTGTCATAACCGCGCGCCGGCACCGCTCAGCGCTCCATCGCCAGACGCTCCATCAACCAGGATGCGGCGGGGCCCAGCGGCGTGTCGCTGCGATGGACGCTGTGGAAACGGTATTGAATATCGTCCCAGGTATCGATCGAGAGGCGAACCAGCCGGCCGCGCTTGATGTCGTCGGACACCATCGGCTTTGGCATCGATCCCCAGCCCAGACCGGCCAGCAGAAGCGCATGCTTGGCGCCCAGATCGGCCAGCCGCCAGCTTTTCACGGCCACCACGTTGAAATCGCGGTCCGCGGTGAGGGCCGACCGATCGGTGAGCACCAGCTGGACATGATCGCGCGCCAGTTCGCTTGTCACTTTGCTGATCCCCGCCAAGGGATGATTGGGATGGGCGACCGGGATGAGCTTGACGGCCCCCGCTGGTCCCCGGACCAAAAAATCGTTGGTCACCTCCAGCGGGCCCGACAGGCCGAACAGGGCATCGCGATTGAGGACGGCCTGGGTCACCGCGCCCAGGGCCTCGACCCGCAAGCGCAGGCCGACGGTGGGGAACTTCCGGCGAAATTCGTCCAGCGCCTTCACCACCAGCTTGGCGGGCAGCATCACATCCACCACCAGGCTGACTTCCGCTTCCAGTCCCTGAGTCAGCCCCCGGGCTTTTGCAATCAATCCATCCTGGGCCATCGCCAGGCCGCGCCCGTCGGAAAGAATGGCGCGCCCGGCTTCGGTAAGACGCGGCTTGCTGGCGCCGGCGCGGACAAACAGGCTGAGACCCAGCTGGCTCTCCAGATTGGCGATGGCATAGCTCACCGCCGAAGTGGCGCGGCCCAGCTTGCGGCCGGCGGCGGCGAAGCTTCCCGTTTCCACAATCGCCAGAAAGACCGCGATCTGGTCCAGGGTAGGGGATCTGGACTCCATGTTCTGATTTCCTGAATAGAATAATCAGAATTATACCAATTTTAAGAACAGTCCAGCGCACCTACATTCCCCCTCGCAAACATTCCAGGAGGCCCGCATGGCCGCGAAGATCTTCATTCCCTTCTATTCCCGCACCGGCACCGTCGAAGGTCTGGCGAAAGCCATCGCCGAAGGGGCGCAGTCCGAAGGTGCCGAAGTGCGCCTGCGCCGCGCCCGCGAGCTGGTCGGTCACGACATCATGAGTTCGGTGCCAGGCTGGAAGGAAAGCGCCGAAGCCATGAACGCCCTTTATCCCGCGCCCACGGCTGAAGATGCGGTCTGGGCCGACGGCATCGTGTTCGGCACGCCCACCCGCTTCGGCTCGGTGGCGTCGGAATTGAAAGCCTATATCGATGGGTTGGGTGGTCTTTGGGCCAAGGGCGCGCTGAACGGCAAAGCCGGCGCGGCTTTCACGGGCTCGGTCACGCCCCATGGCGGCAATGAATCGACCATCATCTCTATGTTCAATCCGATGGCGCATCTGGGCCTGATCATCGTGCCCACCGGTTTTGCGGATGGCGTGATGTTCAAAGGCGCAGGCACGCCCTATGGCCCCAGCGTGGTTTCCGGCAATCCGCCTTCCGGCCCCTCGCCGGAGGAACTGGATGTGGCCCGCTTCCAGGGGCGCAGGATTGCAAAAGTCGCGGATGCCTTGCGCACCCTGAACGGTTGAACTTTGATGCTCCGTGCGGGATTTTGGTCCCGCGCGGAGGTCATCATTTGAGCGAACAGCTTTATCTGGAAGATGTCTTTGTCGGGCAGCGTTTTGTCACCGGCACACAGGCGGTGACAGCCGAGGCGATCAAGGACTTTGCGCGGGACTATGACCCGCAGCCTTTCCACACCGACGAGGAAGCGGCGAAGGACACATTCTTCGACGGTCTGGCGGCCAGCGGCTGGCACACCGCCGCCATCACCATGCGATTGCAGGTCGACAGCGGACCGCCGCTTGCCGGTGGCATGATCGGCGCGGGCGGCGAACTGTCCTGGCCCCGGGCGGTCCGGCCGGGCGATGTGCTGCATGTCGAAAGCGAAGTGCTTGACGTCACGCCGTCAAAGTCCAAGCCCGAGCGCGGCATGATCACGCTCAAAAGCGAAACCAAAAACCAGAAGGGTGAAGTGGTTCAGCTTTTCACCGTCAAGCTGTTGATCTGGCGGCGGCCCGAATATGGCTTTTGACCTCCCTGTGGGCTTCCACTAGAGAGGAACCTGATTTGAAGCCCTGCCACTTCCTTTGTCTGAGGGCCCATGCTGGACGATCTGAAAGCCAATAACCGCGCCTGGGCGAACCGCATGGTTTCGCACGATCCTGAATTCTTCAAGCGGCTGGAACGGCAACAGGGCCCGCAATATCTCTGGATCGGTTGCTCCGACAGCCGCGTGCCCGCCAATGAGATCGTCGATCTGGCGCCGGGCGAATTGTTTGTCCATCGCAATGTCGCCAACCTCGCGCCACCGCAGGACGCCAATTATCTCTCGGTGCTGCAATTTGCGGTGGACGTGATCAAGGTTCGCCACGTCATCGTGGTCGGCCATTATGGCTGCGGCGGCATCTCGGCGGCAGTGGATGGCCAGCGGCGCGGGCTGGTGGATCACTGGCTGCATCCCATCCGCGAAGTGGCCGAAGAACATCGCGGCGAACTCGAAGCGATCGCGGACACGCACAAGCGTCACGACCGGCTGTGCGAGCTGAATGTGATGCGGCAAGTCAAGAATGTTTCGTCCGACCTGTTTGTGCAGGATGCCTGGACGCGTGGTCAGGAACTGGCCGTGCATGGCTGGGTTTATTCGCTGGCGACCGGGCTGGTGAATGACCTGAACGTGACCGTGAAGGGGCCAGGCGGCAGGCCGAAGACAGACTGACTGGGCGTGAACTGTCTGCGCTTGCAGTGACCGCCGCTGCCATGCCCCGCCAGCCCTAATCCTCGATCAGCGGTTGCGGAATACGCCCCGTTATCGGGGAAGATTTCACGATGGCGGTATTGGTTTCGGCCCGCTCATGCAACGCCTTGAGAATGGTGTCGAGTTCGTCGATCGATACCAGGCAAGCCCTTGCGATGAAGCAGTCGTCACCCGTGATTTTGTCGCAGGAAATGAAGCGCCGCTCCCGCTCGATCAGCCGCTCAACTTGATGCAATTGGCCGGGCCGCGGCTTAACGCGCACGATAGCTTCCAACGTGTAACCGAGCGTCTTTGGATCTACCGATATCGTGAAGGAACGAATGATGCCCGTCGCCTCAAGTCTGCGGACACGTTCGGTGACGCTCGGCGCGGACATTCCGACACCATGAGCAAGGTCGCTCATCGCCATCCGGCCATTGCCTGAAAGAGCCGCGAGAATTTTTGCGTCCACGGCATCGGGGCGGTATTTTTCATTCTTAGGCATTTGGCTTCAATAGCCTCATATTCGACAAGAAGAATACGATATTCCCTGGTATTCCATATGTA
>JBEPVO010000189.1:0-4037 GCA_041690975.1 Alphaproteobacteria bacterium
CCGGAAATTCTGCGCCGCGTCCGCCTGTCCGATCCCTTGAAGCAGAAGCATTTGGCGCGTGCGCTGGAAAGCCTGGCGGAAGAAGGCGTGACGCAATTGTTCAAGCCGCAGATCGGTTCGCAATGGATTGTGGGCGTGGTCGGGATGCTGCAACTCGATGTGCTGAAGTCGCGGCTGGTGGCGGAATACGGCCTGGACGCCGATCTGGAGCCTGCGCCCTATGACTCTGCGCGCTGGCTGTCGGGCACCGAGGCCGAACTTGAGAAATTCTCTGCCGCCAATCGCGGTGGCATGGCGGCGGACCGTGACGGCGCGCCTGTGTTCCTGGCCAAGAGCGCCTGGGAATTGGGCTATGTGGCGGAGAAATTCCCCAACGTGAAATTCGTCAAGACCAGGGAACGGCACGAAGTCCAGGCCGGGAACTGATCCCCCGCGGACCGTCATTCGCGTCGAAACTCCACGCAGCCGCCCAAGAAAAGCCAGCATTACAGCCAAATCTTACTACCTTGCGCTACATGGTACCATGCGGTATAAGAGTCCTATGTCCGAGTCCCTGCAAGTCCAGTTGAAAAAGGGTGTTTTGGAGATGTGCGTCCTGGCGCTGCTCTCCAAAGGCGACAATTACGCCTATGAAATCGCCTCCCAGATGGCCGATGCGGTGGGCATGGGCGAAGGCACTATCTACCCGCTGATGCGGCGGATGCAGAATGACGATCTCGTCACGACCTATCTGCAGGAATCCGCCAGCGGCCCACCGCGTAAATATTACAAGCTGACCAAGGCGGGCGCCGCCGCTCTCACGGCGCAACGCGCCGACTGGGATGCGTTCGAAGCAGCCGTCGCCAAAATCCTGGGAGAACTGCCATGAACCGCGCCATGTTCCTGTCCGAATTGCGGATGGGCCTGTCGGGCCTGCCGCAATCCGAGATCGACGACACGGTCGCGGATTATGAAGCCCATTTCTCCGAAGGCCTGGCAGCCGGGCGCAGTGAGGCGGCAATCGCCAGCGCGTTGGGCGATCCGGCGCGGTTGGCGCGCGAATTGCGCGCCGAAGCGGGCTTCAAGCGCTGGGAAACCGAGCGCAGTGCCGGCAGCATGGTCAGCGCGGTGTTCGCACTTCTAGGCCTGGCGACGCTCGATCTGATCTTTCTGATCCCGTTCGTCACCGCTATCGGCGCGATTTTGCTGGGCATGCTCGTCACTGCCATTGCGCTGTTTTTCGCTGGCGGCGCGGTGTGGCTGCTGGCGCTGTTCCCCGGCCTGGTGATGTTCGGGACCAGCGGCATGTTGGGCAGCGGCGTCGCGCTGGCGCTGGCGGGCTTCGGCCTGATCGCCGGCGGTGTCGGACTGATGGCGCTGACCTGGCTGCTGCTGGACGTTTTCATTCGCGGGCTTGTGCAATACGCCCGGCTGCATTTCCGCCTGATCGATTCCGCACAAACAAGGAGAGACTGATATGCGCACAAAACTCGCAATCATCGCCGTGTCCGGATTTGCTGTTTCCGCGGCCTGCCTGGGCGGTGCATTTGCTCTGGGCGGGCACGCTCTCGGCAATGCCGTTTTCGGCACCGATCTGTCGGGCCTCATCGATCTGCCGCGCTGCGATACCACCGCGCGGCCCATGGCGACGGCCACCAGCCGAAACCTGTCCTGGGACGGCAATGGCGATCGTGCCGCCGTGGCCCTTCCTGCCAATGTGCATTATCAGGCCGGCAGCGGCGATCAACTGGTGGTCAAGGGTGATCCGGATTTCATCGCGCATATCCGCGTCCATGACGGATTGGTTTCCCTGGATTGCAACGGCAATTTTCATCTCGGCAAGAGTGAACGGGTCGATGTGACCTTGCCGGGACGCCGCACCTTCAAAAGCTTCGCGCTGCTGGGTACCGGCAACGTGCAGCTCAGCGGACTGTCGCAGCCGGAGGTGAAGGTGTCGATTGCGGGCGCTGGCGATCTTCAGGCCGATGGTAAGACAGACAATCTGAAAGTGGATGTCAGAGGGTCGGGCAATCTGAAACTGGGTGATCTCGCCGCCAAGAATGTCGATGTCGATATCAAGGGCAGCGGTAGGGCCGAAGTCGCACCGCAGGATTCCTTGAATGTTGACCTGGCGGGGTCGGGCACCATCTATCTGCGCAGCGAACCCCGGAAAATCGAAACCTCGATCCACGGCAGCGGTACGATCGTGCATCCGGATGGCACAAGGCAGGGCGGACGGTCGCGCGAGCGGCATGCGCGCGCCGACGATGCCGCGATCCGCGCTGCCATTCTGGAGGCGCTGGACAATGACGAAGACACAGACCGCGATGAAATGGATCGCGCCAAAGACAGAATGAAAGCGCGCATTCGCGCCCGGGTCGCGCATGATCTGGAGCGGGAGGACAATCTCTGATGCGCGGCAAACTCGCAATGATCGCAATATCCGGTTTCGCCGTTTCCGCCATCTGCCTGGGGGGCGCCTTCGCGCTTGGCGGGGATGCCGTCGGCGATACCCTTCTCGATTTTGGAAGTTTTGGCGGGCCGCGCTGTGACGTATCCACGCCGCCCGCCGTCACCAGCCGCACCCTGCCATGGGACGGCGGCGGGGACCGGGCCGCGGTGGCGATGTTCGCCGATACCTATTACCGGGCGGGCAGCGGCGATCAGCTTGTGGTCAAGGGCGATCCCGCGATGGTCTCCCATGTCACTGTCCGGGACGGCGTGGTGGAGTTGGATTGCCGGAGCAATTTTCGTTTCGGCAAATCCCCGCGTCTTGAACTGACGTTGCCGGGGCGCGCCTTCCATACATTCGAGCAGCGCGGCAGCGGTAATATGCGGCTCGCCGGACTCTCCCAGCCGGATGCGAAATTCTCGATCGAGGGTTCGGGCAATATCCAGGCGGACGGCAAGATCGAGCATCTGACGGTCCGGATTGCCGGTTCGGGCGATGTCACGGCCACCGGCAATGCCGGCACGCTTGACGTGGACCTGCAAGGATCCGGTGATGTCAGGCTGGCCGGGCTTGTCACCAAAAACGCGCATGTGGAGATCAATGGCAGCGGCAATGTCGAAATCGCGCCACAGGATGCATCGCGTGTCGATGTTACCGGTTCCGGCTCGGGAAATTTCGAGGCGGCAGGCAGCACCGACAATCTGACCGTGGCCATCGAAGGCTCCGGCGATATGAATCTGGGACGTCTTGCCGCCAATATCGTCAATGTAAGCATTCACGGCAGCGGCGATGTCGAAGTCGCGCCCCGGGACGCGCTGAAAGTCCAAATCGCAGGCTCCGGCGACGTCACGTTGCGCAATGAACCGAAGAAGATTGAAACCTCGATCGCGGGCAGCGGGGACATCATCCATTCCGACGGCTCGCGCCAGAGCAGGCATTCGCATGAACGGCACGCGCGGGCGGATGACGAGTTCGGCGGCACCATCGACCGCGCTGTGGCGAACGGCGTTCCGCCCGAGCCTGACGAACTGGACCGCGCCAAGGCCAAGTTCAAGGCCCGGCTCCGCCATCAGATCGCACAGGGGCTGGCGGGCGAAGATCAGCCCTAACCCACCTAGTCGTCGATGATTGCCCAGCTATCGGGATAGTATCCGTTGAAGGGCGAGCGCGACGACACGGTATAGGCGCCCATCGCCTCGAACAACACAAAGTCACCATTGGCGATGGTGTCGGGCAGCATCTGGGGACGCGGCAGCACGTCGGCGGAATCGCAAGTGGGACCGAACGCGCGGAACGGGCGCTTTTCGCCCGACAGGAATTTCGCATTGCCCTTGGCATCGAGTGTGATGCCGGTCGGCGGATAATTCTCGTCGAAACTGGCAAAGCGCTGCTCGTCGAAGCTGCCGTAAATGCCGTCATTGAGATAAAGCCGGTCGCCGCGGCGCAGCACCACTTGCGTCACCAGCGAAATGCCCTGGGCCACAAGCGAGCGGCCCGGTTCGCACATCACATTCAGCTCCGGCCGACCAAGATTCGACAACGCTTCCTTGATCATGTCGAAATACCAATGGAAAGGCGGCGGCTCTTCGCCGGCATAAGCGGCAGG
>JBEPVO010000190.1:0-3850 GCA_041690975.1 Alphaproteobacteria bacterium
AGGCCATGCTGTCGCGGCCCGAGCTGCGTTCGCTCACCGCGCGCTTTCCCTGGGCAGTGTTCGGCTTTGGACCGGCGGCGATGCTGACCTTGAGCGTCGTGGCAGCGCTCCAGATAGAGATTTGGCTGATCGAATTCGCAACCGCCTGGGGGCCCGCGATTGGTTTGCACCCTGGTCCAGCCGCCGCCAGAGGATTCACGCTTGCGATGCTCGTTTGGAACACGTTTGCCGTCTATGGTGCGCCGCTTGGCTTTGCAGCGCTTTTATACCTGATCGGTTCGCGGCAAAGGATGCGTACGGCCTGGATCGTGACCGGCGTCGCGATCATCTGCGTATTGGGCGGCTTTCAGAATCTTGTCTTTTACGATACGGGGGTCAGGGGCGGCGGCGTGCTGTTGATCCAGTCCGGGTTGATCTCGCCCTTCTGGCATTTCGTCGACGATGGATTCTTTTCGCCCTTCAATTTCGCGGAAGGTTTGGCCCGCGCCGCCATGAATCTGGCGGTCGTGGGTGGTGTCTGGCTCACGGCGCGCAAGAAGGCCTCAACCGCCATCGGGCTTCATACTGCGCGGACCTAATCTTTCAGGAATTTTCGGAAGGGTATGCCATGTCGCTTCGCGCTTTGAGTCTTGCGGCATTCCTTGCGGCGTTCGCCACCTTTATATTGCTTCCCGCGCACGCGGATGACCGCAAGCTTTTCCCGGCCGAGGCCGCGATCCCCAACAGCCGAATCATTCACTTCACATCCGCAATCGACAAAGAGCCCTATACCATTCAGATCAGCATCCCATTCAAGCCCGCGCCAAAGTCGGGCTATCCCGTGATGTATGTGCTGGACGGCGAACTTTATTTCCCGGAGGCCGCTGTCGCCGCTAACTGGCTGGGTGACAAGGGCACCGTGGTGGTGGGCATCGGCCATGATGCGCTGAATGACAAGACCGTGATCGCGCGCTATGCCCGCCGCAACCCCGAGAATGGCAAACCCCTGGACGGCCTCGCGGCAATCAATGCCTTCCAAACCATGCGCAATTACGATTTCGGTTGGCCGGTAAAGTCCGAACATCGTGCCCCCGCCTTTGTCGAAAAAGACATCGGTCCCGAGACAGGTGATGTAGACGCGTTCCTTCAAGTCATCGAAAAGGAGATCAAGCCCAAGGTCGAGGCCCTGATTCCCGTCGATCGCAGCAATCAGGCTCTGTTTGGCCACTCGCTTGGCGGCCTTGCCGTGGTGCGTGCGCTCTTCACGGAGCCCACCGCCTTTCGTACCTTCATTCCTGCGAGTCCTTCGCTCTGGTACGATGGCGGTACGGTTCTCGCGAGCGAAAAACAATTCGCTGAGGCAGTGACAGCCAGGCGCATCGCGCCGCGCGTGCTTGTCACCGTGGGCGCTCGAGAACCGGACAACTTAGCGCCGACCAAGGATGACCTAGTCAAATTCACGCCAGCGCAGCGCGCGGAAATCGCGCCCTATGGGACGATGCTGGGTACCTGGCCCGGCATGATCACCGGCGCGCGCGAATTGGCGGCGCGGTTGAAGGCTTTGCATGGAAAACCGGGCTACACGGTGGATTACCAGTTGATCGCGGACCAGAATCACCCAAGCTCCGCCTATGTTGCCATCATCCGTGCCATCCCGTTCGCGTTTCCCGAGAAGTAGCGCCTGCAAACGGCTCACACGAAGAATTGATGATGAACCAAAACCGCTCTTGCGGACTAGGAATGCCAGCGCGGAAGAAAGCTTCAACCGCCGTCGCGCTTCATACCGCTCAGGCATAGGTTTTCGGGGATTTGCGGAATGGACCATCGGGCCGCTGGCGCCCGACGGCAAGGTGCAGAGCCGTTCGCTTCGCCTGTTTTAGCCCCACATTCGTGGGCGAACCGGCATTGCTCAGAGCGGGTGATCCGGCATCGCCAGGGTGCGCCACATATGGGCGGAGGGGCTGTTGTCGAAGCCCAACCCTTCCTTGGGCTGTTTAAAATTACGGCCGATAATGTCGACGAATTGATCGATAGCGGGATGCACGTTCGGTTCGAACGCGTAGAGATCGTTCACCGTGACCAGCCGGGGCTCTTCATACCATTTGTGATTGCGCACCATCTTGTAGGTGGCCTCGATATAAGGCTCCGGCTTGTAGTCCGAACCGAAAGTCCTGCGGTAGAGATCGGGGTAGGTATAGCCATGCGCTGGGTCGTCGTAGAAACGCAGCGCCTGGTGGTAGCGGATCGCGAAGGTGGCTTTTTCGGACAGATAAGGTGCGTACATTTGCGCGCCCCACCAGCCGTGATCCACCTTGACGATCTGCTGCACCGTATCATGCAGCAGGCAGGCGAGAATGACTTCCTCGGACATGCCGGTCTTCATGGCGCGGTTAGCGCTTTGCAGCACATGGTTCGAGACTTCGTTGAACCGGAGCCGGAAATAATCCACCAGGGTCGGCGCCTCCGGCATCGGTTGCAGCCGCCTGACATTGCCTTTGCGCGCGATCCACAAATTGCCGACGCCGCGGCGGTACGGCATCGTATCGACCTCTGCCGCCAGTTCGGCCGTGGTGGGGAATTTTTCCGCTGCCTTGTTCAACAGTTCGTTCTGATGATCTTCCAGGGCGTCGGCCTTGGCTTCCGAACTCATCGCCGCGACGGCGGATGCGCCGCCCAGACTGGCGATAAAAGCCCGTCGATCGATGTCCATCATCGGATTTTCCCCCATGCGGAATCCCCCTTGTGGCAAAGCGATGGGTGCAAGCCTACACCCAGGCGGCGCGATCCGTCTAACGTCCAGTCTGGCGCCCAGTCCGGCATCAAGCGTCTTGCTGCGGTGCGTTATGAATCGCCATCCCGGGCGCACCTATCCCACCAAGGTCGGTGCGGATAATCTGGCCGCAAAGACGGGCGAGGAGGAATTCATGAGAATGCGCATTGCGGGATTGGCGGTGTTTGGCCTGATGACGACGGCCGCGGCGGCGCAGACGCCAACCTCGGACGATGGGCCGCAACCAAGCTGCAAGATGTGCGAAGGCGTCTATATCCCGGCCGGGGAAATTCAGGCCTATTCGAAAAAAGCGGTGGCGGAACACCGGATCGATCAGCAGGTGCGGGATATCGACATCGGCAAGGTCCATATCGCGCTGGGCGTGGAGCATCGCGGCAAGCTGGACAAGCCCGGGCCGCAAGCGGTGGCCGAGCATGATCTGGTCAGCGAGGTTTATCACATCATCGATGGATCGGCGACCTTGAAGCTGGGGCCCGGCCTGATGAACAAGAAGCGGCGGCCCGCCGATGAGGAAACCGTGCGGCTGTATAACGGCCCCGGCAACAATGCCGACGATATCCAGGGCGGCGCCAGCTATAATTTGAAAGCGGGCGATGTCGTGTTCGTGCCGGCGGGCACCGGCCATCTCTTCACCCATATCGACGATCACATCGACTACATCATGGTGCGGATCGATCCGGACAAGATCACACCCCTGAAAGACGAAGCGGCGTCCAAGGCGTATCTGGGCGATTATCTGAACAAACAATAACGCGAACGGGACTCCCACGGCGCCGGGTATCGCGCCACTGCATGGATGAAAACCAAGAGGAGGGATGATGCCATGCAGCGATATTCCAGCTTCGCGGAATTCTATCCCTTCTATCTGGGCGAGCATGTCCAGCGCACCACGCGACGGCTGCATTTCCTGGGCTCGGCGCTGTCGCTGTTGTGCATCCTGATGCTGGCGTTCACCGGCAATTTCTGGTGGCTCGGAGCAGGGCTTGTCGCCGGTTATGGCTTTGCATGGATTTCGCATCTGACGGTCGAGAAGAACCGGCCCGCCACGTTTCGCTATCCGCTCTACAGTTTCATGGGCGA
>JBEPVO010000191.1:0-3840 GCA_041690975.1 Alphaproteobacteria bacterium
TCCAGCGGCGTGACCGGCGTGGCGCCGGCATGCAGATGCGCCAGGCTGGCGCGATAATGAAACGCATCCTGGGAACCGCTAATCGAAGCACTCTGGTTGAACGTATCAAAGCTGCCGCCTTCGGCCTGGGCCGAAAGGGTCAGCGGGCCATTGCCCGATTTGGTGATGATATTGACGACACCGCCAATGGCGTCCGAGCCGTACAGACCAGACTGGGGACCGCGCAGCACCTCCACCCGCGCAATGTCAGCGCTGTTGAATTTGCCGAAATCATAAGCACCATTGGGATTGGATGGATCCGATACTTCGATTCCATCCATCAGCACCTTGGTGTGATTGGCATTGGCGCCGCGCATGAAGATGGAGGTCTGCCCGCCCTCGCCGCCGGTTTGCACCAAGTTGAGGCCCGGCACGTCCCGCAGCACATCGGGCAGCGACCGCTGTTGCCGCGCATCGATATCGGCGGCATCGATCACTGTGATCGAACTTGCCACCTGATCGATAGGTGTGGCGATGCGGGTGGCGGTTACCACCACATTCTCCTGCGGTACAAAAAGGCTGTTCTGGCTTTGCGCCGAAGCGGAAATGGCAGACGCAGAAAGAGTAAGTGCCGCCATCGCGGCGCTTGAGAGAAAAACAGATTTCAACATGACGTCTCCTGAACGGGTTCAAGAGTCGGTACGGCGGATTCATATCCTTGCTGGTTCACGAACGCCCCGCGACGACTCCATTCTCGTCGCCGCAACGGTTCACCCCGTAATCTTCGGCGCACCCCGGCCGAAAACTGGACGACCGTGCGAGGCAGGTTTCCTGGCTCCCGGGTTATCGCTTTCATCCGCCTTCCCGATCCTTTTGGAATCAGTGGCAATTCGGACGAGTGCTCGCCGGTTACAGTTGCGGGGGCAGCCACGGCATTGAACCGCGTTCCCTACACCTTGCACGTCGGCCCGCTTTTGCGCCATCGGATGGCCAAATGCAACCACCGTCATCGGGCTGCCATATTGCCCTTCATGGGCCTGGAAAATTGGCCGCTACCGGTCCTCGGACCTTTGCGCTAGGCTCGCGAAAATTCCCACGACAAAAGGATGTGCCATGCCGCTGCAGATCAATGATACCGCGCCAAATTTCGATGCCGACACCACTGACGGCAAAATCAATTTCTATGATTGGGCCGACAATCATTGGGTGGTCATGTTCTCGCATCCCAAGGATTTCACACCGGTCTGCACCACCGAGCTTGGCCGCGTTGCGCAACTGAAGCCCGAATTCGACAAGCGCGGCGTCAAGGTGATCGGCCTTTCCGTCGATCCGGTTGAGAACCATGCCAAATGGGCCGCCGATATCGCCGAAACCCAGGGCATGGCGCCGAACTATCCGATGATCGGCGACACCGATCTGAAGGTCGCCAAACTCTACGGCATGCTGCCCGCCGACACCTCGGGCACCTCCGAAGGCCGCACCCCCGCCAACAACGCCACGGTGCGCAATGTCTTCATCATAAGCCCTGACAAGCGCATCCAGCTGATGATCGCCTATCCCATGACCACCGGGCGCAATTTCGACGAGATCATCCGCGTGATCGATTCCATGCAGCTCACCGCCAAGCACAAAGTGGCCACGCCCGTGGATTGGAAACAGGGCGGCGACGTGATCATCACCGGTGCGGTCAGCGACGAGGAAGCCAAGACCCTCTTCCCCGGCTACAAGACCCACAAGCCGTATCTGCGCACCACCAAGCAGCCGCAGTAAAAGCGCAAATCATTTGCAGCAAAACGCCAGGCGCCGAAAACGGCGTCTGGCGTTTTCGCATTCAATACGCTCTTGCCCTCGAATAAACGGCCGGTCCGCGCTAAAAGGGAAAAATCTAGGCTTGCACCGTCCCTTGGGTCCGCCCGTCAGGTCCCCCGGGTCGATAGTTTGAGTTTGGCTATGAATCTGAGTCCCACCGAAACCGCTAGCCGCTTTGGCGTCAGCATCAAGGCGCTGCGTCTGTACGAACAGCGCGGCTTGCTGAAGCCGTTGCGCTCCCAGACCGGCTGGCGGACATATGGCCCGGAGCAGATCGCCCGGCTGCACCAGATACTGGCGCTCAAAGGCCTTGGTCTGTCTCTGGCCAGCATCGGTCAGCTATTGGCGTCAGCCGATACGCTGGATGCCGTGCTTGCCTTGCAAGACCAGGCGCTGATTCAGGAAGGCCGACGGATCGCCAGGGCGCAAACCCTGATCCGCAAGGCGCAGGCGCAACTCAGGGCCGGCCAATCTCTTTCCATCGACGATCTCGCAACCCTGTCCAAGGAGACTTCGATGACGTCCAAGCTCGCCCGCTCCACGCTGTTTCATCCCGCACTGGTGCCGCACCAGCACAAATACTTCCGTCCTGAAGAAATCGAGGCATTGTCCAGCCACGAAGATTTTGATTACGAGCAGGATGCTGTTGTCTGGGATCGAATGATTGCTGAACTCAAGACATTCGCGATTGCCGGTGATCCCGGCACGCCTGCGGCGCTGGATCTGGCTCAGCGCTGGATGACGCAAATCGAAAGTTTCACCAAGGGCGATCAAATTCTGACGACCAAGCTTCGCAACATGGTGAAGGACGCATTCGCGGATCCCACCACGGCGCAACAGATGCCTTATTCCAAGGAAGACCTGATCTTTTTGGGAAAGATTTTCGAAAGTCTCACGGCACCTTGATCCCGCGCGATATGACGCCACGTCCTATGCCATCCAAGAGAAATCCTGCAGCAAAACGCCAGGCGCCGGAAACGGCGTCTGGCGTTTCTGCTTTATGTCTTTCTAGTCGATCCAGAGCCCGCGCTTGCGGTGCCAATCCTCGATTGAGAGTTTCGGGTATTTTTGGAAGCGGGCATCACCTCGCCCGAAATCCGGCTTCACCCAAGGCGCCTTGAATCGCAGCATCAGGTGCACCTTGGATGGCGGCACCGGCAGCTTGGTGTCGATCGCCGACGCGAAGGGGTGCACCAGCTTGGGCCATTGTGGGTCATGGGCCCATAGGGCCGACCCGCACCGGGAACAGAAATGCCGCCGGGCACTGCTCTTTTTGCAATGTCCCTCTGCGTCATCGATCTCCGCCCGGAATATGCGGACCGCTTTGCTGCCGCGTATCGTCAGGGTCTCAAAGTCGCCCATGATATTGATGGCGAACCCGCCACCGCCGGCGGTCTTGCGGCAGATCGAGCAATAGCAAAGCTGATAAGGATAGGGCGCGTGGCTCATCACATTGAAATGCACCGCGCCGCAGCGGCAGGACCCTTCGAGTTTCATGGCCATGGAATTCTCCTCCTTCGGTCCAACACGTCATTCGGCGGAAAGCTGCAGCGCGCGCCGATCCGTGCCAGGATAGCGTCATGGCCCAGGTGCCCGACACCGGATTCGTGACCACGACCGTTGCCAGCCGCGACGATGCGCGCCGCATCGCCGATGCCCTGCTGGCGGACCGGCTGGCGGCCTGTGTCCAATTTCTAGAGGTGGAAAGCCACTATGTCTGGAAAGGCACGCGAATGGTCGAGCCGGAAGTGATGCTGCTGGCCAAGACTCGCACCGATTTGTTCGAACGGGCCATCGCCCGTATCAAAGCACTACATCCTTACGAGACGCCGGAAATCGTGGCCCAGAATTTCAGCGCCGGATTCGCGCCGTACCTAACCTGGATCGCCGACAATACCGGCTAAGGTCGGATTCGACCTTGACGGTCCAGCGCCGGGAGGTCGTCGCGCCAAGGCCGAAATTGGTGCTATATAGCCGCCGCAACCAGCGGACGGCGGGATTACGCCGGAAACTCAGCATCTTACGGCCAGCATGCTTCTCCTGATCGATAAT
>JBEPVO010000192.1:0-3785 GCA_041690975.1 Alphaproteobacteria bacterium
TGCCGCTGGGGCTGGTGGACCGCATCGCCAAGCTGATCCCCAATCCGCCGGGCAAGCCGATGTCGCTGAAGGACGCGATTAACAGCGAGCCGCGGCTGCAAGCCATCGCGGAATCCGAACCCCTCGCAAAGCGCCTGTTCGAGATTACCGGACGGATCGAAGGGCTCTATCGCCACGCCTCCACCCATCCGGCCGGTGTGGTGATCGGCGACCGTCCGCTGGATGAAATCCTGCCGCTTTATCGCGATCCGCGCTCCGACATGCCGGTGACGCAGTTCGACTATGAGGATGCGGAAAAAGCCGGACTGGTGAAGTTCGACTTTCTGGGTCTCAAAACCCTGACCGTCATCGCCAAGGCGGAGGCCCTGCTGAAGAGCCGGGGCGTTTCGCTCAACACCCAGACCATCGACTTCAACGATCCGGCGACCTTCGAGATGCTGGCGCGCGGCGACAGCATCGGCGTCTTTCAGCTCGAAGGCGCTGGCATGCGCGATCTGATGCGCAAGATGAAGCCCGACCATATCAACGATCTGGTCGCGCTGGTGGCGCTCTATCGCCCGGGCCCGATGGATTCCATTCCCAAATACATCGCCTGCAAGAATGGCAAGGAAGCGGTGGAATATCTCCATCCGCTGCTAGAGCCGATCCTGCGCGAAAGCTATGGCGTGATGACCTATCAGGACGATGTCATGCGCATCGCCCGAGAATTGGCCGGCTATACGATGGGCGAGGCGGATCTTTTGCGCCGCGCCATGGGCAAGAAGATTCCGGCCGAAATGATCATGCACCGGGAGAAGTTTCTCAAAGGTGCGAGCGAGCGCGGCGTCATCCAATCCGTCGCAGAACAGATTTTCGAACAGGCGGAGAAATTCGCGGGCTATGGCTTCAACAAGGGTCATGCCGCTGCCTATGCCCAGGTCGCCTATCAGACGGCCTATCTGAAGGCAAATTATCCGGTCGAATTCCTTGCCGCCTCGATGACTTTGGATATCGGCAACACCGACCGCCTCAATGTCTTCCGCCAGGAAGCACAGCGGCTGGGCGTGAAGATCGCACCGCCGGACATGAATCGGTCCGAAGCGGTGTTCACCTGCGATGCGCAAGCGGGTGTGGTGTTTTACGCGCTTGCCGCCGTCAAGGGTGTGGGTCGCCAGGCGATGGACCATGTGGTGGAGATTCGTAACGCAGGCGGTCCGTTCAAATCCATTTCCGATTTTGCGCGCCGGGTCGATCCCAAGCTGGTCAACAAGCGGGCGTTTGAAAATCTGGTGCGGGCCGGCGCCTTCGACAGCCTGAACAAGAACCGTCGCCAGTTGGTGGAAGGCTCCGACCGGATCCTGGGCGGCGCGCAGGCCGCAGCACGTGAGCGCGAAAGCGGTCAGGTTTCCTTGTTCGGTGGCGGCGATTCCGCAGCGGAGGAATTGCGCCTGACCAATGTGCCGGACTGGCCAGCCCATGAGAAATTGGGCGAAGAGTTCAGTGCCATGGGATTTTATCTCTCCGGCCATCCGCTGGATGCGTACGGTTCGGCACTGAAGCGATTGGGTGTGACCACCTATGCCAGCCTGGTCGAAGACCGGCGTGCCGGCTTCAAGGCCAAGCTGGCCGGCACGATGATCAAGAAATCGGAACGCCGTGGGCGTAACGATCAGATGTACGCTTTCGTTTCCTTCTCCGATTCCACCGGCATGTTCGAGATCATGTTGTTTCCCGAAGTGCTGGCGGCCAGCCGGCCGCTGCTGGAAGCGGGCAAGAGCCTGGTGATCACGGCCAGTGCGGACTGGGACGGTGACGAACTGAAGCTGCGCGCCGCATCAATCACCGATCTGGACCAGGCGGCGGCCAACGCGGGCGAGGGAATGGTGGTGCGGCTGGATTCCGTGGCGCCGCTCTCTGTTATCGCGGCCCAGCTGATGCAGCCTGGAAAGGGATTGGTCAGTTTTGTGGTACCGGGCGGAGAGGGCGAGGAAGTGGAGATTGCGCTTTCCAAGCGCCATGCCGTTACCGCGATCCTGCGCAGCAACATCGCCGCGATTCCCGGCGTGGTGTCCGTCGAAGCGGTTTAAGCGGCTGCCAAAGTGGTTTCGATCCGCCGAAGGCCCTCGGACAGGCCTTGTGCGTCGCGGGCAAAACAGACGCGCAGATAGGCGTCATCGCGTGGATCACCCAGGCTGAAAGCCGAACCCGGCGCGGTGCCGACATTGGCGCGCACCACCAGGTCCTTCGCCAGCGCCAGGCTGTCGCCCATGCCTTCGACCTGTAGATAGCCATAAAAGGCGCCTTCGGGTGCCATCCAGCGCACACGGTTCTGGCGAGCGATGAAATCCTGCACTACGGTGCGGTTGGCTTCGCAGCGCACGCGCAATGTTTCGCGGAAGACATCGCCTTGCGGCGTCAACGCCGCCAATGCGCCATACTGGTTGAAAGTGGTGGTGCCGGTATTGGCGACGGGCGAGAGGATGCGCATCGCGTCGCTCAAATTGCGCGGATGCGTCAGCCAGCCGATGCGCCAACCCGTCATCGCCCAGGGTTTGGAAAAGGAATTGATGGCAAAGACGGCATCATTCTCGTCCGCGATCTGCAGGAAGGACGGCGCATGGGTGCTGCCGTCATAGACCAAGGTGCCATAGACTTCGTCGCTGATGATCGCCAAGCCGCGCCCGCGCGCGAAGTCCAAAATGGTCTGCTGTTCGGCGCGGCTCGCCATCCAGCCGGTGGGATTGCTGGGCGAGGAAATGAAGATCGCCTTGGTGCGCGCATCACATCGATCAAACAGCTTGTCGAGATCGAGATGCCAGCGGCCTGTGTTCCAGTCCTCGTCCAGGCGCACCAGCCGGACTTCCGCACCTGCGACTTGTGCCGCCTGGAAGATGTTTGGCCAGACCGGCGCGACGATCACCACATTGTCGCCGGTCTCCACCACGCATTGCAGAGCCGTCACGATTGCCAGCATGGCGGCGCCCGGCACGGTGATGCGTTCCGGGTCGATGGCGATGCCCAAAGTCCGCTGATGGAATGCGGCGATGGCCTGGCGCAATTCGGGGATGCCCCGCGCCCAAGTGTAGAAGGTCTTGCCTTCGGTCAGGGCCGCAATGGCGGCGTTGCGGATGAACTCGGGTGTGACCAGATCGCTTTCCCCGAACCAGAGAGGGATCAGGCCGGGTCGATGCAGGCCCAGATTGGCGACCTCGACCAAGCCATTGGGACGAAGCTGACGCAGAAGAGGGCGGATTGGGTCTTTCATGCCGTTTTCTAGCATAGGAACCGGCGGAAATGGCCGGTTTTTGGCGCAGGGTGGGGTTGCGCGCCCCGGCCCAAAACCCTATAAGCCCCGCCATCTCGCGTGTGCGGGTGGGTCCAGGTCGGGTGTTCCGGTCTCCCCGTCCGGTGTCTCTTCAAAGGGATAACCCGCACATCTGGCCAACCGGTAAAGGAGAACGATCATATGGCTTTGCCAGATTTTTCCATGCGTGGGTTGCTTGAATCCGGCGCCCATTTCGGTCACCGCCAGCAGCGCTGGAATCCGAAAATGGCGTCCTACATTTATGGCGCCCGCAACGACATCCATATCCTGGACCTGACCCAGACCGTGCCGCTTCTGCACCAGGCGCTGGTCTCCTTGCGTGAAGTCGCCGCTTCCGGTGGCCGCATTCTGTTTGTCGGCACCAAGCGCCAGGCGTCCGAGCCGATCGCCGCCGCTGCCAAACGCTGCGCCCAGTATTATGTGAATCATCGCTGGCTGGGCGGCACGCTCACCAACTGGCAGACCATCAGCCACTCCATCC
>JBEPVO010000193.1:0-3776 GCA_041690975.1 Alphaproteobacteria bacterium
GCGTGATAGAGCGACTGGCGCTGGAAGGCGCGGCTCACGGCATAAGCAATGAAAGAGGCCAGCATCAGCGGGATCACCATGCCGCTGGCGCCGCTCATCTCGCCCACGATGACAAAGGATGTGATCGGGGCCTGCACCACACCCGAGAAATAGGCAGCCATGCCCAACAGCACGATGGCGCCCACGGCATGTACGCCCAGCAATTGCGCGACGGTGCCGCCCATGCCCGCGCCGATGGAAAGCGAGGGCGCGAACAATCCACCCGGAATGCCGGACAGGCTCGAGGCGACCGTGGCGATGAATTTCAGCGGCGCGAAACTGAAGGCCAGGCCATGGCCCTCGACCGCGCCGCGTGCGGCTTCATAGCCGGTGCCATAGGTCGTCCCGTTGCTCAACAGACCGCATGCCGCGACAATCAGACCGCAGAGTGCCGCCAGCATCAGGGCGCGCCGCAAGGTGGCTTGCGCCAGCCAGGCGCGAATGATGGCGGTGCCGCGCACGATCAGAATCGCGAACAACGCGCCCAGCAATCCCCCCAAGACGCCGCACACCAGCACGGCGATCCAGTCGATGGTCACCAGCAGCATCGAAGTCGAGTGGCCGAAATAACTGTAATTGCCGACCAGTCCCAGCGACGCCAGGCCCGCCAGGATCACAGCGATCAGCACCAGGCCGCTGGTGCGGCTTTCAAAGGCGCGGCTCATCTCTTCGATGGCAAAGACAATGCCTGCCAGCGGCGTGTTGAAAGCGGCGGCGACACCGGCAGCCGATCCCGCCAGGATCAATCCACGTTCGCGGCCCAACCCACCCAGCCTGGCGGCGGTCAGCATGATTGAAGCGCCAACCTGTACCGTCGGACCTTCGCGCCCGATGGAGGCGCCGCTGGCGAGCCCGATTAAGGTCAGCAATATTTTTCCCGCCGTCAGGCGTAGCGAGAGAAGACGCACACGCGCCGCATCGTCCTTCAGATGGCGCGCGGCGATGGCTTGCGGGATTCCGCTGCCCTGCGATCCGGCAAAGATGGTGCGCGCCGCCCAGGCGCAGAACATGAACCCCGCCGGGGTTAGCACCAGGGCCAGCCAGGGATTGAAGAGGATGTGCCCGAAAAGCTCCTGGGCGCGATTGGCAGCCCAGGCGAAGGCGACACTGACAATACCGACCGTGATGGCACCGCCCCACAGCACCAGCCGCATTCTCCAATGCCGGCCCGAAAACAGCAGCAGCCGATGGCGGCGCAAGGTGGTGGATCGGATCGTCATGAAAAAGCAAAGGTCTCGCAGCAAAGGCCGGGTGATAGGCCCATCTCTGCGCGCAGAATAATGAAATTATGGTTGGGAAGCCGAAAAGCCCAGCTTTTTCAGCAGCCATGGCATGGTCAGGCCCTGGACCACCACCGAGAAAGCGACCACCGCGAAGGTCGCGATCACGATGGTGTCTCGCATCGGGATCGAAGCCGGCAATGCCAGCGCCAGCGCCAAAGCCAGCGCGCCGCGAAGGCCTCCCCACCATAGGATATGTTGTTCGCGCATGCCGATGGCCCAGCGCGAACCGCGAAACATCAGGCTAAGCGGATAGACCGTTGCGGCGCGTCCCAGCAGCACCAGCAGGATGGAACCCAGCAACGCGATCTCGCCCACGGCGTGGAAATCGATCCGCGCCACCGTCACGCCAATCAAAAGGAAGACCAGTGAGTTGGCGATGAAGGCGGCGAATTCCCAGAATTCCAGAATGAAGTCTCGGGCCTGATCGGAAAGCCCGGGCCGGCTTTGCGAACCGCGCACGCCGGCGCTGCCCACCACCAACCCAGCGGTCACTGTCGCCAGCACACCGGAGAAATGGAAAGTTTCCGCCGTCAGGAATGCGCCATAGGCGACCACGACGGTGATCGCCGCTTCCGCCAGATGGTCCGGCGTGCGGCCCGCCAGCAGGATGCTGGCGATGCCAAAACCCGCGCCGATGGCGATGCCACCGCCGGAAACGGTGATCAGGCTGAAGGCTGCACTGGAAGAATTCCATGCACCGCCTGCGGCCCAGGCGACGATCAGGCCGAACAGCACCGCGGCGACGCCGTCATTGAACAGGCTTTCGCTTTCCACCAGCAGGCGCAAACGGCCGCCGATGCCGGTGTCCTTGAACATGGCAATCACCGCCACCGGATCGGTCGCGGCGATCAGCACGCCGAACACCAAGGCCGCCGCGATGGGCCAGCCGAAAATCCACATCATGCCCGCCGACACGATGGCGGCACAAATCGCCACCCCCAATATGCTGAGAACCAGCACGGGCAGCATATCGCGGCGCAGTTCGTGCCAATGAATGTTGAGCGCCGCCTCGAACAGCAGGGGCGGCAGGATCAGCTCGAAGATGATGTCGTGGGTGAGTGTGATGCCGAAATCGATTCGGCTGAACGCCAGCGCCACGCCCGCCGCGACCAGGCCCACCGTGTAGGGCAGCGCCAGACGGCGCGCCACGATCGCCACCAGAATGGCGACGATCAGCAGGCCCAGGGTTCCGACGATGATGACATCCATCCATCCCTCATACGGCAGGGGCACGGGGGAGCCCAGACTTATCGGCCAGATTTATCGGCCAGAGTTTGGCACGAAGTCTTCAGCGGGGCGGTGTTGCCGGCGGCACGGGGGCGGCGGGCAGTGAGGGCGGCAGGGGGCCACAATCCGGATTGCCGGGCGGGCACAGTCGGGCGCGGGAATTCATGGAGTATTTCAACCCCCAGCCCAGCGCGATGAGCAGCAGCACGGCCAGCGCGATCAGCGGATAGACGAAGCGGCGCTGGGTGGGGCGCGCTACTTCTTTTTGCGGGTTGCCGGACATCATCGAAGCCCCAAACGAGGACCGAACCTAGCATCGATTTTTCGCAAATTCTTGCCGGTTGAATGGGCGCGGTTACCGGCCATATAACAGACCATGTCCGAACACCCCCCCATCCCTTCCGCAGCGGCAGCGGGCGATTTCGTTTTGCCGTTCGATATTTCCAAGGCGGGCGTACGCGGCCGTTTTGTACGCCTGGATACGGCATCGGCCCAGGCGCTGGAGGCACATGCCTTGCCGGAGCCTGCCGCACGGGTGGCGGGCGAAAGCCTGGCGCTGGCGGCGCTGCTGGGGTCGGCGCTGAAACTGGACGGGCGGCTGACGGTGCAGACCAAGAGCAGCGGTCCGCTGGATATTGTCACAGCAGACTATTTCGGATCTTCGCCAGGCGAAGGCGATGCAGTGCGATCCCGCGGCGTGCGCGGCTATGCCCGGCTGGATGCCGAGCGGTTCGCAAGTCTCGACGACCGGGCCTTTTCCAAGCTGGCGGGCGAGGGCGCGCTGGCCATCACCATCGAGCCGCAGCGGGGCGGCAAGACCTATCAGGGCATCGTCGCGCTTTCGCCCGACGGATTGGCGGCATCGGCGGAAACCTATTTCGAGCAGTCCGAGCAATTGCCCACCGTGATCCGGCTGGCGGCAGCGCCTTTGTATGTCGCGGGCGAAAAGCATCCGCGCTGGCAGGCGGCTGGTCTGATGCTGCAGATGACGCCGGAAGCCAGCAAGGCACCGGGCCGCAGCGAGGACGACTGGACCCGGTTGTCGATCCTGGCGCGCACGGTGGAAGATTTGGAACTGGTCGATACCAGTCTGGCGCCGGAAACGGTGCTGTGGCGGCTGTTCCATGAAGACGAAGTGCGGGTGCTGCCGGCCGAGCCGGTGACATTCCGCTGCGATTGCGATGCGGACCGCATCACGCAGATCTTGCGCGGCTACAAGCCGGAAGA
>JBEPVO010000194.1:0-3762 GCA_041690975.1 Alphaproteobacteria bacterium
CAATCAGGGAAGGAATCCCCATGGCCTATGAGACGATCAAATACGAGGTCGCCGAACAAATTCTCACCATCACGCTGAACCGCCCCGAGAAACTCAACGCGTTCAACGCGACCATGATGAACGAACTGATCGACGCCTTCGACAAGGCGGATGCCGACGACAACGTGCGCGCGATCATCGTCACCGGCGCGGGGCGCGGTTTCTGCGCCGGCGCGGATCTCTCCTCCGGAGCCGACACGTTTGACCGCGACGCCAAGCGCGGCCCGGCCAAACGGAGCGCCGACGGCAAGGTCGATTACAGCGACGCCAACATCCGTGACGGCGGCGGTCAGGTGACGCTGCGCATCTTCAAGTGCTTGAAGCCCGTGATCGGCGCCATCAATGGCGCGGCGGTCGGCATCGGCGTCACCATGCAACTGCCGATGGACATCCGCATCGCGAGCGTAGATGCGCGCTTCGGCTTCGTGTTCTCCCAACGCGGCATCGTGCCGGAGGCGGCCTCGAGCTGGTTCCTCCCGCGCATCGTCGGCATTTCCCAAGCATTGGAGTGGTGCTACTCGGGCCGCGTGTTTCCGGCGGAAGAAGCATTGGCCGGCCGTCTCGTCAGCAAGGTCGTGCCCGCAGATGAGCTGATGACGACGGCGCGCGCGCTGGCGCGCAGTTTCATCGACAAGACCGCGCCGGTGTCAGTGGCGCTGATCCGGCAGATGATGTGGCGCATGATAGGCGCCGACGATCCAATGGAAGCGCACAAGGTCGACAGCCGAGGTATCTACGCGCGCGGGCGCTCCGACGATGTGAAAGAAGGCGTGACATCCTTCCTGGAAAAACGTCCCGCGCAATTCAAGAACAAGGTGTCTTTAGACATGCCCGACTATTTCCCGTGGTGGGACGAACGCGGGTATAAGTAGTCCGAATTCCGCACTCAACCACGTCATGCCCGGCCTTGTGCCGGGCATCCACGTCTTTACTTCTGATTGAAAGGCAGACGTGGATGGCCGGGACAGGCCCGGCCATGACGGTGGGTGAACTACTCCATCGTCAGCGCCACGCGCCCGATTGCCTTGCGGTCGATCAGAAGCCGCATCGCTTTTGCAACATCCTCGAGCGGCAGGCGATGCGAGATATGCGGGCGGACGTGGCCACCTTCGGCCCAGCCGAACAGCGTCTTCAGCCGCTCCTCTCCCAGCGCGGGATTTTTGCGCACCGCCTCACCCGCACGCACGCCGAGCACGCTCGCGCCCTTGATGAGGACCAGATTGGTTTTCGCCAGACCGATGCCGCCGGTGAAACCGATCACGCAGAGCCGTGCGCCCCACGCGATGCAGCGCAGGCTTTGCTCGAACGTCTCGCCGCCGACGGGATCGAACACGACGTCGGCGCCCTTCCCATCGGTGATGCGCTTGACCGCATCGCGAAACGGCTCCCGTCCGCTCAGCACCAGATGATCGGCGCCGCGCCCTTTGGCGACAGCCAGCTTCGCCTCGCTTGAGGCGACCGCGATGACGGTCGCGCCCAGAATCTTTCCGATCTCGACCGCAGCCAGACCCACGCCGCCACCGGCGCCATGCACCAGCAGCACTTCGCCCCGCTGGATTTGCGCGCGGTCCACCAGCGCATGATAGGCGGTGCCATGCGCGGCCAGAAACGTCGCGCCCTCGGCATAATCGAACGTTTTGGGCAGCGGCGTCAGTTGCGAGGGAGAAACCGCAACCTCTTCCGAAAACGCCCCGTGCCGCAACTTGACAATGACCTTGTCGCCCGCACGAAAGCCTTTTGCCTCAGGGCCGACCTCGACCACATCGCCCGCCGCCTCCATGCCGGGTGTGAAGGGCAGCTCCGGCTTGAGCTGATATTCTCCAGCGGCCATCAGGACATCCGGAAAATTCAGTCCGGCAGCGCGGACAGCAACGCGAACGCGATCCGCGCCCAGCGGCGGCGCCGCGAATGTCTCGAGGTGCAAGCGCTCCGGCGGCCCCAACGCGCGGCAGACGACGGCGCGCGGCATCACGCCGCCTTCTTCCGCTGCAGCGCTTCGCGGATCAGCGGCATCCGGTCATTGCCGAAATACATGTCGGTCTTGTCGAGGAAGATGGTCGGTGAGCCGAAGCCGCCACGCGCCATTACCTCGTCGGTATTCGCCTTGAGCTGGTCCTTGATCGCCTGCTCACCGATTCCTGCGAAGAATTTCTGCGGATCGACGCCCGTGCGCTTGCAGACTTCCGTCAACACGGCATCCTGCGAGATGTCCTGATCCTCACCCCAATAGATCTCAAACACGGCCTTGGCGAATGGCACCATCGCACTAGCGTTGTCGCGGCCCAGCCAGATGCACCCGCGCATCGCCTTGACGCTGTTCACCGGAAATACCGTCGGCCGCATCTTGATCGCTAGGCCCGCGGAGCGCGCCCAGTCGGCCATATCCTTTTTCATATAGCGCGCTTTCGCCTCGACCGGCTTTTCGCGCGAGGCGTAGACGCTCGGATTGATGGTGTTGAAAATGCCGCCCACCAGAATCGGCCGCCACGAAATATCAGCGCCGAACTCCTTTGCCAGCGGCTGGATGTTGTGAAAAGCGAGATAAGTCCAGGGGCTGGAACAGTCGAAGAAGAATTCGATCATGGGCGTGTTTCCTCGTGTAACGCGTTTTCGCGAAGCGGCTTTCTACGAGTCATTCCGGGGCGCGAATTCAGCGGAGCTGAATGAGCGAGCCCGGAATCCATAACCACCGCAGGGATTATGGATTCCGGGCCCGCGCAAAGAGGCGCGTCCCGGAATGACGAACTTAATTGCTATGATAGATGGCGCTCACTATTTCTGATTACAGCCCCTTCGCCTTTGCGCCGAACATGTTCTTGCGCGCTTCCTCATCGAACGGCTCCTTGACGAACTTGCCGATCGCCAACCCCGCCTGCACTTGCGGCCGCGCGCGCACGGCGGCATACCATCGCTTCACGCTCGCGTAGTCGTCGAGCGTAAACCCTTGCGCCTTGTGGGTCATGGTCCAGGGAAAGCAGGCGATGTCGGCGATGGAATAGTCGTCCCCCGCCACATACGCCCCGGTCTTTTGCAATTGCCGATCCAGCACGCCATAAAGACGCGCGGCCTCGTCGCGGTAGCGTTCGATGGCGTAGGGAATCTTCTCCGCCGCATAGAGCGCGAAATGCCCGTGCTGGCCGAGCATCGGGCCAAGGCCGCCCATCTGCCACATCACCCACTGGATCGCTTTTGACCGTCCTCGCATATCGGTTGGCAGGAAGCGGCCGGTCTTCTCGGCGAGATAAATCAGGATCGCGCCGGTTTCGAACACCGAAAACGGCGCGCCGCCGTCCGTGGGCGCATGATCGACGATCGCGGGAATCCGGTTGTTGGGACTGATGGCAAGGAACTCCGGCTTGAACTGATCGCCGGCGCGGATGTTCACCGGGATCACATTATAAGGGAGCCCTAATTCCTCTAGCATGATCGAGATTTTCCAGCCGTTCGGCGTCGGCGCGTAGTGCAGGTCGATCATGGTCTCTTCCAAATGGCGGGGCTGGCGCGCTGAACAAAGTTGACCCAATTCTACCTAAGCTTCGGGCACATGCCATACTAAGTAATGTCATGTACGACACGACCGGAACGTGGCAGAACCACCAACAAATCGACAAGCCGGAGGATGCGTTTACATGCTGTTTCCAACCACCAATGCCGGTTCGCTGCCAAAGCCCGAATGGCTGGCCGAACCCAACATGCTGTGGGCGCCCTGGAAATCCGAGGGCG
>JBEPVO010000195.1:0-3671 GCA_041690975.1 Alphaproteobacteria bacterium
CGCGCACGGACGAGGGCCGCGTCTCGCCCATCACCCAGCGCATGGCGTCGAACAGGTTGGACTTGCCGCAGCCATTCGGCCCGATCACGGCGGTGAGGCCGGGCTCGATGAACAACTCCGTCGGCTCGACGAAGGATTTGAAACCGGAAAGTCTAAGCCGGGTGAACTTCAAGAAAAATGCGCCGCCTTACGCCTGTTAAAATGCGCCGGCCGCCAATTATTTTTTCTTGGCAAGCGCGGCGTCGATGACTTTCGCCAAATCCTTATAGGGAACTGCGCCGGATGACTGGGGAATCCCGTCAACGATGAAAGTCGGAGTACCGGTGAGGCTGTACCTCTGTTCGGCTTCCGCAGACACCTTGTTGATGCGTTCATCCTCTGCCTTGTTGGCAATACATTGCTCAGCTTGTTCGGCCGTCATGCCGAAAACCCGAGCTTGCTTGATCATCTCCCCATGCGGATCCGTGATGCCGGGATATTCCGCAGCATCCCATTTGGGTTGATTCCGCCACAGAAGGTCAATGAACGCGAAGTACTTATCCTCAGGCAAACAGCGCGCCATTTTCTCCACATCGCCGTCCATGGGGCGCAGCGGGAAGGTGCGGAAGACGAAGAATATCTTGCCGGTGTCGATATATTCCTTCTTGAGTTGGGGGAACTCGTTGGCGGCAAAATAGGCGCAGATGTTGCAGGTCGGGGCGCCATATTCGATCACCGTGACCGGCGCCTTGGAATTGCCCTGGGTGCGGTCGGTGGAAAGCAGCGTAAAGCCAACCGCTTTGGTGTCGCCGCCGCCCGCAGCCGAGCTCGCGCTGCCCATCACGTAATAGCCCACTCCAAAGGCTGCCAGAACGACAACCAGCACGATTCCGATAAGGGCTTTGCGCGACAAGGGCGATTCTCCGGTGCTTTTGGAACTCTGTTTTGGCAGAGGCGGAGCGTTTGCTCAACGCTCCTGGCGGGGGACGCGCCAGCGGGCCAGGCTTTGCAACGCGTTTTTCAGCGTTTCCGGCCCCCGATAGTTATGCACAGGATCACCTGACCCGGCAGCCAAAGCTGGTTTTGGCGGTTCGGGAGGGGGCGGGGTCGGGCTGAGCGCGCCTTGCACGAATTTCACCCGCGTCACGGCGTTCCGGCCCAGATAGGCATTGATGCGCCCTGCCAGTGCACGGGCGTCATGGCCCAGAAACAAGGCCGCGCCGGGCTCAGCCAAAAGGGTCAGCACGCCGCCAGACTCGCTGAATTTCAAGGGACGGGCGATGCGGGCGATCTCCGGTCCGGCGATTTCGGTCCAGCGCAGCACCAGACTGGGATCTGTGAAACCAGCGCGGGCGAATGCTGCGCCTCCGGCCACGCCGATATCGCCTGCCACAGACGCGGCCCGGCCACGGCGTGAAGGCGGACCGCCGGCATCTTTGCTTGATTGTTTTTGAGGCGGGGTTCGGGCCATGGTCGAAGTATGCCCCGCGCGCTCAAATCAAAAAAGCCCGAACCGGATTTGCCAAAAAACGATTTGGCGTCCCGGCTTCTGGATTGGTACGACCGGCATCGTCGCGTCCTGCCCTGGCGGGCGCTGCCAGGAAAGCGCGCCGATCCGTACCGCGTCTGGCTTTCGGAAATCATGCTGCAGCAGACAACCGTGCAGGCGGTCGCCGGCTATTACCGCAAATTCCTGGAACGCTGGCCCGATGTGCAGGCGCTGGCTGCCGCGCAGGAGGAAGACGTGTTGGCCGCCTGGGCGGGGCTTGGTTATTACGCCCGCGCCCGCAATCTGCATGCCGCCGCCAAGATCGTGGCGAAGGAGATGGGCGGCAAATTTCCTGGTACCGCCGAAGGATTGCGCGCACTGCCGGGCATCGGCGGTTATACGGCGGGCGCCATTTCCGCCATCGCCTATGACGAACGTCAGGCCGCGATGGATGCCAATGCCGAACGGGTGATCGCACGGCTCTATGCCGTCGAGACACCGCTGCCGAAAGCCAAGACACAGTTGCACACCCTGGGCACGACTTTGGTGCCGACGCGGGCAGGGGATTTCGCACAAGCCCTGATGGATCTGGGGTCCACGATCTGCACACCGAAAGGGCCCGTCTGCACCAACTGTCCGTGGACGGATGAATGCCTGGCGCGCGCGCGCGGCATTCAGGAGCGTTTACCGGTAAAAGCGCCCAAAGCGGCAAGGCCTTTGAAACGTGGCGTGGCTTTCGTGGCGCAGGACCGCGCCGGGGCGGTCCTGCTGGTCAAGCGTCCCGACAAAGGATTGCTGGCTTCGATGCTGGAGCCGCCCCAGGGAGACTGGTCGGAAGACTTTCCGTCAAAAGCGTCCGCATTGAAGCAGGCACCATTCCCGGGGGACTGGAAGCGACGCGCAGGGCTGGTGCGCCATGGCTTCACCCATTTCGAGCTGGAAATCGAAGTCTATTTTACCGATCTCGCCAAGCGTCCGAAGATCAACGGGCAATGGGTTTCATCCGACAGGTTGCGCGACGTGGCACTGCCCACCGTTATGCGCAAGATCGTGGAGCACGGTCTGGAGCAAGGTGGTCCGGTGTTTCAGACCAGTTCGGCCCGCAAGCGCTGACGCAACACGTCGATCGGCACCAGCGCGCCTGCCGTCGTCTCGAACTGCCAGAAGGTCCAGCCGTTGCAGGCGTCCAGTCCTTGCACATGTGCGCCCATGCGATGGATCGATCCGGTGGCATCGGCACACACCAGCGTACCATCTGCACGCACCTTGGCTCTCTGGTTCTTGCGATTGCCATGAAGAACGGTGCCGGGCGGGAGCAGCCCCCGCTCCACCACCCAGCCAAAGGGAATACGCGGCTCAGAGCGTTTGGATTTGGTCACTTCCAAGGCGTCGTTGCCGACCGGGATCACTTCAGCGATACGCGCGCGCGCGACATCGGCATAAACCTTTTCCCGTTCGATTCCGATGAAACGGCGATCCAGGCGCTTGGCGACGGCGCCGGTGGTGCCGGTGCCGAAGAATGGATCCAGGATCACATCGCCGGGCTTGGTAGAGGCGACGATGACGCGGTGGAGCAGGGATTCCGGTTTCTGTGTGGAATGGGCCTTCTGACCGTCGGCGCCCTTGATGCGCTCATGCCCCGAACAGATCGGCAAGGTCCAGTCCGAGCGCATTTGCAGCTCGTCATTCAGCGCTTTCATCGCTTCATAGTTGAAGGTGTATTGCTGCTTGGGGTTTTTGGTCGCCCAGATCAGGGTCTCATGCGCATTGGTAAAGCGCTTGCCCCGGAAATTCGGCATGGGATTGGATTTGCGCCAGATCACATCATTGAGAATCCAGAAACCCAGATCCTGCAAAGTCGCGCCGACGCGGAAGATGTTGTGATAGGAGCCGATAACCCAGATTGAGCCGGTGTCCTTCAGGACACGCCGTGCCGCCGTCAGCCAGTCATGGGTGAAGCGATCATACTCGGCAAAACTGCCGAACTGGTCCCAGTGATCGTCCACGGCATCGACCTTGGATTGGTCCGGGCGGTGCAGGTCGCCCCGCAGCTGCATATTGTAGGGCGGATCGGCGAAAATGAGATCGGCACAGCCTTCCGGCAGCGCGTTCATACGCGCCACGCAGTCGCCTTCAATGACCTGATCCAGTTTCAGCATGCGCCCCGCCCGAAATATCAACAGCAGGATTCACAGTGATTCGG
>JBEPVO010000196.1:0-3617 GCA_041690975.1 Alphaproteobacteria bacterium
CCTGCTTCATCCAGAGCGTCAAGGACGATCTGGTCAATGAAGGCGGCATCATGGATCTTTGGACCCGCGAAGCGCGGCTGTTCAAATACGGCTCGGGCACCGGGACCAATTTCTCCACCTTGCGCGGATCGAACGAAAAGCTGTCGGGCGGTGGCAAGTCGTCCGGGCTGATGAGCTTCCTCAAGATCGGCGATCGCGCCGCGGGCGCCATCAAGTCGGGCGGCACCACGCGCCGCGCCGCCAAGATGGTGATCGTGGATATCGACCATCCCGACATCGAGGATTTCATCGACTGGAAAGTCATCGAGGAACAGAAGGTGGCGTCCCTGGTCACCGGCTCCAAGATCGCGGCCAAGCATCTCAAGGCGGTTATGAAAGCCTGCGTCAATTGCGAGGGCTCGGGCGGCGACTGTTTCGATCCGCAAAAGAACCCGGCCTTGCGCCGCGAGATCCGCGCCGCACGGGGCGCCATGATCCCCGACAATTATATCGAGCGAGTGGTGAGCTTCGCACGCCAGGGATTCAAGGAGATCGAATTCCCCAGCTATGACACCGACTGGGATTCCGATGCCTACACGTCAGTGTCAGGCCAGAATTCCAACAACACCGTGCGGGTGACAGACGAATTCCTGGACGCCGTACTGGCGAATGAGGATTGGCACCTGACCACGCGCGGCGGCAATCGCGTCGCCAAAACCATCCCGGCCCGCGAATTGTGGGACAAGATATCTTATGCAGCCTGGGCTTGTGCCGATCCGGGCATCCAATTTCACACATCAATCAATGACTGGCACACCTGCCCGGCGGGCGGCGAAATCCGCGCCTCCAATCCGTGCAGCGAATACATGTTCCTGGACGACACCGCCTGCAATTTGGCGTCGCTGAATCTGATGCAGTTCCGCAAGGATCAGGACGGCGTCAAGATCTTCGATGTGCCGGCCTTCGAGCACGGGACCCGGCTCTGGACCATCGTACTGGAAATCTCCGTGATGATGGCGCAGTTCCCCTCCAAGGAAATCGCGCAACTCTCCTACGACTACCGCACCCTGGGCCTGGGTTTCGCCAATATCGGCGGGCTCCTGATGGCGGCCGGTATTCCCTATGACAGCCGCGAGGGACGGGCCATCGCGGGTGGAATTTCGGCGGTAATGACAGGCGTGTCTTATGCCACCAGCGCCGAGCTTGCTGGCGAGTTGGGTCCCTTCCCCGAATTCGCCGCCAACCGCGAAGCGATGCTCAAGGTGGTGCGCAACCATGCGCGCGCCGCCCGCGGCGAAAGCGTCGGCTATGAACGGCTTGCCATCGCGCCGGTACCGCTGGACTTGGCCGCCATCGCGCAGAAAGACCTGGCGCACGCCGCCAGCCGCGCCTGGGACGATGCCCTGGCGATGGGCAAGGAGTTCGGCTTCCGCAACGCCCAGGCCACAGTGATCGCGCCGACCGGCACCATCGGCCTGGTGATGGATTGCGACACCACTGGGGTCGAACCGGATTTCGCATTGGTGAAATTCAAGACCTTGGCGGGCGGCGGTTATTTCAAGATCATCAATCGCTGCGTGCCCGAAGCGCTCGCCAGCCTTGGCTACAGCACGGTCGAGGCCGACGCCATCGTCGCCTATGCCGTGGGCTATGGCTCGCTGGAAAGCTTCACCGGCCGCCTTAATCTGGGCAGCTTGCGGGCCAAGGGCTTCGGCGAAGAGCAGATTTCGGAAATCGAAGCGGCACTGGAATCCGCTTTCGATATTCGCTTTGTCTTCAACAAATGGACCTTGGGCGAAGAATTCTGCCAGGGCGTACTGAAGCTGGACGCTGCCGAAATGGATGCGCCCGATTTCGACATGCTCAAGAGCCTGGGTTATTCGCGCGCCGATATCGACGCCGCCAATCTCTATGTCTGCGGCGCCATGACCCTGGAAGGCGCGCCGCACCTCAAGGCCGAGCATCTGCCGGTGTTCGATTGCGCCAATCCTTGCGGACGCATCGGGACGCGCGCCCTGAGCGTGGAAGCGCACATCCGGATGATGGCGGCGGTGCAGCCCTTCATTTCCGGTGCGATTTCCAAGACCATCAATATGCCCAACACCGCATCCGTCAAGGAATGCGGCGAGGCTTACATGCTGTCTTGGAAACTGGGACTGAAAGCCAATGCCCTTTACCGCGACGGCTCTAAGCTGTCGCAGCCCCTTGCCACAACTGCCTTCAACTTCGAGGACGATATGGACGACCAGATCGCGGACAAGCCGCACGCCACGCAGACCCCCGTACAAACCGTTGTGACCGAACGCATCGTCGAACGAGTGATCGAAAAGGTCCGCGCGCGGGAACGGGAAAAGCTGCCCCATCGCCGCAAGAGCTATACCCAGAAAGCCATTGTGGGCGGTCACAAGGTCTATCTGCACACCGGCGAGTATGAGGACGGGCGGCTGGGCGAGATCTTCATCGACATGCACAAGGAAGGCGCCGCCTTCCGCAGCCTGATGAACAATTTCGCCATCGCCATCTCGGTGGGCCTGCAATATGGCGTGCCGCTGGAGGAATTCGTCGAAGCCTTCACCTTCACCCGCTTCGAGCCCGCGGGCCTGGTGATCGGTAACGACTCGATCAAGAACGCCACCAGCGTGCTGGACTATATTTTCCGGGAACTGGGCGTCTCGTATCTCGGCCGCAACGACCTCGCCCATGTCGTGCCTTCCACCGATGAGGATCTCGGTGATGGTTCGAGCGCCGGCAGCGCTTCGGAAGTGGCCATCGCCAAGGTGGCGTCCTCCGGTTATCTGCGCGGTCATCTGAAGCAGATGGCGGTAGTAAAGGGCGGCGCCGCACCGCGCATGCTGGCGCTGGAAGAACATGAGACCTTCCAGGTCCATGAGGGTGATTTTGAAGACGAAAGCGAGATGGTCGACTTGTCCGAGATCAAGGCCAGCGTCGAAGCCCAGATCACCACGACACCTGCCCGCAATCCTGTGGGGGCACAGGTGGCATCGCTGGAAGCAGCACTGTCATCCAAGCAAGCGGCACGCGAGGCCCATGTCCGGCGGGTGGCGGAAGCCCGGATGAAAGGCTTCGAAGGCGACAGCTGCGGCGCTTGTGGCAACTTCACCCTGGTGCGCAACGGCACCTGCATGAAGTGCAACACCTGCGGCACGACCAGCGGCTGTTCCTGACGGAACCAAATACCGGTGAAACAACAATAGGCGTGGCCCCCGGCCACGCTTTTTTGTCTCACAAGGGAGCAAAACGGGTTTTCTGTCGTTCTCACCACATGCCGTATCTGCAATCCGACACGATCGAAGCCGTCATTTATGACGAATGCGATCATCTGCTGAAGACCAAGTTCCGCGCCGACGGAAAAGTCATGGTCTATGAGGATGTTCCGCAGGAGGTCTACGATTCCCTGATATTTGCGGAATCCATCAGCCAGTTTTTCCAGGAAAAGATCGAAGGTTCCTATCGCGTGCGCGAGGTTTTTTCCGACGTCCGAGACAAATCCCGGTGATCATCCAGCTTGGCTGCCTCGCGCTCAAGGTCCCTCGCCACGCTCAATAATCGCGCGCGATAACCCGGTAATCCGGGTTCTTCCGCAACATGGCGGAAATTCGACGCCAACGCGTAGAGCC
>JBEPVO010000197.1:0-3582 GCA_041690975.1 Alphaproteobacteria bacterium
GGCGGCTCAGGATGCACCGCCGAAAACTTTCTCCGACACGGTCAAACAAGTGATGAGCCGGCCGGTCTATCGCCATGGGCGGTTCGGGCTGGAAGTCTGGTCGCTGGATAGCGGCAAGGCGGTGTTCGCGATTGACGGCGACAAGCTGTTCACGCCGGGCTCGACCACCAAGCTGTTCACCGAAGGCGCGGCGCTGCATCTGTTGGGGGCGGATTACCGTTTCCACACCCCGCTTTATCGCACCGGCAAGATCGAAAAGAGTGTGCTGCATGGCGATCTGGTGCTGGTGGGCAGCGGCGATCCCAATTTGTCCAACCGCATCCAGGCAGATGGCACCCTGGCGTTCTTCGATGAGGATCACACGTATGGTGGGGCGGATTCGCATCTGGTGGCGAGCGATCCGGCCATCGTATTGCGCCAATTTGCCAAGGCGGTGGCGGATGCGGGGATCAAGCGCGTCACCGGGCGGGTGCTGGTCGATATCAGCCTGTTCGAGGAAGGGGCGCGCGATCTGGGCACGGGAGAGACCATCTCGCCCGTCATCGTCAACGACAATGCCATCGACGTTACCTATGCGCCCGGCACAAAGGCGGGCGATCCTGCGACGCTGACCTTCGCGCCTGCGGTGCCGTACATTCATTTCGTCAACAAGATCGTCACCGGCGACAAGACCAAGGTCGATGACGTCACGGTTGATCGCAAGGATGGCAGCCAGACGGTCACCTTGACGGGCACGGTGGATGTCAAGAGCGGGCCGGTGATTTTGGGTTATGCGCTGTCCAAGCCATCGCGTTTTGCGGGCACGTTGCTGACCATGGCGTTGAAGGATGCGGGCGTGAGGGTGGCGGGCAGGCCGGGCGTGATCACGGCGGAGGCGACGGATTTCACCATCGGTCAGGGCGCGATGCGCAAATTCTATCGCGATGAGATGCGCGTGGCCGAGCATGTTTCGCCGCCGCTATCGGAAGATGCGCGCATTACTTTAAAAGTGAGTCAGAATTTGCATGCCAGCACCATGCCGTATGTGCTGGGCGCAGTGCTGGGCAAGACCGGCGAGAAGGCCGACCACAAGGGCTTCGTGCTGGCGCATGACTGGATGGCGGGCATGGGGCTGGACATGTCGGGCGGATCGCAGGGCGATGGCGCGGGCGGCGCGGTGGCAGCCTACTACACGCCCGATTTCGTGGTGCATTATCTGGACCAGATGGCCAAGGGACCGAATGCCGCGAAATTCCATGACAGCCTGCCGGTACTGGGCAAGGACGGTACCCTGGTGGATATCCAGAAAGAATCGCCCGGCGCGGGGCATGTCTTTGCCAAGACCGGCACGTACAGCGATCACGATCTGCTGAATGGCGGTCACACCATCCTGACCGGCAAGGGGCTGGCGGGGTACACCACCACGGCGGACGGGCGGCGGCTGGCGTTCGCATTCTATATCAACAATGTCGAATTGCCCGACGACACCAGCGTGTCTCAGATGGCAGGACAGGCACTGGGCGAAATGGCGTCGGCGTTGTATGCACTGCCGCTCGTCAATCCTTGAGGTTCCGATGTTCCAGCAATTGATGCGTGCGTTCCAGGCGCCGGTGCCGCAGCGCCAGCCCGATGTGAAATTGTCGGTGGCAGTGTTGCTGGTGGAAGCGGCGCGGCAGGATGACCAATTCCAGCCGCAAGAGCGGGCGGTGATCGAAGCGCTGCTGACCCAGAAATTCGACATGACAGCGGAGGAATGCGCCGCGCTGCTGGCGGCGGCGGTGGCCCGGTCCGAACAGATGGTGCAGATCCAGGGCCATACCAGCGAGCTATTGGACGCGATGACCCAAGACGAACGGATCGGTGTGATCGAGATGCTGTGGGATGTCGCTTATGCCGATGGCGTGCTGGACCCGGAAGAAGATTTGCTGATCCGCAAGGTCGCGGGCCTGATCGCCGTCACCGACCGCGAGCGCGTGGTAGCCCGCAACCGGGTGATGGCGCGGTTGGGAATAAACATCCTTTAACGCGGCACGGACGCGGTGATGGAACCAGGTGGGGGGCTGGCTGGTTGTACATGGCTGGCTATCCGCAAGGTTCCCTGATGTCCGATCCCGCCTATGCCATGTTTGTCGAGGATTGCCGGACCCAGCGGGCGTCGCTGATCGGGCTGATCGAGGCGTTCCAGGCCCAGCGGATGAATCCCGGTGCGCCCATTGAGATTCCCGATGTGCTGGCCGGTGCAACCGGGATGCTGGTGAAGTCTTTCGAGCAGACTTTGCAGGCGCTCAACACATTCATCGACGCTTATGACGCCGACGCGAAGGGTGGTTCGCGATGAGGTTCGTGCTGGATATCGCCTGGACCCTGGTGGGAATTCTGAAATTCGGCAGCTTGGCGGTCGTGCTGGCAGGCGTGGCCCTGTTCGGCTGGAATTTTGTCGGCATCAATGCGCGGGCGGCGCAGACCGCGCGTGCCGATGTGCCGGCCGAATCCTGGCGCGGTCCGGGCGCCATCAATGGCTTCAAGCTGATGGCGCTGGGCTTTGCGATGCTGGTGGCATCGTTTCTGCTCAGCGCGCTGTTGCCCGGGCGGCTTTAGGCTCACGAACCGCTTAGCGTAATCACAGCGAGTGGAAGGTAGGGCAGCGCCCAGGGTGGCGTACAGAATCCACTTGTGACCGCCGCGCCCCCGGATCAGAGTCCGCTCCGTTCTAGCAGGGGGTTGTATTATGCGATTGACCGGGGCGTTTCTGGGGTTTGGTTTGCTAGCTGCGGCACCCGCATTTGCCGCCGATTATCTGCCGCCAAAAGGGGACGCTTGGGCAACGCATACCCCGGCGCAGGAAGGGTTGGATGCCGCCAAGATCAGGGCGGCGATCGATTTCGCGGTGTCTGCGGAGCTGACCTATCCGCCCGAACTGGCCAAGCAGGTGGATATTCGCGACCTGCGCATTTCAGTGCCGCTGAAATATGGGCATGAAGCCTTCAACACGCCCATCGGACCCTTGAAGCCGCATGCGCCCGCCAACGGCATCATCATCCGACATGGCTATATCGTGGCGGAGTGGGGCAAGACCCGCGATGTCGACATGACATTTTCGGTCACCAAGACTTTTCTGTCATCAGTGGCGGGCGTCGCCTTCGACAAGGGCATGATCAAGAACGTCAACGACCGGGTGATCGACTATGTGAAGCCGACGCCGGATTTCATGCTGCCGCACAACCAGCCGATTAGCTGGGACAATATGCTGCGTCAGGATTCGGGATGGATCGGCACGATGTGGGGCAAACCCTGGTGGTCCGACCGGCCCGGCGCGGAGCCATGGAGCGAGTTGGCCAAAGGCCCGCCGCCGGTGGGTACGGAATGGAAATACAATGACGTGCGGGTGAACGCGCTGGCCCTGGCGTTGACGCATCTGTGGAAGCGGCCGTTGCCCGAAGTGCTGAAAGAGTATGTCGCCGATCCCATCGGCATGTCGGACGACTGGCATTGGGAAGGCTATGACAACAGTTTCACCGATATCGACGGCAAGCGCACCAAAGTGGTGTCGGGCGGCGGCCATTGGGGCGGCGGCATGTTCCTGTCGGCGCGCGACCAGGCGCG
>JBEPVO010000198.1:0-3331 GCA_041690975.1 Alphaproteobacteria bacterium
CGCAATCCCTTGGTAAGGGATAGGTCGTGAGTTCGATTCTCACCTACGGCACCATCCCTCCCCGTTAAATTCCGGCACTCAAAACGGCCCGATCATCCGATCGTGGCGCATTCTGCGATTGCGTCCCTGCCGTTATTTTCGCCCGGAGCGGACAGATTTCTTTGCCACTTTGCGGGCGGGTGCTTTTGCCACTTGCTTCGTCTTCGGTGCGCTGGCGGATTTCGCCTTGGGCTTCTTCTCCACGACCTTCGTCGCAGGCTTCTTCACGGGCGCTGCAGCCTTATCGGTTTTGGCGGCCACTGTGATTTTCTGTGCCGCGACGGGATTGGGCTTGGCCAGAACAGGTTTGACGATCTGTTTTTCGACTTTCTCGACCGACTCCTCTCTTGCTGCGGGCAGAGCGGGCATGGTTCCACCCATCAACTGCAACAGTCGTGGCGAAATGCTTTTCTTGCCCGGCGGCGACTGAGCGATTTTCGAAGGAGCCACCGCGAGAAATGCCTTCACGGCATCCTTGGACCGGCAGACGCCAGCCTTGGTGGCGGTCGATACCAGCGGACCGTTGATCAGCGAAGGGTGTTCGACAATTCCATCCCAATATTCATTTTCGCTGATGAATCGGTCGTCCAGATTGAGCGCCTGGAACAGAGGATCGAATTGCCGGACCAGCGATTGGCCGTTGTCCCGCATGAGCGCGGAAAGGCCCTTGAGTTCGTCCCGCGTCGGGGGTGTCTCCAGATAATTGACCACACGCGGCTCAATCCCTGCGGCGCGAAATTCCGCGATGACCTCGACAGATTTCTCCCACGCGGGATCGCAATAGAACGTCAACAGCGTCTCATCCCGGGTTTCAGCAGGCTTTTGCGGCTGACGCCTCGGAACCTCCACCGGCGGCGGGCTGGCAAGCAGTTTCAGATCGACGGCCTTGGGGCCCTTACCATCCGGCTGCACGTCGAATGAGATGCGCTGACCGGCTTTCAGACCCGGCAGGCCTGACGATGTAACCGATACGGCTGGCAAGAACACATCCTTCCCGCCCTCGTCCAACGTGACGAAACCAAAGCCTTTTGCATCATTGAAAAATTTGACAGTCCCGTTCGGCATGATTGTCCTGACTGAATTTCCGGAGAGCTTTTGCGGGCCGCCGAAACGCTTGGGGTTATCGAATATTTATGTCTTCACTGCCTTGCAGCGCGATCCAGCACAAGCCAAACCCAACACGAGGATTCTGGCAGATTTGGCGGCGGCGCTGCTGAATAATCCGGCCCGCACATAGTATAAGCGGGGCGGTCTCTCAAAGCCAAATAACACATTGCACACATAGATACACTACCAACGCAATTTCGAACGCAGCTATCGCAGGTTGCGGTATGCCGAATCGACTTCCGGAACGGGGCAGGATTTCCCTGCAATCGACGCAGATATCGTGTCCAGCGCCGCCGCGTCCAATCGCAACACCGGATAGGCCCCTGCCCGTTGGACTGTATACCAGGGCGAGCGCTGGAAAAAGAAATTCAATCGCGCCTGAGGGCTGGCGGCGAAAGCGGCATCGTCTCTCAATTTCCGGTCAAACTCTGTTTTCAACGTGGCGTCCTTTGCCAGCATCTCGCGTGCCAGCTTTTCCAGCACGCGGGGCTCGCCATATTCCTTGATCTCGAAAATTGCATCCAGCATGCCCCACCGGAGCAGCGAATCGGGGGCGTCAGGCTCCAGTAATTCTATGGCAACATTTGCCGACGGTTGATCCAGAGGCACGATTACCGATCCGGGTGGCAATATTTCATGCCGCGACGCCGGACTTATCATCACCGACTGCAGCATCACATGGCCCTCGAAAGGTTGGCTGTTCCATTTGGGATTGTCGAGCTGATAGCTTTGCGCATCGACGCTCACCGCACAATCGAGCCGCCTGTAAACAATGCCGTGTGCCTGCAAGCGCGCAATGACACTGGTCCATTGTGCCGGGATGGCATAGGCAGCGGGAAGCGCAATCGAAGCGTCCGGCAGCAAACGGTTCCAATTGGGAATTTCAACCGTGACGGGCTTGCCGGGATCATATTGAATCCAGCCGCTTCCCGAAATGTCGCTATGGCTCTGGTCGAAAACATAGGCTTTCAGGGCGTAAGGTGTGGAAATCGGATCGGGTTTGAACGTCAATGTGACACGCGCGGCACGGTCTTTCGCGCGCGCGAAGGTATCGGCGTCGGCCGTGGCCGTGGCCGCAAGCAGCGCGGCCGGATCGCGGCCGATATGCTCCAGCATCAGCGCCACCAGATCGTATGCCGCGCGCACACGCACGGCATACGGCTTCAACATATGGGTCTCGATCAGAAGCGCCGGGCGGTTCTGCAACGCGGCATAGCCGGTGGAAAAACGTGGGCCCGACCCGAAATTGATAATGCCCTGCCGCGGATCTTTTCCGTCCTTGAACTCAAGATAGATGGACGCTAGGTGTCCGCGCTTTTCATAGGCCGGTATCACCGCCGCCATCGCCTTCTGCTGCCAATCGCTGGAGGCGGGATCGAGCTTGCTGGGGTCCTCGAGATACCAGGTAAGGTCGTATTGATAATCGGCGCCGTCGGTGGTGTGGACATCGGTGAGAAAATCCGGCCGCCAGTGCTGCCACAACCCAAGCCAGGCGCGCATTTCCGGGGCGTCGGCTTTGATATAGTCGCGATTGAGATTCAGATATTGCGACTGGCCGCGAAACCCCATGCTGTCGGGACCGTTCTGGTTGATGCGGTTGTAGGGTGAGGAATTCTCGTGCCCGTCCACGCTGAAGACCGGAATGAAAACCAGCACCACATGATCCAGAAGATGCAGCGCTTTTCCGGTAGCCGCGAAATCGCGCAGCAGCATCAACCCGGCATCCTTGCCCTCAATCTCGCCCGGATGGATGCCGGCCTGGACCAGTATGACGGGAAGCTTTGCCGCTCGTGCGCCTTCGGGTGTGAAGACGCCATTGGCGTTGGCAATCACCGCCACCATGGGCCGTCCTTGCGGCGAAACGCCGAAAGTCTGGAGCCTGATCTTGCCCGGCGCGGCCTGCTCCAGCCGCTTCAAATAGTCCAATGTGTCGGAATAGCTGGGCGTGGTGCGAAAGCGTGCCGCTTCGGCCGGCGTGGTCCAGTCCGCCGCCAATGCCGGCGTGGCAAGTCCCAGCCCCAGGAAGAATATCAGCAGCCATGAACGCATATTGCCCGCTCCATTGCCCGAACGGACAAGAGGGTAGATCAAGCGGAAGGCATCTGCCTATCTCTTGGCGTTCTGGATCAGGTCCTCGACCACGGAGGGATCGGCCAGGGTCGAGATGTCGCCCAGGCTCTTGGTG
>JBEPVO010000199.1:0-3326 GCA_041690975.1 Alphaproteobacteria bacterium
ACGCTGGCGGGCGTTTTTCTTTGCGCGATGCGGCTGCCCCGGTTAGGTTTCGCCGCCATTTCTTTCGGAAGGCGTGCGTGTTGACGGTCCTGATGCGATTGATCGCCCTGGCCATGATCGCGGCCGCATTGGTGCTGTTGGGCGCCGATGCGCTGACCTCCCTTGAAAAGGGTGGCGAGATCACCGTGCGCTCGCTGGGCCTGATCTGGTCGATCCTCCATCCCGGATCGCTGGCGCTGTTCAAGGATTGGGCGCAGCACAGTGTGCCGTTCCTGGCGCAGACGATCTATTCCGCCCTGGCGATGCCGGGCTGGGGCCTGATCGGCGTGGTGGGCGTTCTGATAGCTTTCATCTTCGGCCGCAAACACAGCGCTGAATAGCGGCACGTTCTTTTGGGCTTTGGCGTTGTCGCGCGTGCTCACGTGCTAGCGCACGCTCCGCGCGTCACTTCTAGCCAAATCCCAAAATCGACGTGCCGCCTTTGGTGCCTTTTATCGGTTCTTGCCGGGAACCCAGAGAACATCGCCCATGCCGTCATTATTGGCAGCGCGCGCCATCACGAACAGATGATCGGAAAGCCGGTTGGCGTAATGAATGGCAGCGGGATTGACGGTTTCCTGCGCCGCCAGTTCTACCATGGCGCGCTCGGCCCGGCGGGCGATGGCGCGGGCCAGATGCAGATGCGACGCCAGCGCGGTGCCACCCGGCAGCACAAAGGATTTGAGCGGCGCCAGATTCGCATTCATCGTGTCGATCTCTCGCTCCAGCCGCTCCACTTGAACGGGAGCAATCCGCAAGCGGTCTTCGGTCTTGCCATCCTCCGGCATGCTCAGATCCGCACCCAAATCGAACAGGTCGTTCTGGATGCGGGACAGCATCGCGTCGTAATCGCCCTCCGCGTCCAGTCTGGCGATGCCGATGGCGCTGTTGGTTTCGTCCACCGCGCCGATGGCGGTGATGCGCAGGCTGAACTTGGTCACCCGGCTGCCGTCGCTGAGCCCGGTTTCGCCCCCGTCGCCGGTTTTTGTATAGATTTTGTTGAGCTTGACCATGGGGCAAACCTAGCCTCTTGCCGCTCAAATCGTAAGGACTATGATCTCGCCGTTCCGCCAAAAGCCCACCCAAGAAGCCAAAGCCTAGTGAGAGAAAGTGCCATGCCGGTCGAAGTGCCCGAAATCATTGAAGTCGATTCCAGCCGCGTCGCCTGCGACGGGATCGGGGGCGGGCTGGGCCATCCGCGCGTCTATCTGGAAATGGGCGATGAGGCATTCGTGGAATGTCCCTATTGCGATCGCCGCTTTGTGCTGCGCGCGGGTGCTGAAAGTCACTCCCATTGAGTAACCGGCATTGAGCCTGAAAAAGGGCGACCATCTCTATTTGATCGACGGTTCGGGCTATCTGTTTCGCGCCTATCACGCGCTGCCGCCGCTCACCCGCAAGTCCGATGGCCTGCCCACCGGTGCAGTGGCCGGCTACTGCAACATGCTGTGGAAGCTGCTGGAAGACATGAAGGCGGGCGATGCGCCCAGCCATCTGGCGGTGATCTTCGACGCCAGCGAAAAGACCTTCCGCAACGCGATCTACAAGGAATACAAGGCGCACCGTCCGCCCGCGCCCGAAGACCTGATCCCGCAATTTCCCCTGGTGCGCGACGCCACCCGCGCTTTCGGCGTCTCCTGCGTCGAGATGAAAGGCTATGAAGCCGACGATCTGATCGCCACTTATGCGCGCATGGCGCGCGAGTCCGGTGCCCGCTGCACCATCATATCTTCCGACAAGGATTTGATGCAGCTGGTGGTCGACGGCAAAGTCGAACTCTACGACACCATGAAGAACAAGCGGATCGGATCCGCCGAAGTTCTGGAGAAGTTCGGCGTCACGCCCGACAAGGTGATTCAGGTTCAGGCGCTGGCCGGCGACTCCGCCGATAATGTGCCCGGCGTGCGCGGCATCGGCATCAAGACCGCCGCCGAGCTGATCGGCGAATATGGCGATGTCGAAACGGTATTGAAGCGGGCCGGCGAGATCAAGCAGAACAAGCGCCGCGAAACCCTGATCGAGAATGCGGAGAATGCCCGCATTTCACTCAAGCTGGTGACTTTGGAGCTGAACGTTCCGATCAAGGAACAGCCGGACGAATTCGCGGTCCATGAACCGGATCCGAAAGAACTGATCGCTTTTTTGAAAGCGATGGAGTTCGGGACTATTACCCGCCGCGTGGCAGCGCATTTCCAGATTGATGATGTGGATGGCATCGCTTCGGCACCGGTCGCGGCGAATATGCTGTCGCCCCCTGCAGAAACGACGGATCTGTCATCCGCCGCGCCCGCCGACGATGCAGCCATTCGCGCGCCAATCGACCGCAATGCCTATGTCACCGTGACGACGACAAAAGAGCTGGATGCCTGGGTGGTACGCGCGCGCGCCAAGGGCACTGTCTGTGTCGATACCGAAACCACGTCTCTCGATCCCATGCAGGCGGGCCTGTGCGGTGTGTCGCTGGCGGTGGCGCCGGGCGAGGCCTGTTACATTCCCTGCGGCCATCGCAAGGGTGACGGCCTGCAGCTCGATGGCAATGAGAAGATCCTGCAGATGGACGAGGCGGATGTCATCGCCCGGTTGAAGCCGCTGCTGGAAGATCCCTCGATCCTGAAAGTGGGCCAGAATCTCAAATATGATGCGCTGATATTCCTCCAGCGCGGCATCCGCCTTCATCCCATCGACGATACGATGTTGATGTCCTATGTGCTGGAAGGCGGACTGCACGGGCACGGGATGGACGAATTGTCCGAACTGCATTTGTCCCACACGCCCATCGCTTTCAGCGAAGTGGCTGGCAAGGGCAAGGACAAGATCACATTCGATTGCGTCCCCGTTGCGGAAGCGACCAAATACTCCGCCGAGGACGCGGACGTGACCCTGCGGCTGCACATGTTGCTGAAGCCCAGGCTGGGCGAGATGGGCAAGCGCGCCGTTTATGAGACTTTGGAGCGCCCGCTGGCGATGGTGCTGGCCGACATGGAGCGGGGCGGCATCACCATTGATCCCGATATGCTGCGCCGTCTTTCCAACGATTTCGGCAAGATCCAGGGTGGATTGGAAATCGAGATCCACAAGCTGGCGGGCGAGAATTTCAATATCGGTTCACCCAAACAATTGGGCGATATCCTGTTCGGCAAGATGGGTCTGGAAGGCGGGCGCAAGACCAAGACCGGCGCCTGGTCCACCGATGTCGATGCGCTGGAAGAAGTGGCGGCCCAGGGCCACGAGATCGCCAAGAAGGTTCTGGAATGGCGCGGCCTCGCCAAGCTGCGCGGCACATACAC
>JBEPVO010000200.1:0-3267 GCA_041690975.1 Alphaproteobacteria bacterium
GCGGCCCGATGGTCCTGGACGCGCTGATCAAGATCAAGAACGAGATCGATCCCACGCTGGCGTTCCGTCGCTCCTGCCGCGAAGGCGTTTGCGGCTCCTGCGCCATGAATATCCAGGGCGGCAACACGCTGGCCTGCACCAAGGCGATCAGCGATTGCTCGGGCGCCGTGGCGATCTATCCCTTGCCGCATATGCCGGTGGTCAAGGATCTCGTCCCGGATATGACGAATTTCTACGCCCAATATTCCTCGATCGATCCCTTCCTGAAGACCAAGACGGCGGAGCCGGAAAAAGAGTGGAAGCAGTCGCCGGAAGACCGCGCCAAACTGGACGGGCTCTATGAGTGCATTCTGTGCGCCTGCTGCTCCACCTCATGCCCGAGCTATTGGTGGAATTCCGAACGCTATCTGGGCCCGGCGGCGTTGCTGCAATCCTATCGCTGGCTGATCGACAGTCGCGATGAGGAGACCGGTGAGCGGCTGGATGGCCTGGAAGATCCGTTCCGGCTGTACCGCTGCCATACCATCATGAATTGCGCCCAGACCTGCCCGAAGGGATTGAACCCGGCTCAGGCCATCGGCGAAATCAAGCAAATGATGGTGAAGCGGAAGACCTGACCGGTCAGGGCGCTGCCGACGCAGCCTTGCGCTGCATCATCCGCCAGAGCACCGCGCTTCCCCAGCTGGCAAGGATGCCATGCGGATTTGCGCCCACCACCTTGGCCACCATCTGGACAAGCTTCTGGATGTGCTGCCGGCGATAGCTGATCATGCCGGCCCTTGTCGCCAATCGCGAATACAGCGCCCGGTCATAGGGCTTGGACGCTTCATCTTTGGGCGCGATGTTGGCGCAGTAATAGGCGTAGGCCAGCTCGTCATCGTCGCTTTCGCGCACGCGCGTGACCGCCACCCAGATTTTGCGCCAGAACGGCATATCCGGCTCGTCCTGTTTGTGAAGCATGTCGTAGAAGAGCTTGTAATGCCTGTATTCATCGGCCGAGATGCGGCCCGCAATCTCTTTCAGGACCGGTTCTTCGGTGGCATCGCGCATGGCGGCGTAATAAGACGATGTTCCGCTTTCGACCACGCAACGGGCGATCATTTCAGCTCGGCGGGAACCGCGGATTGAGCCTTCTTCCTGATTGGCGAAATGCGCCGGGACATAGCCCTTGCGGAAGCGCGCAAAGGTATCCTCGAGATTGAATTTGGGATCAGCCATCTGAGCCCAGCGCCCCAGTGCCTGGCCGTGCTGGCTTTCCTCGGCGCCCCAGCGTTCGATCCAGTCCAACGTGTCGGTGGCGGAAGTGCGGAATACGCGCTTCAAGTAACTGACATAATCCGGTGCGTTATATTCGACCAGCGCGGCAGCCTTGACCGCGGACAGCATCGTGGGATCGACGCGCGCGGGATCGAATGCACCCCAGCGGACATCGTCGAGCTTCCAGCCTTGATGGTAGACGGGCTGCGCCGTCATGACATCTCCATTCCCCAACAGGTGGAGCGGGTTATAACAGAATAGGCTACAGCGCCAGAAGGCCGCGCCGAATGTTTACAGCGCTATTTTTGTCTTTTTTGGGCCTAGACCGCGGTCCGGACCGTGAGGCTGGATCAAACAAAAGCTGCGGAGGCAGCTTTTGTCAGGCCGAACGACCGCGCTAGCGACTTTAGAACGCTGCCCTCACAAGTTTCAGGTCGTCGACCATCTGGGCTGCACGGGTGCGGTCGGCATCGGTTTTGGCGGCGATTTCGTCTTCCTGGGCGTCGGTGATCCGCTGGTCCAGGATGGCCAGGTCCATCTCGCTCATCGGGATGGCTTCTTCGGCCAGCACGGTGATCTTGCTGGCGTTGATCTCGGCAAAGCCGCCGCGGATGAAAAACCGCGTGTCCTGACCTTCGTCCTTCATGTCGATCATGCCGGCACGCAGGGTTGAGACCAGGGGAGAATGGCCCGCCATCACGCCCATATAGCCTTCGGTGCCCGGCACCGTGACCATGTCCACCGCTTTGGAGAGCAGCAGCTTCTCCGGCGAGACCAATTCGAAGAGGATCTTGTCAGCCATGTTGGATTAGGCCGCCTTGGACGTTTCCGCCGCCATCTTCTGGGCCTTGGCGACGGCTTCCTCGATGGCGCCGACCATGTAAAAGGCCTGTTCGGGCAGGTGGTCATATTCGCCGTCCACGATTGCCTTGAAGCTGCGGATGGTGTCGGCGAGTTCGACGAACTTGCCCGGCGTGTTGGTGAACTGCTCGGCGACGAAGAAGGGCTGGCTGAAGAAGCGGCTGATCTTGCGCGCGCGCGACACGGTCAGCTTGTCGTCTTCCGACAATTCATCCATGCCCAGAATGGCGATGATGTCCTTCAGCGCCTTGTAGGATTGCAGCACTTCCTGGACGCGACGGGCGACACCGTAATGCTCTTCGCCGATCACCTGCGGGTCCATGATGCGCGAAGTGGAATCCAGAGGATCGATCGCGGGGAAAATCGCCTGGGCGGCGATATCGCGCGACAGAACCGTGGTGGCGTCCAGATGCGCGAAGGACGCGGCGGGCGCCGGGTCGGTCAAGTCGTCCGCGGGGACGTAAATCGCCTGCACCGAAGTGATCGATCCTTTGGTGGTGGAGGTGATGCGTTCCTGCAGATTGCCCATCTCGGTCGCCAAGGTGGGCTGATAGCCCACCGCCGATGGGATACGGCCCAGAAGCGCCGACACTTCAGAACCGGCTTGGGTAAAGCGGAAGATGTTGTCGATGAACAGGAGCACGTCTTTGCCTTCGACGTCGCGGAAATATTCCGCCACCGAAAGGCCGGTCAGCGCCACGCGGGCGCGCGCGCCCGGCGGCTCGTTCATCTGGCCATAGACCAGGGCGCATTTGCTGCCTTCGGTCGAACCATTCTTTTTCGGGTCCACATTGACGTTGGACTCGATCATTTCATGATAGAGGTCGTTGCCCTCGCGGGTACGTTCGCCCACGCCGGCCAGCACCGAATAGCCGCCATACGCCTTGGCGATATTGTTGATCAGTTCCTGCATGGTCACGGTCTTGCCCACGCCGGCACCGCCGAACAGTCCGATCTTGCCGCCCTTGGTGTAGGGGCAAAGCAGGTCGATGACCTTGATGCCGGTGACCAGAATTTCAGTCGTACCGGCCTGTTCGGCAAAGGTCGGGGCTTCGCGGTGGATGGGCGACATGAATTGCTGGCTGATCGGGCCGGCTTCGTCGATCGGCTCGCCGATCACGTTCATGATGCGGCCCAGGGTGGCGGGAC
>JBEPVO010000201.1:0-3220 GCA_041690975.1 Alphaproteobacteria bacterium
ACGGCGCTGAGACGGGCGACCTGCGCGCGGGCTTTTGCGTAAATCCCCGTGCCGCCCGGCAGTTCCTGATACAGATCGCTGAAGCCCTGCACGCTTTCGGCATCACCCAGCACCAGCATGCCATCCGGCGACAGGGTCTCGGCCAACCGTTCCAGCACCGACATGCGGGCGGCACGGTCGAAATGCATCAGCACGTTGCGGCACAACACCAGATCCAGATCGTCCAGCCAGCCATAAGAGTCCAGCAGGTTAAATTTACGCAAGCGCACCATCCGCTTCAGCCGGTCGGAAATCAGAAAGCCGCTTTCCTGCGGCAGGAAATGACGCGCCACATCTTCTTCCGACAATCCGCGCATCACTTCGTATTGGGAATAATGCCCCGCCTGGGCGCGGGCGACCGCATCGCCCGAAATATCGGTGGCGATCAGATCGATGGTCCAGCCATGGAGCGGCATCGCATCCAGCATCATCGCCAGCGACCAGACTTCCTGGCCGGCAGCACAACCTGCCGACCAGATGCGCAGATGCCTGTCACGACCTCGCGCCGCCAGCAATTGCGGCAGCACCTGATCGCGCAGCCGCGTGAATTGATGCGCATCACGAAAGAAGGAGCTTTCGTTCACCGTCATCGCTTCGGTGACGGCGGCGGCAAGCGTTTCATGCCCCAGCCGGAGGTTTCGCATCAACGCATCCAGGTCACGAAATCCGAAACGGCGCATCACCGGCGCCAGGCGCTGCTCCAGCGCCGTGCCCTTGCCGTCGCCAAGCAACAGACCGCCGCGACGGCGAACCAGCTGGGCCAGGAAATGGAAATCGTCGGACGTCATGGCGCTATCGACTTTTTATCTGTCGCGCGCTCTTTCGAAGTTGCCAGCATCGGCGTAGCAACGCTGCACACTTTTCCGGATCGCGCTTTAGACAGACTGCCCGAGCTCGACCAGCTTGGTGCGCATGATGGCGCGGTCGTAGGGTTTCATCACGAAATCGTCGGCGCCTGCCGCAAGCGCAGCCGCGATCGTTTCGGGATCGTTTTCCGTGGTGGCGAACAAAATCACCGGATGGGCGCCGTTCTGCTGGCCGCGCACGCTTTTGAGAAATTCCAAGCCCGGCATTGAAGGCAGGTCCCAGTCCAGGAAAATCATGTCGGGCATCTTGTCGTGGCAGGCGCGCAGGCCGCCCATGCCGTCTTCGACTTCTTGGATGTCGAACTGCAATTCCTCGAAGATGCGCCGCGCGACGGTGCGCATGACGCGGCTGTCTTCCACCACCAGGCAATTCTTCATGGTCGTCCCCTTTCCGGCTCCGTTGGCGGCAGCCGGACACGGCAGACACTAAGCCAGGAAGGTAAACGGGGTCTTGCGTGGAACCAGGAGTACCGGCCAGGAGCCGATAGCGTCAGCGTATCGGCGGGAGCCGGCCAAAATAGCTAACCCCCGGTAATTTCGACGGAACCTTCGCCTGCCGTCACTGTCATCCCAGCATTCACCGCCCGCGCCAGCCGATAAGTGAGTTGGGACTGGACGCCCCGCGCATCCACCGGCCCGGCCAATTCCTCGCCCCGCAAGGTGCGCGTCACCTCTTCGGAAACGCGCGCATTCAGACCGGTGGCGACCACCCTGAAGGTGGGGGCCTTTGGGTCTTCGCCAGCCACGACCGCCACCAGCCCGCCGCGCGGCAGGCAGTCCGCCCCCAACAAGGTCGCGTTCATCAGCAGCTTGGCCCAGTCCTTGCCCCAATAGGCTTGGGGGACACTCCATTCCAGCTTGATTTTGCCGCCTTCAAACAGGCCCTGGATCAGCCGGCCGATCTCGCCAAGATCCAGTTCCGCCCCCGCCGAACCGGCGGCGCCGAACGCGATGCGCATGAACTGGATGCGGGCCAGCGCCTGGTTGGCGCTCGACGTCACCAGCTTGATGGCATCCTCGCGCATGGCGGCGTCGTTCTCGTCCTCCAGCACTTCCAGGCCGTTGACCACCGCGCCCAGAGGCCCGACCAGGTCGTGGCAGACCCGGCTCACCATCAGTGCGGAAAATTCGATCTCGTTCATGACTCTTCCTTTTTCCCCCAACTGTCTGCCACGGCCGCAAGCGGCCTAGCAGACATCTTCCCCCACCAATGGCTTCGCCATGTGGGGGAAGAAAGCCTGTGTTTTCGTGGCACCGGCCCGGTGTTTGACCATGGTATCCAAATGGTAAAGACGCATAAATGATCTTAATGAATTGTTAAGACGGTGGGATCGCGGCCTCGGTTTGGCGGGATGCAACCGGCGGCGAACAGCGTCATAAGGGCGGACGAACAGGAGTTCTCGCCATGGACATCACCGCCGCCAGATTGGCCGCCATTACGGCCGGGGCCGGCGCCATTGTGATGCGGCATTACCGGGCCGGCGCCCAGGCGCGGATGAAGGACGACCGTTCGCCCGTCACCGATGCCGACGAGGAAGCCGAAGCCTTCATCCTGGCCGCGCTGGCGCGCGATTTTCCCGATATCCCGGTGGCGGCGGAAGAAGCGTCGGCGGCGGGTCAGAGCTGCGATCCCTGCGCACATTTCTTCCTGGTCGATCCCCTGGACGGGACGCGCGAATTCCTCAACGCCAATGGTGAGTTCACGGTCAACATCGCGGAAATCCAGGACGGCATCGCGGTAGCAGGCGCAGTCTTTGCGCCGGCCAAAGGCAGAATGTTTTTCGGCGACGCGAACGGCGCCTTCGAGGCGGTGCAGGATCCGGATGCGCCCTTCTATGCCTCTTCCGCCCGCCGCATTCAGGCCCGCAGCCCGTCCGCCGATGGATGGGTCGCGGTGGGCAGCCGCAGCCATCGCGATGCGGAGACCGACGAATTCCTCCGCCATTTCGTGGTGCGCGAATTCGTCAGCGCCGGTTCGTCATTGAAATTCTGTCTGGTGGCGGCGGGCGAAGCCGATATCTATGTCCGTGCCGGGCGCACCATGGAATGGGATACCGCCGCCGGTCACGCCGTGCTGAACGCAGCGGGCGGCAGCGTCAAACGCTGGGACGGCACGCCATTTCTGTATGGAAAACCGGGCTTCGAAAACACAGCGTTTGTCGCTAAGGGGCTTTGAGCCGAAGGCTCAAAGGTCCGGGCTCGGACCGCTGAGACGCTGACGCGCGCGGTCCTGCGCCGCTTTGAGCCTTCGGCTCAAAGCCCTGTCAGACACAAAGCTGATATGAGTGAAAAGAACCGCGCTATGAGTCGAAGGC
>JBEPVO010000202.1:0-3198 GCA_041690975.1 Alphaproteobacteria bacterium
CAGACCGGCGGCAAAAGCGTCGGGGTTTTCCCGAATGACCCGGATATCGTGCATGGAACCAACGACCTTCAATGAGCCTGGCGACGCTCATGCCATGGGGTTCCCCTGGGGTCAAAGGCCCCAAAAAAACCCCGCTCTCGCTGAGTTCCGGGTGCCGTCGTTACCGATTCACTAATTTCTGCGGAAACTTTGCACTTGTCGTTGCAACCTGCCCGAAACCGCTTCTGGCGCAAGATGCTGAGGTTTTCTAGGGGGCACGTCCGGATTGGCCGGCGCGCTGTGGGGCTTGCGGTATTTCAGTCTGAAAAATCTTTGGATGCGCTTCGAGCGCAGGCTGGGCGGCATGAACCCGGTCGGCAGCACGATCGCGCTGTCGGCGATGGCCGTGGTGATGGCGTCCCTGGTTCATTTGGGCCTCTATTTCGACGGCGCCAAACTCACCCTGCTGGCTTTTGCCAACATCATCATCGAGACCTTGGCCGTGGCCGTGCCGCTGATCCTTTATTCGCGGCGGGTCATCACCCAGCTGGAGAAAAGCCGCACCCAGCTCACCACCATGTCGCGGCGCCTCGCCTTCGCGGTGGACGAGGCAGAACTGGCCAACCGCGCAAAATCCTCTTTCCTGGCCAATATGAGCCATGAGCTGCGCACGCCGCTCAACGCCATATTGGGCTTTTCGGAAGTGATGAAGGACCAGCATCTGGGGCCGGTGCACAATGCCCGTTACCTCTCCTATGCCAACGACATTCATTCCAGCGGCCGCCACCTGCTCGCCATCATCAACGATGTGCTGGACCTGGCAAAGATCGAGGCCGGCAAGATGACCTTGGACAACGCCGCCGTGTTCGCGATTGCGCCGGTGCTCACCTCTGCGCTCGCCATGCTGAAAGGTCTGGACGAAAAATACGGCGTCACCATCCATAACGAAATCGCCGAGGACGGCATGCAGTTGATGGCCGTCGAACGGATGATCCGCCAGGTCATCATCAATCTCGTCGGCAACGCCATCAAGTTCACGCCGCCCGGCGGCTCGGTTCATGTCTCGGGCAAGCTGACGGGCAATGGCGGCTACGAGATTGCGGTGCGCGACACGGGCGTGGGGATGAGCGAAAAGGAAATGCTCCAGGCCATGATGCCATTCGGCCAGAACGAGAACCGTTTCACCGGCAAGCATGACGGTACCGGTCTGGGCCTTCCCCTGGCCAAGGCGATGCTGGAACTGCATGACGGCACTTTGACGATGTCCAGCGTGCCGGAAGTCGGCACCACGGTGACGATGTCATTTCCATCCCCACGCGTGGTCGCCCGGGGACGGGCTGCGGCTTAGGGAACCAGTGCCGTGCTCTTGCGCGCCAATTCCTCGCGCCTCCGGTTGCGCTCGATCATCAGTACACTGAGGATAGAGACCTCGTACAGCGCCACCAGCGGAAAGGCGAGTGCGAGCATCGAGATCGCGTCCGGCGGCGTGAACACCGCCGCCACGCCGAACAGTCCGACATAGGCATAGCGGCGCATTTCGCGCAGCCCCTTCACCGACACGATGCCGACTTTGCCCAGCAGCGACAACAGCACCGGCAGTTGGAAAGTGAGACCGAAGGCAAAAATCAAGGTCATCACGAAATCGAGATAGTCGCTCACTTTGGCTTGAAGCTGGATACCGATGGAATCCGCCGTGGTGGGGATCTGGTAGCCGCTGAAGAAGGTGATCGAGAAGGGCAACATCACATAATAGACAAATGCACCACCCATAATGAACAGGACCGGCGTCCAAGCCAGGAACGGCAGGAAGGCGCGCCGTTCATGCTTGTAGAGGCCCGGTGCGACGAAAATCCAGAGCTGCGCCGCGATGGCCGGAAATCCCAGGCAGACGCCGCCGAACATGCCGATCTTCACTTGGGTGAAGAATACTTCGTAGAGCGCGGTATAAATCAGGTGATCGTTGCTCGCACCCTTCAACGCCATGTGCAGCGGCACCGTGAGAAACTGGAAGATCTTGCTGGAGAAGGCGAAGCAAACCACAAAGCAGACGCCGAACGACACCATCGCCCAGACCAACCGTTTGCGCAGTTCGACCAGGTGCTCCATCAGCGGCGCCCGCGTGGCGTTCAGCGCCGCTTCATCTTCCTCCGACGGATCGCTCACGACTGCGCCGCCTGCGGGTGCGGGTTCGGCACCTCAGGAGACTCAATCTCGGAAGACTGGGCCTCGGGCGTTTGCGTATCTGGCATTTGCGCGTCAGGCGATGATGGGTCGATCTGGTGTTCCGGGGCTTCCGAAATCTGATATTCGCCGCTGCGGGGCGCAGGCGCTTCGGCCGCTGCTGCTCTGGCTTCCGCCGTTTCGGTGTCGACCGGATTGAGGCCGCGTTCGATATCGCTGGTGAGATCGGCGATCGGATCGGTCGAGCGCAGCTTTTCGACTTCGGCCCGTAACTCGTCCAATTCGCTTTGACGCGCCATGTCGTCGAAGCTTTTCTTGAACTCGTTGGCCATGTTGCGCGCCTTGCCGGCCCAGCGGCCGGCGATGTTCATCAGGCGCGGTAAATCCTTCGGCCCCACCACGATCAACGCGACGGTGAGCAGGATAAGGATATGGCTCCAGCTAAAGAGGTCGAACATCGAGGACCTTGACCAGGCCCTTAGCGGGGCGCGGGATCCTTGTTGACGTTCGCCGCGGTCTCACGCGTCTCGGCATTGATCACGCGCGGGTCTTCCTTGTCGGGTTCACTGAGACCCTTTTTGAAGCTGTTGATGCCCTTGCCGAAATCGCCCATCAGGTCGGAGACCTTGCCGCGACCGCCGAACAGCACCAGGGCGATCACGCCCAAAATCACGATATGCCAGATGCTGAACGCACCCATGACGTCTCTCCTCAATCCCCGCCTTGCAAAGCGAAACCTGCCGGCTCCTGCCCGGCTTGCCCTCTGTTAAAGCCCGCTCCCGGGTCTCAACGCAAGGCCAGCCTCAGATTAAGGCAAATTCCCAGGTGATGCACGAGTTAAGCCAGTGATTTTCTTTCGAATATCGCCCGGCCGCTCGCCCAAGCTCGCGGCGTTGGCCTAGCTTTTCTTGGTGAGCCGTGGCGAACCTAGAAAAGCTGGCCCCTCGCCGAGCGAAGCGAGGGAGGCGCCGTCCGCCCGGGAACGGACCACGCCTCACCCAACCAGTATTTCCCCGCGCTTATCCATGGCTTCGGCCA
>JBEPVO010000203.1:0-3192 GCA_041690975.1 Alphaproteobacteria bacterium
GATGTGTGCACAACCCGATGGTGCGCGGGTCTTCCATCATATAGGTGAGAAGTTCGCGGAACAGGCTGTTGTAGATCTCATCGATCTCGCCGTCCTGGTTCCACACCCGCTCCGCCGCTTCAGCATTGCGGCTGGAGAAAGCGTCCAGCACTTGCTTCAATTGCGATAGCGCCGCCTTGCCCATGCGGGCCAGGCTTTGCGTCAGCCGGATCGGCGGCTCGCGGTTCAGCACCAGCGCGCGCTTGGCGATGTTCTTGGCCAGATCGCCGATGCGTTCCAGTTCGGCGGCGGTCTTGATCGCTGCCAAGGTCTCGCGCAGATCGACCGCCATGGGCTGGCGCAGCGCCAGCAACTTCAAGGCGCGGTCCTCGATCTCTTGTTGCATGGCGTCAATGCGGGCATCGCCGCCCACCGCGCTTTCGGCGGCGGCGCTGTCACGCCGGGCGATCGCTTCGATGGCGGCGGCCATCTGCGCTTCGGCCAGGCCGCCCATCTGGGCGACCAGGGCGGAAAGCCCTTCGAGCTGCTCGGAAAACGCCTTGACGGTATGGTCTGTCATTATGGACTCGGCCCGCTATATGTCGCCCCATCGGATAGGGGCTTTCGGCCAACTCTATGCGACGCTTTTATAACACTTCCGTGACAGGCGCGGGGGCCAGGCTTTTCGGGCCGTTTTCCTCAGGAATACCGGGCAAAAGCACCGTGAAGGTCGAGCCTTCGCCGGGCTTGCTCTCGATGGTGAGGCGCCCCTGGTGGCGGCTGACAATGTGTTTGACGATGGCCAACCCCAGGCCCGTGCCGCCCCGCTCGCGGCTGCGCTTGACGTCGACGCGGTAGAATCGCTCGGTCAGCCGTGGCACCGCGATGGCGGGAATGCCTTCGCCGTCATCCTTCACCGCCACGCAGACCTGGTCGCCCACACAGTCGAGCGTGACCCAGACATGCCCACCGTCGCGGCCATATTTGATGGCGTTGTGGATCAGATTCTGGAACAGCTGCATCAGCTCGTCGCGCTCGCCGATCACCAGGGGCAGCTTCTGTTTCGCCGCGATCACAATACCGATGCGGTCGGCGCGGGCCAGCGGCTCCAGCGCGGCGGCGGCTTCGCGTATCAGCCCTTCCAGCTCCACCTTGCCTTGGGGGGGCACATGTTCGTTCAGCTCGATGCGGGTGAGCGACAAAAGATCGTCGATCAACCGGCTCATCCGCGCGGCCTGCGCGCTCATGATGCCCAGAAAAGTGTCCCGCGCCTCGGCATCGTCTCGGGCATGGCCGCGCAAGGTGTCGATGAAGCCCGACACCGCCGCCAGGGGTGTGCGCAATTCGTGGCTGGCATTGGCGACAAAGTCGGCGCGCATCTGTTCGCTGCGCCGGATGGTGGTGAGGTCGTGCAGCACCAGGCCGATCACAGGCGGAATGATACTGACCCGGGCGGAATAGGCTTCGTAATGGCGCTCGATCGGCACCGCCATAGTGAATTGCGCGATGGCGGGTTCGCCGTCGGCGGCAGTCTGTTCGATGGCGGCCATCACCTCGGGATTGCGCAGCACCGTGCTGAGCGGCTTCTTCTCCACCTCCGGGCCCACCACCACGCGCATCGGCGCATTGACGAAAAGAATGCGGTAGCTCTCGTCCAGCAGCATCACCGGCATCGGCATCTGGCCCAGCACCCGGCGCACCAGCGGGGTGAGGATGCCTTCCTCGCCGCGCGGCACCACAGGCATCGGTTCGGGCCAAGGCGGGCGCACGAAGGTGCGCAGGATGATGCCCGCCGCCAACAGCAACAGCAACAATCCCCAAACACCCCTGGGCCCCAGGAACAGCAGCAGCAAACCAGCCAGCACCGCACCCACGGCCACCGGCCACAATCTCTGCTGCAGATAATTCAACAAGGGCGACATGATTCTCCCATCGGGGACCGCCAATATAACGCCCTTTGCGACTTATTTTTATCGCGGCGGTTTTTATCGCGGCGCGACCGATGCCGGGATCGCCCGATATCCCAGATCAGGTAACCCTAATCATGGGACGGGCGACTTCGGTCCTTTTTGATCCGTCCACGGTGTTTTTTTGCTTCCGAGACGCGTTTCTTGCTGGCCAGGGTGGGACGGGTGGCGCGGCGGGGCTTGGGCGGGGTGGCGGCGGCCAGGATCAGTTCCGCCAACCGTTCCCGGGCATCGCCGCGGTTGCGGATCTGTTCGCGGAAACGCCGCGCCGTGATGGTGAGGACGCCGTCCTTGTCCAGCCGTGTATCGGATAGCGCCAGGATCGCGGCGCGCACGCTATGCGGCAGGCTGGGGCTGCGCGCCACGTCGAAACGCAGCTGAACCGCGCTGGCCACCTTGTTGACATTCTGGCCGCCGGGGCCGGACGACTGGATGAAATTTTCGTCTAGCTCGGCGTCGGGAATGACAAGGCCATGACGGATGACCAAACCACTCATGAAAAAGCACCGCTCATAGCCTGCCGCTTTAGCCCAAGGCACAGAGCCTGTATAGCTTCGGCCAAGGACCGCCAGATGACAAAACAGAACGCCTCCATCCAGGGATTCGATCCCCGCCGCCTCCAGCGCATCGACGATGTGATCGCCCGCAATTATGTGGAGACCGGCGCTCTTCCCGGCGCGCTGACGATGGTCTGGCGCCGGGGCGAACTGGTCTGGCGCAGCGCCAGCGGGGTGCTGGATCTGGGGCGCGGGTTGCCGCTGCGGGAAGATTCCATCTTCCGCCTCTATTCCATGACCAAGCCCGTCACCGCCGCGGCACTGCTGATGCTGATGGAAGAAGGCCATGTCGGGCTGGACGATCCGGTGTCGCGCTTCATTCCCGGCTTCGCCGAGCTGGGCGTCTATGCGGGCGGCACGATCGGCAGCTTCGTCACCACGCCCAGCCCCCGGCCGATCAAGGTGGTAGACCTGCTGCGCCACACCGCCGGTTTTACGTATGGCTTTCTCAACCGCACGCCCGTCGATGCCGCCTACCGCGCCGGGCGCGTGGGCGAAGCGAACACCGAAGGCGGGTTGGCGGGAATGATCGCCCAACTGGAAAAGCTGCCGCTGGAGTTCGCGCCCGGCGAGATGTGGAATTATTCCGTCGCCACCGATGTGGTGGGTTATCTGGTGGAGAAATTGTCGGGCCAGCGCTTCTCCGATTTCCTGCGCACCCGCATCTTCACGCCGCTGCTGATGCACGA
>JBEPVO010000204.1:0-3177 GCA_041690975.1 Alphaproteobacteria bacterium
GGGCTATGGCTGGGTTTCCACAATTGCAGCCAGGACGATTACCTGGCGATGGTGGCATCTTATGCCAGCCATTTTGGTCTCAAGATCAAGCCGGAGGATCTGCGCGCCAAGGCGCTGACATGGGCGATGGGACGCGGCGCGCGTTCGGGCCGCGTCGCTTGGCAATTCATCCAGGATCTCGCTGGCGAACTGGGGACGAAGATTTAGTCGAGCATCGGCCAGGAAAAGTGTGAAGCGAAGCGGAACGGTTTTCCGAGCGGCGCCGGAGGCGCCTATCAATAACGGGGCGCGTCCGCGCCCGGACGTGCGACTAGGAATTAAGAATTTCGCGCCATGAGAAGCGGCTTCGGATTCACCGGCTGGGTATCGTGGCGGATCTCGAAATGCAGCTGCGGCGCACTGACATCGCCGGTCCGCCCCGCATAGCCGATCACTTGCCCCCGGCTCACCACATCGCCGCGGCTGACGATCAGCCGGTCGGCATGGGCATAGGCGGTGACATAGCCGTCGTCGTGCTTGATCAGCACCAGGTTGCCGTAATCTTTCAGCTCATCGCCGGAATAGGTGATGGTGCCACTGGCGGCGGCATGGATCGGCGTACCCATCGCGGTCGCGATGTTGATGCCGTCATTGCGCTCGCCATTGGCGGGGCCGCCGAAATTCGAAATAACGTCACCCGAGACCGGCCATATAAAACTCGGTGCATTGGTCGTATCGACGCGCGGCGCCTGAGTGGCCGGCGATTGATAGCTTGGTGATTGATAGTTCGTCGAGGAATAGGATTTCGTCGCAGGGCGCCGCTTGGGCGCGGGCACCGCATACTGGCCGCCCTGATAGACACGCGGCAGATCGCTTCGCGTCACGTCGTTGCGCGCAACACGGTGCTTGGGCAGCCGATCATTGACGCCCCAATCGAACGCAGTTTCCGGGCTGGTCGTGCAGGCCGAAAGCCAAGGCGCACAGATCAGTGCGGCCAGAGCGACTTTCTTCAGGGACCCGTCCATACTCATGCCTTCTGCATGATGTCTCGAAACGGATCATCTTCGGTAAGAATGAAGAAGGCTTTAACTGTGCCGCGTCCGGTCGGGTTCCGTGTTAACCCGTGGTTTATTTCCGGCCCATCTTTTCCTGGAGTTTTTCCAGGACCGCCGTTTCGGTCAAGTTCATGTGCAGCGGGGTTACCGAAATCTTTCCGCTGTAGACGGTGCCCAGATCGGTGTTTTCCGGCGGCGATGCCCGGCGGCGGCGCAGGCCGACCCAGTAATAGGGCCGGTTGCGGGTGTCGCGGCGTTCCTCGATCTCTGTGGATTGCAGGTCGTAACGGCCTTGCGCCACCAGCGCCCAACCCTTCACCTCCGACGCCGGACCGGACGGGAAGTTGATGTTCATCAAGGTGCCGTCCGGCCAGCCCGCCTGTAACAACTGACGGATCAGTTCGGGGGCATGCACTTCGCCGGGCGACCAGTCGATATTCTCGCGCGTCTCCTCGTCGCCCGCCTGGGACATCGCGACGGATGGAATGCCCAGTGCGCAGCCTTCCATCGCACCCGCGATGGTGCCGGAATAGGTGACGTCATCGGCGAGGTTCGAACCCCAATTGACTCCGGACAAGATCAACTCCGGCGGCTTATCCTTGAGCAGATGCAGACACCCCATCATCACGCAGTCGGTGGGCGTACCGGCGACGGCATAACGCCGCTCGCCAACCTGTCTTAGGCGCAGCGGCATGGTGAGGGTGAGTGAGTGCGATGCGCCGGACTGTTCGGTCTCCGGCGCGATCACCCAGACATCGTCAGAGAGCGCGTGGGCGATTTTTTCCGCGACGACCAGGCCCGGCGCGTGAATACCGTCGTCATTGGTGACCAGAATCCGCATCAGAGTTTCGCGATGGAGGTCTTGCCGCCCATATACGACTGCAACGCCGACGGTATCGCGACGCTGCCATCAGGCTGCTGATAATTTTCTAGGATCGCGACCAGGGTGCGACCCACCGCCAGACCGGAGCCGTTCAAAGTATGCACCGGCCCCTTCACCTTGCCCTCGGCGCCGCGATAGCGCGTGTTCATGCGCAGCGCCTGGAACGGGCCGCAATTGGAGCAAGAAGAAATCTCGCGATAGGCGTTCTGGCCAGGCAGCCAGACTTCGATGTCATAAGTCTTCTGGGCTCCGAAACCCATGTCGCCGGTGCACAGGGTCACCACCCGATGCGCCAGATCCAGCTTCTTGAGAATTTCCTGCGCCGCGTCCGTCATCCGTTCATGCTCGGACGCCGATTGCTCCGGCGTGGTGATCGAGACAAGTTCGACTTTGGAGAATTGGTGCATGCGGATCATGCCACGGGTGTCACGGCCCGCCGATCCCGCTTCCGCACGGAAGCAAGGCGTGAACGCCGTCATGCGCAGCGGTAGTTCGGCTTCGTTGAGGATCTCGTCGGCAACATAATTGGTCAGTGGCACTTCCGCGGTGGGAATAAGCCAGAATGGATCACCTTCGCCGGCGGGAACGCGGAACAGATCGTCCTGAAATTTCGGGAGTTGGCCTGTGCCGAACATCGCCGTGCTGTGCACCAGCACTGGCGGGCTGACTTCCGTATAACCGAATGTCTGCGTGTGCGTGTCCAGCATGAAGTTTGCGATCGCCCGCTCCAACCGCGCCAGATCGGATTTGAGATAGACAAAGCGCGCGCCCGAGACCTTGGCGGCGCGCTCGAAATCCATCTGGCCCAGCGCTTCGCCGATCTCGAAATGCTGTTTCGGATTATCGATGCCCGGCGGCTTGCCGAAGGCGCGGGCGACGACCGGCACATTGGCGCTTTCATCGGCACCGTCCGGCACATCGGCAGCGGGAATGTTGGGGATCACTGCCAGTGCTTCGCGCAGGCCGGTCTCTAGGTCGCGCTGTTCAGTTTCACCTTGTTGAATAGCTTCCTTAAGACCGGCGACTTCTTGCATTCGAGCCTGTAGTTCGGCTTCGTCTTTTTTCTGCTTGGCCTGGCCGATCAGCTTGGAAGCTTCGTTGCGTCGCGCCTGCTGCGTTTGGAGCCGGGTCAGTAATTCCCGCAGGGCTTTGTCCTTGGCCAGCACGTCCTGGGCCAGGGCCGCGCCGTCCAGCCCGCGCCGCCTCAGACCGGCGGCAAAAGCGTCGGGGTTTTCCCGAATGACCCGGATATCGTGCATG
>JBEPVO010000205.1:0-3151 GCA_041690975.1 Alphaproteobacteria bacterium
CCGATCATCTCCAACGAATACGGCACCGCGCTGGACAGGATCGCCACGCCGATGCCCAGCGGCAGCACGTCGGACCGGAACATCGCTAGGCCCGCATGCGCCAACCCGATCGGAAAGATGACCAGGCCCGCCACGATGATGCCCAGGGTCGTCGCATATTGGCCGTGCACCGCGCCCGCCTTCTGGCCGAACACGATATAAAGCGCCCAGCACACGCCCGCGCCCAGCGCCAGCGCCACACCGCCCCAATCCAGATGCGCCGCGCCTTGCCGGATCGGCAGCAGCAACAACAGACCCACTACGGCAAGCGCGACCCAGCAGAAATCCATCCAGCGCCGCGAATGGATCAGCGCCACCGACAAAGGCCCGGAAAATTCCAACGCCACCGCGATGCCCAGCGGCACGGTCTTTAACGCCATATAAAAGAGGAAATTCATCATCCCCATGGCCGCGCCATAGACCAGCAGCGGCTGCCAATTATCTTTCGTCAGCCGCGCGCGCCACGGCCGCCCGAACGGAATCATGATCAGCGCCGACAGCCCCACGCGCAGCGCCACCGCACCCTGCGCCCCGACAATGGGAAACAGCTGCTTGGCGATGGATGCGCCGATCTGAAAGCAGAACATCGCCACCAGCAATGACACCACGGCGATCCAAATGCCGCCTTTGTTTGATATCTGTGTCATGCCGCCCCCACCGGCGCGAACCTAATGGGCGGGGCGGCAAATGAAAATGCGCAATCCGTCAGGGCAGACCCGCGCCCTACGGTATCGGCCCGCCGTTGCGCGCCACATCCAGCGCCGCCTGCCTCGCCGCCGCCACAGCCTCCGGGTGCATCCGGTTACCGCGCGCGATCTCGCGTTCGATATCGATCAGCCGCATTTCGATCTTGGCGGCAAGGCTGGTCGCACAAGCGATGGCGCCAAACAGCACGCCCAGGGCAAGGAACAGATTGGCGTCGCTCTTCATTGCCGCATCGCCGCCCAAGAGCAGAAGCGCAGCCCAGATCAGAACCAGTGCGCAAGCCACGCCCCAGGCAATTCCACGCCCGATGCGGGGCTTGGTCAAAAAATCCGGCTGCGGAATCGCCAGATGCGGTATCGCCCCCTGCGGTATTGGATGTGCATTCATCGCAATCTCCGTTGATGTTTGGCCGCCCGGCCGGGCAGCGCCCATTACGGCTTATCTGCCGCGTATCAAGGGCTTTTTATCAGGGGCCGCACCCGCCGTCATGCCGCGCCGCAACCCAACATGCTGGGAAATTTACGCCACATAGCGCGTAACTTTTATCGACCTGGATCCCCTTCCCTCGGCGCTGGCCGCGCCTCGCCGGGGACGACCGCGCGTTATTCGCGTGGTCGTTTGACGTTATCGCGATAAACCCCCAACATCCCTCAAAATCAGGGGCATAAGCCCGAACCGGGGCAAGGGGTTATTCAATGAAGCGTTCCTTTGTGATGTTCGTGATCATCGCCATGATCGGCGGGTTGATCGCCGGCACCGTTGTGCATGGCACCCTGTCGCCCGCGGGTTCGGCCCAGGCGGCGGTCTATTTCGATCAGGTCACCACCATCTTCCTGCGTCTGATCAAGATGATCATCGCGCCGCTGGTTCTCACCACCTTGACCGCCGGCATCGGCCATATCGAAAGCGCCGCCACAGTGGGCCGCATCGGCACCAAGGCGATGATCTGGTTCCTGTCCGCCTCTTTCGTGGCGCTGTTGATCGGCCTGGTGATGGTCAACATCCTGGAGCCCGGCGTGGGCGCCAACGTCGCCCAGGTCGCCAAGACCTCCGCCGCGCCGCTGGCCCAGGCCCAGGGCGTCAGCGGCTTTCTGGAGCATCTGATCCCTGCCTCGATCTTCGACGCCATGTCGAAGAACGAGATTTTGCAGGTGGTGGTGTTCTCGCTGTTCGCGGGCATCGCGATTTCGGCGGTGGGGCAAAAGGCCAAGGGCTTGCTGCATGTGATCGAGGAAGCCGCCACCGTCATCCTCAAGATCACCACTTATGTGATGATGTTCGCGCCGTTCGCGATTTTCGCTGCCATCGCGGGCACGATCTCGACCCAAGGCCTGGGCATTCTTGTGACCTATGCCAAGCTGGTGGGCAGCTTCTATATCTCGATCTCGATCCTGATCGGGCTGATGATCTTCGTCGCCTGGCTGGTGGTGGGACGGCAGATGAAGCCGTTGCTCAAAGCCATCCGCTCGCCCGCGCTGATCGCGTTTTCAACCTCGACCTCCGAAGCCGCGTTCCCGCTGCTGCTGGAATCGCTGGAAGCGATGGGCTTCTCCTCCAAGATCGTCAGCTTCGTGCTGCCGCTGGGTTACAGCTTCAACCTGGTCGGATCGACCATGTACTGCACCTTTGCGGCCATGTTCATCGCCCAGGCCTATGGCATCCATGTTCCGCTGGGCCAGCAGGTGCTGATGCTGCTGATGCTGATGGTGACGTCCAAGGGCATCGCGGGCGTGCCGCGCGCCTCGCTGGTGGTGGTGGCGGCGACCTTGCCCTATTTCGGATTGCCGGAAGAAGGCCTGTTCCTGATCCTGGCGGTGGACCATCTGATGGACATGGGCCGCAGCGCCACCAACGTGATCGGCAACGGCCTCGCCTCCGCCGTGGTGGCGAAGTGGGAAAATGCCCGCCCCATCCCCGTATCGGAGCGGCCGGAAGTGATTGTCTAAACACAAGCACGGAGAATCGGATGAAGGGGCAATGGCGCGATCACAGTCACCTGACCATCGAGCTAAACCGGAGTGAACTCCTGCTTCTGAATAACGCTCTCAATGAAGTCTGCCATGGATTGGACTTTTCTGGTGCGGAATTCCATACTCGCTTGGGCGTAGAAAAATCCCGTGCGGTTGTGGTTCTCGATCAGCTTAATACGCTCCACGATGCAACGCCGAAATGACCAAGGATTCAAAAAACAAAAATCTTGGCATCAACCGCCCCATCGCCCGACGCGACTTTCTGCAGGGCGCGGCGATCACAACCTTGAGCGCCGGTCTAGCGCCCGAACTGGCGCAGGCGGCGGAAGCGGAGAAGCTGGCGCAATCCGCCCCCGGCTATTATCCGCCTACGCGCCTCAATATGCGCGGCAGCCATCCCGGCTCGTTCGAGGCGGCGCATGAATTGCGCGACGGCG
>JBEPVO010000206.1:0-3138 GCA_041690975.1 Alphaproteobacteria bacterium
ATGGAGTCCGGACGAGGGCGAAAAAATTCGGCCGGATGCGGCTCGAAGGCCAGGACCGCCAATGCGCTCTTGCGCTCTTCGGCAAGAGCGCGGGCCTGGGCGATCAGCGCCTGATGACCACGATGGACGCCATCGAAGTTGCCGATGGCGACAACCGCACCTTGATAGATCGCCGGCACATCATCGAAGTGGCGGAAGATGCGCATCTTCAGCTTTTTGGCCGCTTTGGCGCGAGCACCTGGGCTTCGCCCGTAACCACGATTGTATCGCCGATTTTGCATATGCAATCTAATACGACCTGACGGCGCTCGCGGATTTCCTTGATGGTGCAAGTTGTGATCACAGTATCGCCAATCCGTACCGGAGCTTTGAAGTCGGTGCAGGCGGATATGAAAATCGTGCCCGCGCCCGGCAGCTTCATGCCGATCACCGCCGAAATGAAGCCGATCGAAAGTGCGCCATGGGCGACGCGGCCGCGGAAAATAGTCGACCGGGCATAGTCGTCGTCGAAATGGATCGGGTTGAGATCGCCGGTCGATTCCCCGAAAATTTGAACATCACGCTCGGTGACGGTCTTCTCCATGCTCGCGGACTGGCCGAGTTGAAGATCCTCGTAATAGACACTTACCATTGTAATGCTCGCATGGCCGCCTTGGCATCGACATGCGCGGCGGCAAACATCTCGCCCAGATGCTGGGGTGTATAGGGCTCGATTTCTTCGCCATGCAGTCCATCGGCAATAAAAAGCGCGTCCAGACCGGCGTCTTGCGCCCCTTTCAGATCCGTAATCAGTGCATCCCCAATGGCGAGCGCCTTGGAAGGCCGGCCCGCCGCCTGAAGAGCGGCATCGTAGATGGCAGGATACGGCTTGCCGTAATACGTCACCGGCCCGCCGATCGCTTCATAGGCCTGGGCCAGCGCGCCGGCGCACCAGCAAAGCTGGCTGCCGCGATAGACCTTCAGATCGGGATTGGCGCACAGCATGGTAAGATTCTTCGCCCGCATTGCCGCCAGTATATCGGAATAATCATCCGGCGTTTCGCTCAGGTCATCGCCCAGCCCGACGCAAAGCGCCACATCGGCCTTGTCGATGCCGACACGCACGACATCAATCCCGTCGAGCAATCCGGTGTCCTGCTCAGGCCCGATATAATAGAGTGAGAGAGCCCCATCCCGTTTGACCCTTGCCGCCAGATCCTCACGCGCAGCACCGCCCGATGTGACGATGGCGTCGTAAAAATCCGTGGCGACGCCGATGCGGCGAAACTGGTCTTCCACCGATCCGGGTGGGCGCGGTGCATTCGACAGCAATATCACTGGGCCATGGTCGCGCCGGAAATGGCGCAGTGCCTCGGCGGCCTCGGGAAAAGGCGCCTGACCGTTATGGACCACGCCCCAGATATCGCAGATCAGGGCATCATGGTCGCGCGCGATTTCGGAAAGGCCGGCAATCAGGCGGGGGGAAGACATCGGCCCCGGATCGCATGACCCAAAGGTGCCGTCAACTGCTCTGCCGTCCGGGCGTCAGCTTGCCTTGCGCAACTGTACCACGGGGGCCACATCCGGTTGCGCCCGGCCGGCCTCGTCGCGCACCGCGCGGGGCTCCCCGAACAAGAAGCCCTGGGCATAGTCGACCGCATAATCGAGGAGCTGCACCACCGTCTTCTCGTCCTCCACGCGCTCGGCAATGAGATTGAGGCCGTGGCGGGAAAGAAGCTTCTTGAAATCCTCGGCTGCAACGGCGGCCCCGGCATCATTCATACCGCGGGTCAGGATGTCGGCGCGCACTTTCAGATGGCGGAAGCCCATCATCTTCAGCTTGACGAAATCCAGCGCCAGGGTTTCGACATGGTCCATCGAAAGGCCAAAGCCCAACTCCGCGAGGCGGGCGAGATTCTGCTCTCCCACAGACCCGGCCCGAAGAACCGCGTCCTGCGCAAATTCAAAGATGATCTGGCCGGCCAGGTCGCGGTTGGCCTGCATATAGTCCAGAAATTGCGGGAAGAACTCCGCATCCGCCAATGTGTCGCCAGAGATGTTGCAGAACACGCCAATCTCGCGGCTCTTCAAAGTGAGACGGCGCACGATCTGGACGCAGCGGAACAGGAGCAGATTGTCCACCACGCTCATCAGGCCGGCGGGCGCGGCGACCTTTATATATTGCGCCGGCATGATCACCGAACCATCTTCGGCACGCAGCCGCGACAACGCTTCATAGAAGCGCATTTTGCGTTGCGGCAGGCTGACGATGGGCTGCAGATAAAGATCGACGCGATTTTCCTCCAGGCTGGCACGGATGGTTTCCAGCAGATCGCTTTCGCCAATGGTGGCCAGATAAGTGCTGGCATTGCCTTGGCGGCGACCGGTCTGCATCACATGCCCCGGTCCGATTTCGGTTTGCGCCGTGCGCGCGCTTTTGGAGACGCGGCTGGCGAATTCGCGCATCAGGCTTTCCAGCACCTGAAGTTCGGAGACGATCTTCTTGCCGTGTGCATCGGTGCGCGCTTCAAGCTGGGTGGCGAGATCGTCCATGCGATGGCGGGTGGTGGCCAGGGTCTCCTCGAATTCCAAGGTCATCCGGCGCATCGCCGATATTTCGCGGGCAGTGGCGTGCTTGTCCTGACGTCGGGCGAAGGCGGCCGACATGTGCTGGGTGAAGAGAAACACCAGCGCCCCTGAAAGAATACCGATCGGCCAGCCGGCAAACAGCGCCAGGGCTGCACCCAAGGTGGCACTGGCGAAAAGGCAGGTCAGCATTATCAGGAACCGGGTCATGGCCCACTCCAGACGAATTCATGGACGAGTCTGGACGCCGGACTGTTTCCAATCTGTTAACCGAGGTTTTTACAGTGTTTCGGGCAGACGATGGTTATCAAAAGGTTAAAGACAAAGCCCCGGCATCGCTGCCGGGGCCAAAACAATTACACCGTCGACAATTCAATGCCGTTGGCGTTCGCGGCGATCGCCTTCATTGCCGCCCGTCCAATCGCGCCGGGGTTCATTCTGCTGCGGTGCCGATTGCTGCGGTGCCGGCTGTGGCGCCGCCTGCTGTTGTGGCGCCACATTGTTACGGGGCTGTCCGCCAAAGTCGCGGCGGCCAGAATCCCGATTGCCGAAGTCACGGCGTTCGGAATTCTG
>JBEPVO010000207.1:0-3025 GCA_041690975.1 Alphaproteobacteria bacterium
TTTAGAAGATTGGTGGGTGATGCAGGAATCGAACCTGCGACCCGCTGATTAAGAGTCAGCTGCTCTACCAACTGAGCTAATCACCCACGCCTGCCGGTTTTGAACGCCAGCAAGGACGGGCCTCTTAGCAGAGGGGTCCCCCCCTGTCCAGAAAACCCCGGCTCTCAGCCTGTGACTAGATTTCTTGCCGCGACCACCGGCTTTCTTGCCCGTGAGGCCGCTCGGCAAAAGCTTCTGCGGAGCTTTTGCCGGCCGAACGCGAAGCCATTGGCGGGGGAGTGAGATAGCGCCAGCGTGCCGAACGTCTCTGAGCGCTTGCGCGAAAGAGACAGATGGGGGCCGTTAAATAATGCCGCCACTATGACGGGGAATCTCGACCTGCCGGTGCACATGCACGCTCATCAGGAGGCCGAAGCCGAACATCACTGTCAGCATCGCGGTGCCGCCATAGGACAGCAGCGGCATGGGAATGCCGACCACCGGGATCAAGCCCATCACCATCAGACCGTTGATCATGATGTAAAAGAAGAAGTTGAGCGTGATACCCATCGCCAGCAGGCGGGAGAATTGGCTGCGCGCGCCGGTCGCGATCTGGATGCCATAGAAGATCACCACCGCGAACAGGATCAGCAGCGCAATGCTGCCCACAAAACCGAACTCCTCGCCGAAATTGGTGAAGATGAAATCGGTCTGCTTTTCAGGCAGGAAATTGAGGCGGCTCTGGGTACCGTTGAGAAATCCCTTGCCCGACAATCCACCCGAACCGATGGCGATCTTGGCCTGGGTGATGTTCCAGCCCGCGCCCAAGGCATCGCTTTCCGGGTCCAGGAAGGTCATCACCCGCGCCTTTTGGTAGTCGTGCAGCACAAACCGCCAGGCCAGCGGCACAGCGGTGGCGACGGCCGCCAGGGCCGGCGTAATCCAGTACCAGCTAAGACCGGCCAGGAAGAGCAGCGAGCAGCCATCGGCCACGATGATGAGCGTGGTGCCAAGATTGGGTTCGATCACCACGAACAGAGCGGGGATGCCGATCATCGCCAGCGCGATGCCCAGATTGAGCGGCTTGGATACTTCCTCCACGCTCTTGCCGTGCAGGAAACGGGCAAGCGCCAGCACCAGCGATATCTTCATCAATTCTGACGGCTGCAATTCGATCGGCCCCAGCGAAATCCAGCGCTGCGCACCCAAGCCTTCATGACCGGCCACATCCACCGCGATCAGCAGCAACAGCGCCACGGCATAGGCGGGATAGGCCAGACTCATCCATACCCGCACATCGATCGACGCTGCGATCACCAGGATGAAGAGACCGACGATGAATTTGGAAAGCTGCGACAATGCCCAAGGATGAAAATGCCCGCCCGCCACCGAATAGAGCATGGCAATCCCGCCGCTCGCGATGATGGTGATCAACAGCACCAGGCCCCAATTCACTTCCATCAGCTTGTCGGCGATGCTCAGAGTGCGCTTGGCGGCGGCATAAGGGCGAGAGATCATCGCGTGCCCTCGTTATAGGTGCGATGGATCATCGCACGGGGCTCCCCGGCAACGACGCGGCCTTGATCGGATAGGCCGCAGGCATTCCCAGCGGATCGCGCTTCTGGGTGTAAAGCAGGACATCACGCGCCATCAGCACCTGGGGATGGCCGACCGCGCCATGTTCGACGAGGCAGGCGCAGGCATATTTCGGCTGCGCCACCGGCGCGAAGGCGATGAACAGGCCGTGATCGCGCAGCTTCCAGTCGATTGCCGCATCCTTGGTGACGCCACGCAGATGTTCTTCCTGGCTATAGGCACGCACCTGGGCGGTGCCAGTCTTGCCCGCCATCTCGAAACCAGGCTCAGCGATGCGGAAGGCATAAGCCGTGCCGCCAGGCACATTTGTCACCTGGTTCATGCCTTCGCGCACCCGCGCAAGACCCTGTTCGGACAGATCCAACGGCGCGGCGGCCTCGCGGCGGGTGAGTTCGTTGCCCACCATATGCACCAGGCGCGGGCTGATATTGCGGCCTGACGCGATACGGCTGACTTGCAGGGCCAATTGTAGCGGCGTGGCGGTGACATAACCTTGGCCGATGCCGCAGCTCATTGTGTCGCCCTGCTGCCAGGCGACGCCATAGCGTTTTTGTTTCCAGGCCCGGCTGGGAATGAACCCAGATTTCTCGCCCGGCAGTTCGATGCCGGTGGGCGAACCCATGCCCAGCTTCAGCGCCACTTCCTGGATCTTGTCGATGCCCAGGCGGCGCGCCGTTTCATAGAAAAAGACGTCGCAGCTATTCTTCAGCCCGCCTTCCAGATCCAAGGTGCCATGCCCACCTTTTTTCCAGCAATGGAAAGTATGGTTGCCCAGGGTCGTGGCGCCATTGCAGGAGACGCGATAGTCCGGCGTGGCAAGTCCCGCTTCCACCGCCGCCAACGCCACCACCGGTTTGAAGGTGGAGCCGGGCGGATAGACACCGCTCATCACCTTGTCCAACAGCGGCTTGTGATCGTTGACGGTCAGGCCTTTCCACTGGTCCGGCGAAATCCCGACATTGAACAGATTGGGGTCATAGCCCGGCGTCGATGCCATGGCGATGATATCGCCCGTCGTCACATCCGTGACGATGCAGGCCGCGCTTTCATTGCCCAGCCGCTTGGAAACGAATTGCTGTACGTCATGGTCGATGGTGAGCCAGACATCCTTGCCCGGCACGCCCGCGTCATGGCCCAACTCGCGAATGACGCGGCCATAGGCGTTGACTTCGACCCGCGAAGCGCCGGCCGTGCCGCGCAGCATGTCGTCATACTGGCGTTCGATGCCGCGCTTGCCGATGCGATAGCCGGGAATACCGAGAAGCGGATCTTCGTCATTCTTCTTGTCGCCCGGCGAGACCTGGGCGACATAACCCAGAATGTGCACCAGCTCGTCATTGAAAGGATAATCGCGGGTCTCGCCCACATCCGGTTGCACGCCCGGCAGATAGGGCAGATGCATGTTGATGCGCGAGAATTCTTCCCAGGAGAGATTTTCCGCCACCGGCAC
>JBEPVO010000208.1:0-3025 GCA_041690975.1 Alphaproteobacteria bacterium
GGCGTGATCGGTGCACTTGCGGCGGCCAGTGCGCGCGGCTTGTTCAACGACATCTACTTCCAGGTCGGCCTGCTCGCGACCATCGGCCTCTCCGCCAAGAACGCCATTCTGATCGTGGAATTCGCGGTGGATGCGGAGCGTAAGGGCATGACGGCCCGCGCCGCCGCGCTGGAAGCAGCACGCCTGCGTCTGCGTCCTATCCTGATGACCTCGATCGCCTTCATTGCCGGCGTGTTCCCGCTGGCGGTGGCGTCGGGCGCGGGCGCCGGCAGCCAGAACGACATCGGCACCGGCGTAATCGGTGGCATGCTGACCGCCACTATTCTGGCGATCTTCTTTGTGCCGGTCTTCTTCCAGATCGTGAACACGCGGCTGCAGCACCACCAATAGGGCTGCGGCCGCCTGGTTCCCAGGTTCCGCAATATGACAGAGAAAATTCGCATTGGCCGTCCGGCGTAAAGGTTGACATCAACCTGTATTCTCCGCTTGAATGATTGCAGGAGGAACGCCCATGGATCATCCGATCGTCTCTCGACAAGAATGGATCGAAGCGCGCAAGGCGCTGCTTCAAAAAGAAAAAGAGGAAACCCATCTGCGCGATACGGTGCGCGCGGCACGGCAGGCGCTCCCTTGGGTGCGGGTGGACAAGGATTATGTCTTCGACACGCCGTCAGGAAAAAAGGACCTGGGCGGGTTGTTCGACGGCCGCAGTCAGCTGCTCGTCTATCACTTCATGCTGGCCCCGGGCTGGAAGGCGGGATGCCCCGGCTGTTCTTTTCTCTCGGACCATATCGATGGCGCACTGCCGCACCTCAATCATCACGATGTGACCTGGACGGCAGTATCGCTCGCGCCCATCGCCGAAATCGAAGCTTACAAAAAACGCATGGGCTGGAAATTCCCCTGGGTGTCATCGGCAGGCAGCAGCTTCAACCACGACTTCCATGTCTCCTTCACGAAGGAAGAGTTGGCGGAAGGCAACGTCGATTACAATTTCTCGCGCGTTCCGTCCGATCGTGCCAATGACGAGCTACCGGGCCTCAGCGCTTTCTTCAAGAACAAGAACGGTGAGATATTCCACACCTACTCCAGCTACGCGCGCGGGGCCGAGGAAATTATCGGTACTTTGATGATTCTGGACCGTGCCCCGCTGGGCCGGAATGAAACCGGCACGCTGAGTTTCGTCCGCCGTCACGACGAGTATGAAATCGCGGCAGAATAGTTTTCGCGTATTGCATCAAAGGAACATCCTATGCCCAACCCGTTTTTCTGGCACGAATTGATCACCACTGACGTCAAAGCGGCGCAGAAGTTTTACACCGATGTCGTGGGCTGGACGGCGCAGGAAGCCGGTGTTCCCGGGCACGACTATATGGTCCTCAATACAAGTGGCCAGGGCGTTGGCGGCATGTTCCGCATCACCGAAGAAATGGCGGGGCATGGCGCCCGCCCAGCTTGGCTGGGCTATGTCGCGGTCGACGATGTCGATGCCATGGCCGCAAAGGTCAGCTACGAAGGCGGCAAGGTGCACCGCGAGCCGTTCGAGGTTCCAGGCGTCATCCGCGTCGCGCTGGTCGCCGATCCGCAGGGGGCGGTCTTCTACATTGCCAAGGGGCTGCGCACGGACGCGCCGCCGCCGCTTCCGATCGGCACGCCCGGCACTATCGGCTGGAACGAGCTGATGGCAGTCGACTGGCCATCCGTTTTTTCCTTTTATGAGAAGCTGTTCGGCTGGACCAAGGATCGGGCGGTCGATATGGGCCCGATGGGCACCTATCAGCTATTCGCCGCGGGCGGCCCGGCCATTGGGGCGATGATGACCAAGCCTGCCGCCCTCCCGATGCCCTTCTGGGGCTATTATTTCAACGTGCCGTCGATCGATGCGGGCGCCGAGAAAATCAAGGCCGGTGGGGGAAAAATCCTCAACGGCCCGATGGAAGTACCGGGCGGCCAATGGGTGGTGCAGGCGATGGACCCGCAAGGCGCGGCGTTCAACCTGGTGGCGCCGGGACGCTAATCGGCATGCGCCTTGGCCCAGCGCACCACTTCTTCATGGGTAGCGAACCAGACATCGTTTCGCGCCTTGGCGTGGCGGATCAGCTCGTCCAGAATCCAGATGCGCGAGCGATAGCCGATGATGTGCGGGTGACAGGTGAGTTGGAAGATGCCGCCCTCGTCATAAGCGGCATCGAACTCGCGCCGGAAGATGTCGAACACGTCGGTGGGCGGGGTATAGGGGCGCTGGGCCTGGAAGCGGTTCATCATGAAATAGACTGCGTCGTCGCGCACCCATTCCACCGGCATCTCGATCACACCGCTGGGTTCTCCATCCAGGAGCAATTCGTAGCAATCCTCGTCGGCCATCAGCGAGGAGTCGTAAAGCAGCCCCATCTCCTTTTGAATCCGCAAGGTCGAAGGGCTGAAATCCCAGGATGGCGTGCGCAGCCCTACAGGGCGCTTTCCCGTGATCTTGGTGAGCGCGTCTGACGACCGCAGCATCAGGTCAAGCTCGTCTTCATAGGACAGCCCGGAATTCAGCTCATGAATCCAGCCATGGATGCCTATTTCATGTCCCGCGGCTGTCAATGCCTGCTGTTCCTCGGGATAAATCAATGCCGTCACCGCCGGGACATAGAAGGATGCCCGCACATCATGGCGCGCCAGCAAGGCCGCGATGCGAGGGATGCCGACCCGCGCGCCATACTGACCCCAGGACAGACGCCCGATGGACTTGCCGCCATCGCGCAGTTCATTGGTCTCGTGATCGGAATCGAATGACAGCGCAAAAGCGCACCGCGCCCCATCCGGCCAGCTTTTCGGCCGCAGTGCACGGCCCGCACGCGCCTGATTCAGAATGCCGCGCCAATGCGCTTCCGGCCATTGCCAGGGTTGCATGTCCTTATCCATCATGACGCGTTTCCTTCAGCGGCAGGATCACCGCCAGCGAGATGCAGGCGCAGCCTACGATATAAATCACAGGCGACATGGGCGATCCGGTGGTCTTGACCAGCCAGGTTGAAATATA
>JBEPVO010000209.1:0-3021 GCA_041690975.1 Alphaproteobacteria bacterium
TCGCCCTTGAGATGGTCTTCTTTCACCTTGCCCTGCTCGATCGCATGGCAAAGCTCGGCCCCTTGCGACAGGGCATGGGGACGGGAGTCTGCAATATAATAGCCTCGTGCCACCACATCGTCATCAACTTCGCGCGGACCGCGCACGCTGGAGCCAACCAGATTGAGATGCTGGCCGGGCTTCAGCCATTCGCCGTGAATCAAAGGTTCTGACGAGGATGTGACGGTGCAGATGATGTCCGCCAATCCCACCGCCTGGCGGATATCGCTAGTGACGGTGATGTTCTGGTTGAGGACGGCCGGCAGGCTTTGCACAAACTCTTCGACCTTTCCCCGCTGGCGTCCCCAGACGATCACTTGTTCGATGGGACGCACGGCCGAAATCGCATCAATATGTGGCCCCGCCAGATCGCCATTGCCGATGATGGTGAGGATCTTGCTGTCGGGCCGCGACAGCGCCCGCGTCGCAACCGCGCTGGCCGCTGCCGTGCGCAGGCGTGTCAGGGCATGGCATTCCACCATGCACAGCGGCTGGCCGGTGGCGTCGTCGAACAAAATCATCATGCCCTGGTGGCTATAGAGTCCGAATTTCGGTGCTTCCGACGAAAGGCTGACCACTTTCAGGCCGAAGCGCCCGAGGCCGGGCATGGTACCCGGCATCGCGCCCATCCGGGTGGCCGCATTCACGTTCAAGACCGTGCGCTGCGGCGAGCCCACCTGGCCGGCGGAATAGTCCCGCATCGCCGCATCCACGATGGCGATGGCGTCCTGCAACGAAACCAGTTCGTCCAGCGCCGCCTTGTTGATCAGGATCAGCTTGCGCTTTTCTGCCATGCGACAATCCTCAGCAATGTGTGCCGCCGGCCGCCCTTACGGGCTTCACACCGGCTGGCGGGCCTGTAATCTGTCCCACAGCGTGTCCGCGTTTTAGCGCGAGATCATGGGGGGTGCCAAATGCTTCGTGAAACCAAGCGCGTCTTGACTGTTGCGAGTGCGGTTTTCGTAGCCTTCGCGCTTCCAGCGCAGGCCCAAGCCCCCGAAACCCCGCCTGCCCTGCAACGAGTGACACCGCAGCTGGACCAGATCTTCACCCAGTTCATGGCCGACAATCATGTTCTGGGCCTGGTCTATGGCATTATCGCCCATGGCAAGCTGGAATATGTGAAGCCGTTCGGCATCCAGGACATCGACGCCAAGCGCCCGGTCACGCCCGACAGCCTGTTCCGCATCGCTTCCATGACCAAGGCTTTCACGGCGCTGACGCTTTTGCATCTGCGCGACGAAGGCAAAGTCTCGCTGTTGGCGAATGTCGAAGATTATATCCCAGAGATGCGGGGCTGGACCTATCCCACCACGGATTCCCCCCGCATCAAGGTGATCGACATCCTGGGCCATACACCCGGTTTCGTCACCGACGATCCCTGGGGCGACCGCCAGACGCCGATCCCGGAATCCGAATTCACCGCCATCCTGCAAAAAGGCATCGCTTTCGACCATCCGCCGGAAACCGCCTTCGCCTATTCCAATCTCGGCTTCGCGATGGTGGGCCGCGTCATCCAAAATGTGGAAAAACGTGCCTATAGCGCAGTGGCGGGTGATTTGTTGCTGAAGCCGTTGGGCATGACCTCCAGCGGTTTCAATATCGCCAACTCGCCGATGGAGCGCCGCGCCATCGGTTATCGCTGGGAGAATAACGCCTGGGCGCGCGAGCCGGATCTGGGCGAAGGCGCCTTCACCTCCATCGGCGGTTTGCAGACCAGCGCCAATGATTATGCCAAATGGGTGGCCTATCTTCTGTCGGCCTGGCCACCGCGCAGCGATGCCGATACCGGCCCGGTCCCGCGCCGGACGATGCGCGAGCTTGCCAAGGGATCGGATTTTCCGTTGGGCGTGACGCGCCCTGGCGACAAGCGCCCCAATCCCTGCCGCCAGGCGGAGACCTATGGCATGGCGCTGTATGTCGTGAATGACTGCGACCTGCCCTGGGCGATCACGCACAATGGCGGCTATCCCGGTTACGGGTCGTCGGTGCTGATGTTCCCGGATGCCGGCGTCGGCCTGTTCGTCTTCACCAACCGCACTTACTCGGGTCCCAGCCCCACCTTGTGGGCTGCGGCGTTGCAATTGAAGGCGGCGGGCATGCTGACTGTGCGCCAGATCCCCGTCAGCGCTGATCTGGCGAAAGCGTATGCGGCAGTGGGCCAATCCTGGCAGGGCGGCGCGATCACGCCGGTTGTGCCGATGGCGGCGGTGAATTTCTTCATGGACCGCACGGCGGGGAACTGGAAACTGGAACTGGCGCGATTGAAGAGCCAGACCGGCGATTGCGACACCGCCGCACCGATCAATGCCCTGGGCGCGCAGACCGGCACCTTCGAATGGTCCTGCCAGCGCGCCAAGATCCGGGGACGCCTGCTGCTGGCTCCCCCCAATGACGGCAAGGTACAAAGCATCACCTTCGACGTCGTGATGCCGTGACAGGAGCGATCATGAAAAAGACTCTGCTTATTGTTGCCAGTTTCGCGATCGCAGTGCCTGCCTTCGCCACATTGGCCTTCGCGCAAGTGATCACCACACCGCCCACGATGGAAGATTTCAAGGCGCCGCGTCCGCCACACGGCCATGGTGTTTCCACCGACCTGGCCATCGAAGCGGTGCAGGCCGCGCTCGCCGCCTGCGCCAGCCAGAACACCAAGGTCACGGCCTTGATGATCGACAGCGAAGGCGTCCCCATCGCGCTGGTATCGGCCGATGGCGGCGTGCTGACCGAACGGCTGGTCGCCAGCAAGGCGCGGGTCGCACTGAAAACCAAAATGACCAGCGCCGAAGCGCAGGCCCGCGCCAAAACCGATCCCGCCTTTCTGGCGACGTTGATGGCCGATCCCTATGCGGGCACGCCCTTCCAAGGCGGGCTTCCGGTGATGATGGGCGGCGAGATCGCAGGTGCTTTCGCCGTGGGCGGCGCATCGTCCGGCGCCCAGGATGAAGCCTGTGCCAAGGCGGGTCTGGCGAAAATCCAGGA
>JBEPVO010000210.1:0-2994 GCA_041690975.1 Alphaproteobacteria bacterium
GCTTCGACATTCCGCTGATGATCGGCGGCGCCACCACCAGCCGCGTCCATACCGCGGTGAAGATCGATCCCAATTACCGCCGTGGCCAGACCGTTTACGTCACTGACGCATCGCGCGCCGTGGGCGTGGCCTCCAGCCTGCTGTCAAAGGATAGCTCCGCCGGTTATGTCGCCAATATCCGTACCGAATATGAAACCTTGGCACGCAACCACGCCAATCAGCGCAGCGGCGGCAGGCGGCTGACCATTGGTCAGGCGCGCGCCAACCGCGCCAAGCCGGACTTTGCGAATTACACGCCGCCTACACCCAAATTCTTCGGCACGCGGGTCTATGACAATTACGATCTGGCGGAATTGGCGAAATATATCGACTGGACGCCTTTCTTCCAGACCTGGGAACTGGCGGGGCCGTTCCCGCAAATTCTGGAAGACGCAAAAGTCGGTGCGGCCGCGCGCGATCTGTATCGCGATGCGCAAGCCATGCTGAAGAAGATCATCGACGAGAAATGGTTGACGGCGCGGGCCGTGATCGGGTTCTGGCCTGCCAATTCTGTGGATGACGATATTCTGGTCTATGGCGACAAGGCCCGGAAATTCCCGATCCACACCTTGCACACTTTGCGTCAGCAGATGGCGCGCGATGCGAGCAGGCCCAATCTGGCGCTGTCGGACTTCATCGCGCCGGCCCCAAAAAACGGGGAGAAGCTGACGCCCGATTATATCGGCGGCTTCGTCGTGACCGCGGGCATCGGAGAAGAGCCGCATATCAAAGCGTTCGAAGAAGCCAAGGACGATTATTCGGCCATTTTGCTGCGCGCTCTCGCGGACCGTTTTGCCGAAGCCTTTGCCGAGCGGATGCATGAAAAAGTGCGCCGTGATTATTGGGGCTATGCGGCGGAAGAGGAGCTTTCCAACACCGACCTGATCGCCGAGAAATATCAGGGTATCCGTCCCGCACCGGGCTATCCCGCCCAGCCGGAGCACAGCGAGAAAGCCACCCTGTTCAAGCTCCTGGATGCCGAACACAAGATCGGGGTCCAGCTGACCGAGAACTTCGCCATGTGGCCGGGCTCTTCCGTGTCGGGCTTTTATTATTCACATCCGGAAAGCCGTTATTTTGGTGTGGGCAAAATCGAGCGCGACCAGGTCGAAGATTACGCCCGCCGTAAGAATTGGACCCTTCAGGAAGCGGAACGTTGGCTGGCGCCGCTGCTGAATTATAATCCGCGCGCTGTGAACGCGGCGTAACGGACAAATCCCTCGCGCTCCTCATGCAGGTTGGGATAAACAAGCTGCATGTCTGTTTGGGGAAAAGTCAGTGGCGCGGCGGCGGGTTTGCTGGTGGGCGGACCCGTGGGCGCGGTCGTGGGCGCGGTTGCCGGGCACTTCATTTTCGACCGCGAAGGCGATCCCGGCGTAACCTTTACCATCGCCATCATCGCGCTGGCGGGCAAGATGGCGCAGGCCGACGGCCTCGCTACCGAAGAGGAATTCTCGATCTTCCGCCGCGTGTTCGGCGTGCCGATGCAGGAAGAGAGCAATGTCCGGCGCATCTACAATCTCGCGCGCCAGGACGTGGCCGGCTACGAATCCTATGCCGGGCAGATCGCCAAATTGTTTATGGGCAATCCGGCGATGCTGGAAGACATTCTCGACGGGCTGTTCGAGATCGCCAAAAGCGATGGCGTGCTGCATCCCGCAGAAAGCACCTTCCTGGAGCGGGTCGCGGAAATTTTCGGATTTTCTCCCAATGAATTTCGCCGTATCCGCGCGTCGCATTTCGCGCCCGAACTGACCGATCCCTATGTGATCCTAGGCCTGTCCTATGTCGCGGATGAAAACGAAATCCGCCAGACTTATCGCCGCCTGGTGCGCGAGAACCATCCCGACAGTCTGATCGCACGTGGTGTGCCGGAAGAATTCATCAAGCTTGCCAACGACAAGCTGGCTGCGATCAACACGGCCTACGCCAAGATCCAGGCCGAACGGGGTTTGCGGTGAAATTGGTGCAGCGGCCATCACCCAATCACGATGCGCGCGACGGCGTGGCCGTGGACATGCTGGTGCTGCATTATACTGGCATGACCAGCGGCGAAGCGGCGCTGGCGCGGCTCTGCGATCCCGCCGCCAAGGTTTCGGCGCATTATCTCATCGACGAGGACGGTACGGTCCATGCGCTGGTACCAGAAAGCCAGCGGGCTTGGCATGCGGGCGTATCCTTCTGGGCTGGCGCGCGCGACATCAATTCCCGTTCCATCGGCATCGAGCTGGTCAATCCGGGCCACGAATTCGGCTATCGCCCGTTTCCGGAGGCTCAGATCGCGGCACTCATTGCGCTGTGCGGGGAAATTCTCAAGCGCCACGCCGTTACGGCATCGCGGGTGTTGGGACACAGCGACGTCGCGCCCCAGCGCAAGGAAGACCCTGGCGAATTGTTTCCCTGGCAACGACTAGCCGGTGCGGGAATTGGGCTATGGCCGGCCAGGGCTGGCGATCCGGGTGAAGGCGCCGTTGCCGGATTGTTGGCGCGCTATGGTTATGATCCCGGAGCGTCACCGGAAAAAGCCATCACGGCTTTTCAACGCCATTTTCATCCATCCCGCGTCGACGGCATCGCGGATGATGAAACCCGCAAGGTGCTGGCGGGCCTGGTCGCTCTTTATGATGCCGTTGACCACTGATTTTGCGCTGGCCTGAAATCTTGCCTATAAGCGCCGCGTCAGATGGCTGGATGACCGCGGGCAGGGCAACTTGTTCGAGGAAAGTCCGGGCTCCACGGAGAGACGGTGCCGGTTAACGGCCGGCGGGGGTGACCCCAGGGACAGCGCCACAGAAATGACACCGCCAACCGGTCCGGTCTTCTTCGGAAGATTGGCCGCGGCAAGGTTGAAATGGTGCGGTAAGAGCGCACCGCGACTCTGGCAACAGAGGCGGCAAGGCAAGCCCCACCGGGAGCAAGACCAAATAGGGACGGCACGTGATGTTTTCCGCATCG
>JBEPVO010000211.1:0-2986 GCA_041690975.1 Alphaproteobacteria bacterium
GCGCTCAACATTCCGGATTCAACGACAAACAGAGCGGCTGCGCCCACCAGAAGGGCGATGATGACCCACGCTACGATTCTCGAACCTTTGCTCGGTGCTTCTTCGGTATGGTGAAACTGCCCTAAACTGCTCATCCTTAACTCCTAGGTTCGCCCGCCTCAGGCGGTTTATTTCGTGCTGCATCTCCGTCGATGATGGTCACGTATGTCCCCGGTCTTTTGCGGCCGGGAAACGGCGTCAACCCAACGATACCATCGAAAACCGTTTTCCGAGCAGATCCCCGGCAAAATTTGCATGTTCCAAGCGTAGACAAGCTGCCGTCGCTGCATTGCAAAAAAGCCAGAGATCACTACCGTTTTTGAAATGCAGAGCGCTTCGTGGTGTGATGGCAGTGTCGATGCGCAGGAGGCCGTCATGATGATGCGAAATTCGCTTTTGCTGTGCGCCGTTAGCTTGGCGATTGCGCCGGCCGCGGCCCAGCCCGCTGCGCCTCCGCAATGTTACTTCACGAGCGAATTGGGCAACTGGCGCGCACCGGATATGCGGACAATCAATTTCCGCGTCCGCAGCGGAAAAGTCATTCGCCTGGGCCTGGTTAACGCATGCTATCCGCTGCGCAGCCCGACCGCGCGATTGATCACCGACTTCCGCAGCTCCAACACGGTATGTTCGCCGCTTGACTGGAATCTGCGGGCCAGTGAAGGCATCGGCAGCCCGGCCGTGCCCTGCATCGTCAAGACCATGACGGAATTGTCGCCGGCCGAGATTGCCGCCTTGTCGGCGAAAGCGAAGCCTTAGGGCTTGCTGTCTTCGTCCGTCTTCATGGGCGGCGGCGTGACAGGTGATCCCCCCAGCGCGAGGTAGAGCTGGACCGTGTCCATCAAGCGCTGTGCCTTGGCGCGCGCCAGGCCGAGTTGGGCTTGTGCGTTGCGCCGCTCGGCATCGATCACGTCCAGGATGCCGGAATTGCCGGCCTCATAGCTGCGCCGCGCCAGATCGAGCGACCGGGACGCGGTATCCGCCGCTGCCGCCTGGGCATGCAGACGGTCAGCATCGTTGGAGAGCGCCTGCAACCGGTCGGCAATGTCGCCGAATGCGGTGAGGATGGTCTGGCGATAAACCGCCAGCGATGCCTTGTAATTGTCGACCGCGGCGCGGCGCTCGGCGTTGAGCCGTCCGCCGTCGAAGATCGGCTGGGTCAGATTGGCCGCCAGCGCATAAGCATTGTTGATGCTGTTGAACAATCCGCCCGGGGTGAGCGACTGCTGCGTCACATTCGCGGTGAGGTTCAGGTTCGGATAGAGGTTTGCGGTGGCGATGCCGATTGCGGCGCTGGCCGCGTGCAGCTGCGATTCCGCGGCGCGGATGTCGGGGCGGCGGCGCACCAACTCGGACGGCAGGCTGACGGGCAATTCGCTGGGCAAAGTGAAATCGGACAGCGCGAATTCGGGCGGGCTCCATTCCGCAGGCGCCTTGCCCACAAGGATCGCCAATGCATGACGCGCGACCGCTTCCTGCTGGCGCAGATCGGGCAGTAGGGCCCGGTCTTCGGCCAACTGGCTTTGCGCGCTGACCAGTTGCACCTGGGTGCCCGAACCACCGGTTATCGCCGACTGCACCAGCCCGACATTGCGTTCGTCATCGGCAATGATGCCGTTCAAGGCGTCGATCTGGGCCCGCGCCGATGCCAGCGCCAAAGCTTCGGCGGCGACATGGGCGGTCAATGACTGATAGGCAGCATCAAGCTCGAAGCCCTGATATTCCAGCAGAGCCTTCTGCTGTTCGACCTTACGCTTCTCGCCGCCGAACAGATCCAGCGGGAAACTCACCGCAGGACCGACGGAGTAATAGGCAAAGGGCGGCACGGTGAAATTGAGCGGCCCGAACAGCGAGCGGCCATATTTCTGATAACCGGCGGCTCCGTTCAGCGCGACGGTCGGCAGAAGCGCGCCTTGGGCGACATTGACCTGTTCTTCCGCCTCGGCCATGCGATAGCGGGCGGCCTCGATGTCCTGATTGCCGGACAGTGCTTCCTTGATCACGCCGTCCAGCGGCGGCGACTGAAAGCCGGCCCACCAGTCGCCCTGGATGCGTTGTCCCAGCGCGATGCGCTGGTCGTCCGGGGGTCCGGCGTCGGTCTTGGAATTGTAGTTGCTGGCGGCCGGTGGCGCGGGCACCAGGAAATCCGGACCCATGGTGCAGGACGACAGCAGCAGCGCCGAGAGAAGGGACAGCGTTATTTGTTTCATCAGTCCAGCACCGCATGGCTGCCGGCGGCCGGCCGCGTTTTTTTGATCAGGAACAGGAAGGGTATAGTCGCCAGAGTCAGGATCATCATCAGCTGGAAATCGTCGATATAGGCGATCATCGCGGCCTGGTTGAAGATGGCTCCGTCCAGCCCCGCCAGCCCCTGCATGCCGTGGGCGTTGAACTGTGCCGCGGCGCTGTTGCCGATGAAATTATAGGGCGTGATGTGCTCAGCCATTGAGGCGTGTACGCGTTGGGTATTCTGGGTGAACAGGAAGAACACCACCGAGATGCCGATGGAGCTGCCGACATTGCGCAGCAGGTTGAAGAAGGCGGTGCCTTCATTGCGCAGATGCGCGGGCAGGGTGGTGAAGGCAACGGCAGACAGCGGCACCCAGACCAGACCGACGCCGAAGCCCTGGATGATGCCCGAAATGATGATCGGCCAGGTGTTCATCTGCAGCGAGAATTGCGTCATCTGCCACAGCGAGAAAGCCGTCAGCGCCAGGCCGGTGGCGATGATCATGCGGGGATCGAAGCGCGATATCAGTCGGCCCACCACGATCATTGCGACCATGGTGCCGGCGCCGCGCGGTGCGGTCACCAGACCGGTCAGGACAACGGGATAGCGCATCTCGTTCTGCAGCATGGGGGGCACCAGCGCCAAGGTGGCGAATAGCACGACGCCGACCACGAAGATGAAGATGTTGGAGGCGACGAAATTTCGGTCCTGGAACAG
>JBEPVO010000212.1:0-2964 GCA_041690975.1 Alphaproteobacteria bacterium
GAGCACTACGTTCGGGACGTAGGGGCCGGAGGTTCGAATCCTCTCTCTCCGACCATCCCCGTTTTCGTTAGCGAGCACAGCGAGCTTACGAAAACGGAGGACCGCACCGAGCGTAGCGAGGGCGGATTTCGCAGCAAGAGCAGCTCGCCCTTACTTCCTTCAATCCACTCTAATTTTTCGACCGCGGCAAAGCTTCCTGCTCCCAGGTTTCGGCGATCAGCCATTGCCATCCTGCCGTCAGCAAAAGCGGAACCGTCCAGAGAATGATCGGCTGCGCATCCATGCGGGCTGGCTTACGCGTTGGCAGGCTGACCGGCGACGGAAAGGTTTGCGGTGAAAATATCATGAGGGTTCTGGCGCTGAAATTGTGATGCTTCCGTGATCCAACGCACGTTCCGCCAGTCTGGTGCCACCGAAGCGCCCCTCCACCGCGAAAACCTTTTTTCTGCCGCAGTTGCGGCCGCATCAAGGGCAACTCTCGGCGAGCAGAAGCCCAAAAAGAAAAAACCGCGCAGTCGGGGAGACTGCGCGGCCAAGTTGGGGGAATACTGCCGGTCAAAGACCGACGCCGGGGCTATAGGCCGTTCGTGTTGCAGATTTGTGGCTGTTCAAGCCGCTGCGTCGATTTGGGAGTCCTCGACGATCACAAGCTTGTGGCCCGCCATCGCCCAGGCCTCGACCCCGCCCAGCAACGGTCTGATTCTCTTAAAGCCCGCCGCCTTGAGATGCTTGGCGGCGACGGCGGCGGTCGCTTCATTGGGACAGGCGCAATAGACCACGATCTCGGCATTCCGGTCGTGATGCTCCAGGGTCGGATGCATTTCCGTCGGATGGGCGGGAATGGCGCCGGGGATGATGCCTTCGGCCCGTGCGGCGCGCGAGCGGACATCCAGAACCAGCGGCTTTTTTTCATTGTCGAGCAAGGTGACCAGTTCCTCGACCGTGATGCGGTCCATCCGCAGCTGGCGGATGAACAACATGCGCTGCCACCAACGGATCAACAGATACACCGCCAGCGCGACCGCCAGGATGCCCACCCCGATGATGCCCAGCCGTTCCAACGTGTCGAGCAGTTGCGACACCGCGCTGTGGAAAATCCGTCCCAACAGGATCGGCGTGGCCAGATAGATCGTGGCGCCCGCAATCTCCAGGGGCAGGAATATCGCGAACGGCACGCGCGTGATGCCGGCCAGTGCGATGGTAACATTTCCCAGGGCGGGAATGAATTTCGCGAATAGCAGCGCCGACGGCCCTACCCGCACGAACATGGTCTCGGTTTCCCGCACGCAAGTGTCCGGCGAGAGCGACAGCTTGCACAAAAATCCCAGCACACGCCGGCCCCGGGTGCGGCCCAGCCAGTACCAGCTATTGTCGGCGATGAAGGATCCGGCGACGGCGGCGGCGATGATCGCGGCGAGATTAAGCTCCCCACGCGCGGTCAGCGCGCCCGCCACCGCCAGCAGCGGCGACGCAGGGATGGGCAGCCCGCCTTCGTCCAGCAGGACCGTGAAGAACACAGCGAAAAGACCGAATTGTTCGATCAGTCTGACAACATCGTCCATCGGCGAACTCCGGGCCGGGAGACGCGTTCATGTCCCGCCCCTGACGATAGCAGTGCGACCCGGGCCGGGAAATGACAACCCCATGCGATGGCCGCCATGCGATCGCCGCACTGGCTTTCCCCCGCTGGACTGGATTGAATGTCTGCAAATTTCACAAGGAACATGACATGGCCAAGGGCTACTGGATCACCACCTATCGCGCTGTCTCCGATCCGACCAAGCTGGCGAAATATGCCGTGCTGGCAGGACCTGCGTTGATCGCGGGCGGCGGCAAGTTCCTGGCCCGGGGCGAGGCTGCTTTCGCCTATGAATCCGGCGTCAAAGCCCGCACGGTCCTGATCGAATTTCCCAGCGCCGAGGCCGCAAGGGCAGCGCATGACAGTCCGGCTTACAAAGAAGCCCTGGACGCGTTGGGCGATGGCGCCGACCGCGACATCCGCATCGTCGAGGCCGTCGAATAGCGGCTAGCCGGCGACGGTCTCCAGCATCATGGTATCGATGGTGAAGGAGCCGTCATCCTTGATGGCGAAATGATCGCGCACTTCTTTGGGCGCACCGGACTGCAGCGCGCGGATCGCCGCCGTGAAGACATCCGGCGTACGCATGCGGGCGATCCAGCTTTCGAACTCCAGATGCAGCCGCCAGGTACGGGCGCTCTTCAAGATCAGTCCCGCGCGCGACAACGCCGCCGACCATTCCGCCAAAGTGTAGTTGCGCACATGCGAGGTATCGCGCAGCAACTCCACGGATTGCAGATGGGTGTCGAGCAACGCCACGCCTGGGGTGAACACATCCATCAGCACCACCGGCGCGCCCGGCTGGGCGACGCGGCGCGCTTCCCGCAAGCCGCCTTCGAAATCATGCCAGTGATGCGCGGAATAGCGGCTGACCACCAGATCGAAACTGCCATCGGCGAACGCCAAGCGTTCCACCGAGGCACGATGGGTTTCGATGTTGGTCAGGCCCTTGCCCTTGGCGGTCTCGGCCACGGCCGCCAGCATCTCCGCCGACAGGTCCACTGCTGCGACCGCCTTGGCGTGGCGCGCCATCAGATAGGCGACATGACCGCCACCCGAACCCATATCCAGCGCGCGGGCGGGCGCGATTTTTTCCACCACCGCTTCCAGCGCGGCGAGGTCCTCGCCCCGCGCATGCACGGCGCTTTCGACATAGGCATTGGCGCGCGGTCCGAACTGGCCGGTGACCAGGGCGTCATGGGCTTTGCTGCTCATTGGGCTTGCTCCCGAATTCTCGCCCATCCTGGCTGCATAATAACATAGTACAATATTGATATTTATCCTGGTATAATAATTGCCATGGCCGACAAAAACTCTGGCGAAGATCAAAGACGGCTGATGGGTGCTTTTGTCCGGGCCCACCGCGAGCGGCTACCGCCCGAAGG
>JBEPVO010000213.1:0-2898 GCA_041690975.1 Alphaproteobacteria bacterium
AGCCGGGCATCATGTTCCGCGACATCACGACGTTGCTGGGCAATGCGCGGGCTTTCCGCCGCGCGGTGGACGAACTGGTGCAGCCTTATGCCGGCGTGCGCGTCGATAAAGTGGCGGCTCTGGAGGCGCGCGGCTTCATCTTGGGCGGCGCGGTGGCGCATCAGCTGTCGGTCGGCTTCGTGCCGATCCGCAAGAAGGGCAAGCTGCCCTACACCGTGATCGGCGAAAGCTACGCCCTGGAATATGGCCAGGATCGTGTGGAAATCCACATCGACGCGTTCAAGCCCGGCGAACATATTCTTCTGGTTGACGATCTGATCGCCACCGGCGGCACTGCCAGCGCCGGCATCCGTCTGATGGAACGCGCAGGCGCCCATGTGATCGGCTGTTCCTTTGTCATCGATCTTCCCGAACTGGGCGGCGCCGACAAGCTGCGCGCTCTGGGCAAGCCGGTGAACACGCTCGTTTCGTTTGAAGGTCACTAGGAGCGATGCCAGGCAAAGTGTGTAGCGGTTTGCCGTCCGGCATCGCGAGAGGAGAAGAAATTTGAAACTCTACGGAAATCCGCTCTCACCTTTTGCCCGCAAGGCCTGTGTGATTGCCCATGCGTTGGGCCTGACTTTGGAAGAGATCGACATTCTTCCGCTCAAGGACGAAGGTTTTCGCAAGGTCAATCCGCTGGGCAAAATTCCGGCACTCGCCCTGGATGACGGCACGATCATTATCGACAGCCGGGTTATCTGCGAATATCTCGATCATCTGGGCGGCACGAAATTCTTTCCCCGCGATTCAAGCCGCTGGAAGGCGCTGACGTTGCAGTCGCTGGGCGACGGGGTCGGCGAAGCGGCGGTGACCTATTCCATTCTCGGCCGCGAAGATCCCGCGCCCGCCCATGCGCGTACCCGGCAAATGGCAGCGATGCTGGCCGGAATGGATGCGCTGGAGCATACGGAGTTCAGCGATCCGCCTCTGATCGGTGAAATTGCCGTCGGCTGTGCCCTTGGCTACATCGATTTTCGCCAGCCCGAGCTTGATTGGCGGCGCTCGCGCCCCAGATTAACCGCCTGGTACGCGCAATTCTGCGAGCATCCTTCCATGAAAGCCACGGCCGCCAAACCGCGATGAAGATCCCACGATGAAAATCGACGGCAAGCATTACCGGTCCGTCTGGCCCATCGGCGACGATGCCTTCGGCATCATCGACCAGACCCGGCTGCCGCATGAATTTGTCACCTTGGCGTTGCGGTCCGCCGATGACGCGGCCCATGCCATTTCCACCATGCAGACGCGCGGCGCGCCGTTGATCGGAGCGGTGGGTGCTTATGGCCTGGCGCTGGCGATGCGTTCCGATGCGTCGGATGAAAATCTTGCCCGCATCCATGACATGCTGGCGCAAACCCGGCCCACTGCGATCAATCTGCGCTGGGCGCTGGGCCGCATCCGTGATGCGCTGCTGAACCAGCCACGCGACCAGCGCGCAAAACTGGCCTGGGTGGAAGCTGCCGCCATCGCCGATGAAGACGTGGCGATGTCCATGGCCATCGGCGAGCATGGCCTGAAGATCATTCGTGAGATCGCGGACAAGAAACCAGGCAAGACCGTCAACATTCTCACCCATTGCAATGCCGGCTGGCTGGCGACGGTGGATTACGGCACCGCGCTGGCGCCGATCTATCTGGCGTATGACGCGGGCATTCCGCTGCATGTCTGGGTGGACGAGACGCGCCCGCGGGGTCAGGGCGCTTCGCTCACCGCCTTCGAGCTGGGCGGTCATGGCGTCAGGCACACCGTGCTGGCCGATAATGCGGGCGGCCATTTCATGCAGGTGGGCCAGGTCGATCTGGTGATCGTGGGCACCGACCGCGTCACCGCCAATGGCGATGTCGCCAACAAGATCGGCACCTATCTGAAGGCGCTGGCGGCGAAAGATAACGACGTGCCCTTCTATGTGGCGCTGCCCAGCTCCACCATCGACTGGACCCTGACCGATGGCCGCGAGATTCCGATCGAGGAACGCAGCCAGGACGAAGTGCTGAAAATGACCGGCCGCCTGCCGAACGGACAGGTCGCCACGGTGAGCATCGCTGCGCCCGGCAGTTCCGCCGCCAATCCCGGCTTCGACGTCACGCCCGCGCGGCTGGTGACGGGCTTGATCACCGAACGCGGCACTTGCGCCGCCACCACCCAGGGCTTATCGAGCCTCTTCCCCAAAACCTGAAGGTTCCCGCACATGCAATCGCGCTGGTCCGCCACCGAAGCCCAGGAATTCGTGACGCGGTACGCCCCCAAAGGCGTGAACGAAGATCTGGCCGTGCGCACCTATACGACGCGGTTGCTGGGCAGTGATCCCCGGCTGGTGCTGCATGGTGGCGGCAACACCTCCGTCAAGACGGTGATGAAGGACATGCTGGGCGAGGATGTGGAGGTGATCTGCATCAAGGGCTCCGGCTGGGACATGGGCAATATCGAGCCTGCCGGTCTTCCGGCGGTGCGGCTGGAACCGCTGCGCAAGCTGCGGGCGCTGGCGAAACTGTCTGACGAAGACATGGTCAATTTCCAGCGCATCAATCTGCTGGATTCCGGCTCGCCCAATCCCTCGGTTGAAACCCTGCTGCATGCGTTCCTGCCGCACAAATTCATCGACCATACGCACTCGACCGCCGTGCTGGCGTTGACCGACCAGCCGGATGGCGAAGCGGTGGTGCGCGAAGTCTATGGCGACCGCGTCGCCTATGTGCCCTACACCATTCCCGGCTTTGCGCTGGCCAAGTCGGTGGCGGATGTTTTTGACAAGAATTCCAATGTCGAAGGGCTGGTGCTGCTCCAGCACGGCATCTTCACGGTCGGCGCGACGGCGGAGCAGGCCTATAGCCGCATGATCGAATTCGTGACCATGGC
>JBEPVO010000214.1:0-2896 GCA_041690975.1 Alphaproteobacteria bacterium
GCCGTGCATGAAATTGGTGGTGCCGTCGATCGGATCGATGATGAAGCGATGGGTCTTGTCCTTGCCCAGCGTCACACCGCCTTCCTCGCCCAGAAAGCCATAGCCCGGGCGAGCCTTGGTTAGCTCTTCGATCAGGATGCCTTCGGTGCGCTTGTCGGCGCTGGTGACGAAATCGGCGGGGCCTTTCATCGAGACCTGGAGATTTTCCAGCTCGCCGAAATCGCGGATCAGGGGACGGCCGGCCTTGCGGGCCGCGGCGATCATCACATTTAGCGCGGGTGAGAGATAAGCCATCAGACTTCCGCCCGGCGGACATAGGAGCCGTCTTCGGTGTTGACCACGATCTTTTCGCCCTGATCGATGAAAGGCGGGACCTGGATCTTCAGGCCATTTTCCAGCACCGCATTCTTGAAGGACGGGGCGGCGGTACCGCCTCTCATGACCGGGTCGGCTTCCGCCACGGTGACCGTGACCTGGTTCGGCAATTGGATGGAAAGCGGGCGGCCTTCATGCAGCCGCAGCATCACTTTCATGCCGTCGGAAAGAAATTGCGCCTGGTCGCCGACAAAATCGGTGGCCAGCTCGATCTGCTCGTAACTTTCCATGTCCATGAAGGTCAGCATGTCGCCGCCTGCAAAGAGGAATTGGAAGTCCTTTTTGTCGAGGTGAATTTCGTCCACCATTTCGGACGAGCGGAAGCGCTCGTTCAGCTTGGTGCCGGTTTCGATATTCTTGAGTTCGACCTGATTGTAGGCGCCGCCCTTGCCCGGCTTGACCGCCTGGGTCTTGACCGCAATCCAAAGTGCGCCCTGATGTTCGATCATCGCGCCCGGGCGGATTTCGTTACCGGCAATTTTTGACATGGCAAACACGCCTTCTGGAGATCGGCCGCCGCTTGGTCGAAGCGGGGCGCGGGGATTGAGGTCAGCAGGTTCAAAGAGCGGGCGGGTTATAGCGGGCGGGCCGGACAACCTCAACTCACCGAAAAAGGCCGTTATAAAAGCGAATTAAAGGCTTTGACCGCCGCTTCCGGGCCGTCCGGATGTTCCCAGACGCCCGCAGATACCGCCAGAAAATCCGCGCCGGCTTCCACCAGGGGCAGAGCGTTCTGCACCGTGATGCCGCCGATGGCGACGCAGGGCACCACCATCACGTCTGTCCACCAGCGCAGCAGATCGATATCGGCTTGGGTTTTGGGCTCCTTGGTCTTGGTGGGAAAAAAGGCGCCGAAGGCGACATAGTCCGCGCCCGCTTCGGCGGCTTCCATCGCCAGATGCCGGCTGTCATGCGCGGTGATGCCGACAATGCCGCCACCCATAATGGCGCGGGCCTGCGCATAGGACGCGTCTTCCTGCCCGACATGGACGCCGTCGCAGCCCAGCTCTTTCGCCAGGTCGGGCCGGTCGTTGAGAATGAAGGCCACGCCCGCCGCCTGCACGATGGGCCGCAGCAGATCGGTAGCGCGGCGGATGGCGTCGTCATCGACATTCTTGAGGCGCATCTGAAAGCAGGCGATATCGCCGCCGTCCAACGCTTCGCGCAAGGGAATGATGAAATTCTTCGCCGACAGATGCGGCGGCGAAATCAGATAGAGGCGGCAGTCAGACATGATTTTTACCCCTCCGGCCTACGCAAGCTCGAGAGCTTGCTGCGGCCACCTCCCCTGCCAGCGCGCTTCGCGCGCGCAGGGGAGGCAGGCCTGAGCTTGCGTCCGCAGGAGCTTATGCCGCTTGGCTTTCGTTCGCTTTGGACCATTTGCCTAGCGCCGCCTGGCTATTCATCAGGGCGCGATGGGCAAAGGCGGCTTGGCCCGCACTGACATTCTCGGTCTTGCCGCTCCAGGCGGCTTGGGGTGCGGCCTGCAGGGCGCGGCCGTACGAGAAAGTCACGTTCCAGGGCAGGTTGCCGATCTTGTTGATGGCATCCAAATGCGCGGTGGCTTCTTCATCCGACTGGCCGCCCGACAGGAAGGCGATGCCCGGCACCGCCGACGGCACGCAATCCTTCAACACCCTGACCGTGGCGCGGGCGACGTCCTCAACCGAATTCTGCTTCGCGCATTTTTTGCCTGGCACGATCATGTTGGGCTTCAGCACAATGCCTTCCAGCGCGACGCCGGCGAAATAGAGTTGCTGGAAGACTTCCTTCAGAATCCAGGTGGTGACGTGTTCACACCGTTCGATCGTGTGATCGCCATCCATCAGCACTTCCGGCTCAACGATGGGGACGATGCCGTTTTCCTGCGCCAGCGCGGCATAGCGCGCCAGGGCGTGGGCATTGGCATTGATGCAATTGTGGCTGGGCATGCCCAATCCGATATCGATCACGGCACGCCATTTGGCGAAGCGCGCGCCCAGCTTGTGATAGTCCTGGAAACGTTCGCGCAGGCCATCCAGGCCTTCGGTCACGGTCTCGCCTGGGTTGCCGGCCAGCGGCTTGGCGCCAGCATCGACCTTGATGCCGGGAATCGCACCGGCCGCTTCGATCAGTTTGACCAGCGACGTGCCGTCCTTGGCCTTCTGGCGAATGGTTTCGTCGAACAGGATGACGCCGGAGATATGCTCCTTCATCGCCGTGTCGGTGCGGAACATCATCTCGCGATAGTCGCGGCGATTGTCTTCGGTGTTCTGCACGTTGATCTTGTCGAAGCGCTTCTGGATCGTGCCGGTGGATTCGTCGGCGGCCAGAATGCCCTTGCCGGGCGCGACCATCTTCTTGGCGATCGCGTTCAGTTCGTTCAGGTTCATCGTCTTCCTCTTGCTTTGGCAGCCTTCAGCGCTTCCACGCCGGGAAGGTCTTTGCCTTCCAGCCATTCTAGGAATGCACCGCCCGCAGTCGAGACGTAAGAGAAATCATCGTCAACGCCGGCATGGGCCAGGGCAGCCACGGTACTGTC
>JBEPVO010000215.1:0-2863 GCA_041690975.1 Alphaproteobacteria bacterium
GTTCCGCCGGCGGAACTGGAAGCCGCCTTCCAGCGCAGCCGCGTGCGGGTTTCCAATCTCTACAAGCAGCCCGACGATTTTGAACTCGCCAAGCGCCGCGTCGACGAATTGCAACGCAAGGGCACATTGGTTCCGCCTGTACTGGTTTCGCTGATGCGCGAGGGTGTTTCGGCGCGCACCGCTTTCAAGATCGCTTTTGCAAGACTGACCGACGTCGAGTTCGACCTGATCGAACGAGTGATGGAAGGTCAGGACATGGACACTGTGGCGCTGCTGTGCCGCGGTTCGCAATTCGACCGCGCCTTGTATATCTCGCTGGCGGTGGGGCTGGATCGCAGCGACCGCGCCATGGACGGGGCGCAGGAATTCGGCAAGCTCTATGAAAGCGTGCCCGTGCAGGCCGCGCAGCGCGCCATCCGGTTCTGGAAAGTCCGCGCCGCCGCCTGAGGCCTGTATAGGCGCCGCGTTTTCCGCTTAGGGTGGCGAATGCCCCCGCCGCCCGACGATCAGGACAATCAGAACACCAAAACCCTGGCCGGTCTCGCGGTCGCCATTGTGATCGTGCTGGTGGCGGTTTTTGTACTCATAAAATTCAAGCAGAGTTCAGCACTTCTGGACTGCATCGCTGCGGGTCACCGCAACTGCGCGCCGGTCGATACGACCGGCATGTGAGCCGCAGACGCAAAGGCAAAGAAAAACCCCGCCGTCTCCGGCGGGGTTTTGTCGCGACTATTTCGCAGGATGCAGCGTGATCTTCTGTACCCGCCAGTTCACCAGCTCGGCCGCGAAAAGCGTGTTCTCGTCTGGGCAGGCGAGGCCGTGAATCCAACCGAATTCCTTCAGCGCCTTGCCTTCGCCGCCTAGCCAGCCGATCACATGGCCGTCCAAACTCATCTTGAAGATACGAAACGCGTCCGCGGCGAAGAGATATTGCGGCGCCCCGGCTTTCGGCGGCGTGATGCAAACCGACCAGGGCGCGCCGGGGAAGAACAGGGACAAGTTTGATTGCGGGCCCCGCAAATCTTTGCCGTACATGATAAGGTGCTTGTTGTTGGCCGGAATGTCGATCGTGATTATGCGTTTGACATGGCCCTCGACATCGAGAACCTGGATGCGACGGTTGGCGCGGTCGGCGACATAGAGATTACCGTCCTTGTCAGAGGCGATCGCATGCACGGTCCGGAATTGACCGGGACTGTTGCCGCGCTCGCCGAACGACGTCACCCAGTTGCCGTCCTTGTCAAATTTCGCGACGCGCGAGTTGATATATCCATCGCTGACATAGATGTTTCCCTGTGGATCCCAGGTCATGTCCGTGACCTGGCGGAACATGCCGTCAATCGGCGGCAAGGGTGGATTGGGGTGTTCCCAGGGATGAGAGTTCTCATCCGACGCCTCGGTCTTGCGGCCCAACACCAATGTCACGCGGCCCATGGGATTGAAGCGGACCACCATATCCGAGCCCTTGTCCGCCACCCAGATATTGTCATGGCTGTCCACCCGCACGGCGTGTGCATAAGACCAGGCATAGATGTTGTGGCCGATCTCGCGGATGAACTTTCCGCTGGGATCGAATTCGAGCAGCTGCGAAGCCGTTGCGCCATAGGCAGGACCTGTGGAATTGCCTCGGCTGTAGACGAAGACATGGCCCTTGGAATTGACAGCCACGCTCGAGGCTTCGCCCATAAAGAGGTTGGACGGCAATTGCCCGAACTCCACCGACGTGAACGGGATTTCCGGGGCATCGGTTTGTTTCGGACTTGTGACGGGATCGCTTTGGGCGAGAAGCGGCGCGGTGCCCAGCAAAAGCAGCGCCAGTGACGTGACTGTGTTCCTGATCGTCATGCGTTTTCCCCTGTTATTATTGTTTCAATGCAAGGCGCGTTTCCGGAACCTTTCCAGATCGGGCGGCGCTCGTCCATCCGGCGACTTGGGCTTACGCCGCTATTTTTCCAAAAGTCTCGGCATGATCTCGACGAAGTTGCAGGGACGGTGCCGGATATCGAGCTGCCATTTGAGAATGCCATCCCAACCATCCTTCACCGCGCCAGGCGAGCCGGGCAGGGCAAACAGATAAGTACCGCCTGCAACCCCGGCACAGGCCCGCGACTGCACTGTCGAGGTGCCGATCTTGGCAAAGGAAATCTGGTGGAAGAGAACGGCAAAACCTTCGATCTCTTTCTCAAAAACGCTTTTGAAGGCTTCCACCGTGACATCCCGCCCGGTCAGGCCGGTGCCGCCGGTCGAGATCACTGCATCGCAGCGCGGATCCTCGATCCAGGTTCGAAGTTGTGCCGCGATACGCGCCTGATCGTCAGGCACAATGGTGCGGGCGCAGAGAATGTGTCCGGCATCTTGCAGCCGCTTCACCAGCGTATCGCCGGAGACATCGTCATCCTTGGTGCGGGTATCCGACACCGTGAGCACAGCGATATGGACCGGCAGGAAGGCGATGCCGGAATCGATCCGGCCCGCGTTCGGATCGCCAGCCGGATTGTCAGAATGGGTCGGCATTGGCTGGCACCATTGTAGGGGTTGCCGCGGGCGGCGCCTGCGACAGCGCCGGATTATAGATCGGCCATTCGCCGCGCGCGATCTGGTCCAGGCTGCGAGCGTCCTGTCCGAAGCGGCGCCGGTACATCCACTGATACTCCATCAGGCGGCGGACATAGGACCGCGTTTCCGCGATGGGGATGCTTTCCACGAACAGCAGCGGATCATCCTTACCGGCCTTGGTCTGGAGCCAGCGCGCCGCCGCACCGGGTCCGGCATTATACGCGCCACCAAGCTGCAACAGATTGCCGTTCAGCCGGTCCAGCAATTCTGAGATGTAACGCTGGCCCAGCGACAGGGAATAAGCAGG
>JBEPVO010000216.1:0-2860 GCA_041690975.1 Alphaproteobacteria bacterium
GCACCCCCGGCAACATCGAAGCGATCCGTCCGATGCGCGACGGCGTCATCGCCGACTTCGAAGTTGCGGAGGAGATGATCAAGCACTTCATCCGCAAGGTGCATAACCGCCGCTCCTTCGCCAATCCCATGATCATCGTCTGCGTGCCTTCCGGCTCGACCGCGGTGGAACGCCGCGCGATTCAGGAATCGGCCTTGTCGGCCGGCGCACGCCGCGTCTTTCTGATTGAAGAACCGATGGCGGCCGCAATCGGCGCCGGCCTTCCGGTTTCTGAACCCACCGGCTCGATGGTGGTCGATATCGGCGGCGGCACCACCGAAGTGGCGGTACTTTCGCTGGGCGGCATTGTCTATTCCCGCTCGGTCCGCGTCGGCGGCGACAAGATGGACGAGGCGATCATCGCCTATATCCGCCGTCACCAGAATCTGCTGATCGGCGAAGCCTCGGCGGAGCGCATCAAGAAAGAAATCGGCTCTGCAGCGGCGCCCGATGGCGGCAGCGGCGTCACCATGGAGATCAAGGGCCGCGATCTTCTCAATGGTGTGCCCAAGGAAATCACCATCACTCAGCGTCACATCGCCGAAGCGCTGGCCGAACCGGTGGGCGCCATCGTCGAAGCCGTGAAAGTGGCGCTGGAAGCGACGCCTCCCGAACTGGCCGCCGATATCGTCGACAAAGGCATCGTGCTGACGGGGGGCGGTTCTCTGCTCGCCAATCTGGACTCCGTGCTGCGCAACGAAACCGGCCTTCCCGTTTCCATCGCCGATGATCCGTTGTCGTGCGTGGCGCTGGGCACGGGCCGGGTACTCGAGAATACCAAGGGCATGCGTCACGTGCTTTCCACCGCTTTCTAAGCGCATGGGCTGAAAGGGGTTCATGGCCAACGGCACCTGGAAGATCGCCCGCCGCAGCAATGCCCAGCTTCCGCTGGTCATCGTGATGGCGCTCGCGGTGGTGCTGGTGCTGCTGGGCAAGGCCCAGGCTGGCCTGTTCGACCGGGCCCGCATGTCGCTCACCGACTGGATGCAGCCGGTCCTGTCCGTGGTGCATGCGCCGCTGGTGCAGTTCGACCGCTGGATCGGTTCGGTGGACGAGATTTTTGGCGTCTATCAGGAAAATCTGCGCCTCAAGGACGAGAATGCGCGCCTGCGCCAATGGCGCAATGTTGCCGTGGTGATGCAGGACAGGGTGGCGCGCTACCAGACCTTGCTGCATGCGGTTCCGGATCCCGGCGTCAATTCCGTCCTGGCGCGGGTGATCGGCCGGGCCAGCCGTCCCTTCCTTGAAACCATGATCCTGGACGCCGGCTCGTCGCACAACATCAAGCCGGGCCAGGCCGTGGTGGATGCACGCGGCATGATCGGCCGCATCTACTTGTCGGGCAACCGGACCAGCTGGGTGATCCTGCTCACCGATCTCAACAGCCGCATTCCGGTCAGTATTTCGCCCGGCAATCGCCAGGCCATCATGGTGGGCGACAACACCGCCATGCCGACCTTGGATACCTTGTCCCAGATCGTGACCTTGCGCGCGGGCGATCAGATCGTGTCGTCGGGCGATGGCGGCTTGCTGCCGCCGGGTCTTCCTATCGGCACGGTGGTGGAGCAAGGCGGCAAATATCGCGTGGCGCTTCTCGCCGACGCAGCGACCAGCGAAGACGTCGAGGTTCTGGCGTTCCGCAAGCCGCCCGAAGAATTGCCGGCCAGCCTGCAGCTTCCCTCGGTGGCGGCGGGACTGCCGCCGGCCACCGCCACGCCGCCCGTTATTACAATCGCGCCCGAGCCGCCTGCGACGGCCGTGAAGCCGGCGCCTGTCACGACATCCCCGCCACCTTCTGTTTCGCCGGCCGATCAGGCCGATGAAGATCGATGAGCGGCGAATGGGTATCGCCGAGCGCACTGGGTTACTGATGAGCTGGCGGTCTCTCTCGGTATTGGTCCCATTCCTGTGCGGCATTGTGGCTGTGCTGATCTCCAATCTGCCGCTGTCGCTCACCAATGGTCTGATCCCGGCGCCGCTGTTGGGCCTGGTGCCGATCTATTTCTGGTGCCTGGTGCGGCCCGATCTGATGACGCCGGCCGCCGTTTTCGGCATCGGCATCCTGGAAGACATTATGGCGGGTGGTCCGCCCGGCGTCTGGACGCTGTCTTTTGTCATCACCTATGCCGTGATCGAGCGGCAGCGCGACGCCTTCGCGGGCCTGCCGGGTCTGGGGGCGGTGCTGGGTTTTGCCACCGCCGCGCTGATCACTTGCGCCTGCGCCTATTTCATCATCGCGCTCTATTACTGGCAGATCCCGTTGCTCTCGCCGATCGTGGCCGAACTGGCGATGACGGCCGTGTTTTATATTCCTGGCGCCTATGTCGTGGGATTGATCCATCGCCGCATGGTCGGACCGCTCAGGAGTGAACCCTGATGCCGCTGTTCGATAAGAAGGACAAGTCGCGCTACACCACCTTCACCCGCCGCTCGCTGGGCCTGGGCGGCGGCATGGCGCTGGTGTTCGGAATTCTGGCCGGACGTCTCTATCAGTTGCAGATTCGCGACGGCGATCAGTACATGACCGAGGCCGAGGACAACCGCATCAATGAGCGGTTGCTGGCGCCGCCGCGCGGACGCATCTTCGACCGCTTCGGGGTCGAGCTGGCCAACAACCGGCGCAATTATCGCGTGCTGCTGGTGGCGGAGCAGGCCACCGAGGGCGTCGAGCAGGCGCTGGATACCATCGGAAAAGTGATCGCCATATCCGATGCGCAGAAGAAGCGCGTGCTGGCGACTCTGGCGCAGAACAAGAAATTTGTGCCCGTGCCGGTGGCGGAAAATCTCTCCTGGGAAGAATTCTCGCGCATCAACATGCATC
>JBEPVO010000217.1:0-2829 GCA_041690975.1 Alphaproteobacteria bacterium
CTCCGGCTCGCGCCGACGCTTTTTGGATGGCGCTCCGGCTCGCGCCGACGCTTTTGGCGCTCCCGCAAGGGGGCGCCTTCTGTTTTGGGGGAATACGCAGGACCGCAGCGGCGGGCGGCTATGCCGCTCTTTGGGATGACAAGATTTGGGCCGCCCGCTACAAGCTAAACCCATGAAAAGCCTCTCCGACGTCCGCTCCAGCTTCCTGGATTATTTCGCCGCCAACGGTCACGCCAAGGTGGCGTCCTCCCCGCTGGTGCCGCGCAACGACCCCACCCTGTTGTTCACCAATGCGGGCATGGTCCAGTTCAAGAACACCTTCACCGGCACGGAAAAGCGGCCCTATGTGCGCGCCACCACGGCGCAAAAATGCGTGCGCGCCGGCGGCAAGCACAACGACCTCGACAATGTCGGCTACACCGCGCGCCACCTGACCTTCTTTGAAATGCTGGGGAATTTCTCTTTCGGCGATTATTTCAAGGAAGACGCGATCCGCTTTGCCTGGGAATTTCTCACCCGCGATCTGGGGCTGCCCAAGGAAAAGCTCAGCGTCACGGTCTATGCCGATGACGATGAGGCGTTCCGCCTGTGGGGCAAGATTGCGGGCCTGCCGGATCAGAGGATCATCCGCATCGGCACCAGCGCCAATTTCTGGTCGATGGGCGATACCGGCCCCTGCGGTCCCTGCTCAGAAATTTTCTTCGATCATGGCGAGAGCGTGTGGGGCGGACCGCCCGGCAGTCCGGAAGAAGACGGCGACCGCTTCGTCGAAGTCTGGAATCTGGTCTTCATGCAGTATGAGCAGATCGACAAAGAGACCCGGCTCAATCTGCCCAAACCGTCCATCGACACCGGCATGGGGCTGGAGCGCATCTCCACCGTGCTGCAGGGGGTGCACAGCAATTTCGAAACAGACCTGTTCCGGCATCTGATCGCGGCGTCGGTGGACACATCCGGCATCAAAAGCGACGGCGACGCCGTGTTCAGCCATCGCATCATCGCCGACCATCTGCGCTCGACGTCATTCCTGATTGCCGACGGCGTGCTGCCGTCCAATGAAGGGCGCGGCTATGTGCTTCGCCGCATCATGCGCCGCGGCATGCGCCATGCGCATCTGCTGGGGACCAAAGATCCGCTGATGCATCGCCTGGTGCCGACCCTGGTGGCCGAGATGGGCGCCGCCTATCCCGAACTGAAGCGGGCCGAAGCGTTGATCGCCGAAACCCTGAAGCTGGAAGAAATCCGCTTCCGTGAAACCTTGGCGCGCGGACTGAAGCTGCTGGATGAAGCGACCATCGGCATGAAGGACGGCGACCGCCTGACCGGCGATGTCGCGTTCAAGCTGTACGATACCTTTGGCTTCCCGCTCGATCTGACGCAGGAATCGTTGCGCGCACGCGGCATTGCGGTGGACCAGGACGGCTTCACTTTTGCGATGGAAAAACAACGCGCCGATGCGCGGGCCAGTTGGGCCGGTTCCGGCGAAGCGGCCAGCGACGCGCAGTGGTTCGCCATCTTCGACGAAGTCGGCCGCACCGAATTCCTGGGCTATGACACCGAGGAAGCGGAAGGCCAGATCCTCGCCATCTTCAAGGACGGCCAGCGCGTGCAAAGCGCGACCGCAGGCGAGACGGTGCAAATTCTTGCCAACCAGACGCCCTTCTATGCAGAGTCGGGCGGCCAGGCAGGCGATAGCGGCCTGATGCTGTCACCTAAGGCAGACGGCAAGATCACGGACACGCAGAAAAAGCTGGGCTCCATGCATGTGCATGTGGTCGAGGTTACGCGCGGCATGTTGTCGGTCGGCGATGGCGTCGATCTGAAAGTGGATCGCGAGCGCCGCCGCGCTACCCGCGCCAATCACTCCGCCACCCATCTGCTGCACGCCGCCTTGAAGCGCGTGCTGGGCGCGCATGTCAGCCAGAAAGGTTCGCTGGTGACGGCGGAACGGTTGCGGTTCGACTTCTCGCATCCCAAGCCGGTGACGACGGAAGAATTGCAGCGGATCGAATTGCAGGTGAACGAAGTCATTCGCCAGAACTCCGACACGTCGACCCGGTTGCTGCCCACCGACCAGGCTATCGCGGCGGGCGCCGAAGCCTTGTTCGGCGAAAAATATGGCGATGAAGTGCGCGTCTTGACCATGGGTGGGGAAGTAGGGGGTGACGATCTCACCGATCCCAAGGCTTATTCGGTGGAACTGTGCGGCGGCACGCATGTACGCCGCCTGGGCGATATCGGCATCTTCACCATCCTGTCGGAAAGCGCCGTGGCGGCGGGCGTGCGCCGCATCGAAGCGCTGACCAGTGAAGGGGCGCGCCGCTATCTGTCGCACCAGGCCGAATTGGTGCGCGAAGCCGCGGCCACGCTCAAGACCAATGCCGGCGATCTGCCGGGCCGGGTCGCGGCGCTGTCCGACGAGCGCCGCCGGTTGGAACGCGAATTGGCCGACGCCAAAAAGGCGCTGGCCTTGGCTGGTCCCGCCAAGGCAGGCGGCGATGACGGCATGAAGACCATCGCCGGCATCAAAACGGTTCTGCGCAGCATCGAAGGTGTGGCGCCGAAAGACCTGAAAAGCTTGGCCGACGACGCCAAGACGAAGATCGGTTCGGGCGTGGTCGCTTTCGTGGCAGCAGCGGACGGCAAGGTTTCGCTGGTGGTGGGCGTCACCGACGACCTCACATCGCGCATCAGCGCGGTCGATCTGGTGCGCCTGGGTGCAGAAGCGCTGGGCGGCAAAGGCGGCGGTGGCCGTCCCGACATGGCCCAAGCAGGCGGCCCCGACACAGGAAATGCCGAGGCCGCGCTTGGTGCGATCGAGAAAAAGCT
>JBEPVO010000218.1:0-2753 GCA_041690975.1 Alphaproteobacteria bacterium
GGCGCCGACGGCATCGTGGTCCTGGGCACCACCGGTGAATATCCGTCCTTCGGCACCGCCGAGCGTAAGGCCGTGATGGAAGTCGCCGGCAAGAACAAGGACGGCATGAACATCATCTGCAGTTCGGGCACGTCGAACTTCACCGAGACGATCGAACTGTCCAAGCATGCCGCCGATCACGGCGCCGAAGGCCTGCTGGTGATCCCGCCCTTCTATTACAAGAAGCCCGAGCTGGCCGGTCTGGTGAAATATTATTCGCTGCTGTTCGATGCGGTGCCGCAGAGCCTGGCCGTCAATCTCTATCACATCCCGTCCAACAGCGCGGTGCCGATCTCTCACGATCTGTTGAAGGCGCTGAAGCATTATCCCAATCTGGCGGGCATCAAGGACTCCGAAGAAGACATGCCGGAATACAAGGAGTTCGTGGCGGCGTTCCCCGATCTCAACATGCGCACCGGCACCGACACCAAGCTGGAATTCGCGCTGTCCAAGGGCATGGGCGCGATCCTGGCGGAAGGCAATCTCTTCTGCCGTCAGATCGCCGACACTTTCGCGGCCTTCCGCGCCGGCAAGGACAGCCACACGCCGTTCATGAAATTCCAGGCGCAGCAGACTTTGATGCGCAAGCTGGGCGGCAACATCGATTCCTATGGTGCGATGAAATATGCACTGAGCCAGCAGATGGGGGCGCCGCAATTCTACCAGCGTCCGCCCAATGTCGATGTCACCGATGCGCAGAAGGCGGCGATCCGCAAGGGTCTGGCGCAGATCAAGGAAATGGGCTGATTTTTCTGCGCTGGTCCGGGGGCGGACCGGCGTATCCAACAAAAAAATCATTTGGGAGCGATTATGAAAAACAAATTATTGGCCGGCGCAGCATTGATGCTGCTGGCAGGACCGGCTCTGGCGCAGACCGGGCAGAATGTCGATTGGCCGCTATATCTGGGCGATGCGACGGGCAGCAAGTTCAAGCCGGTCGATCAGATCAATGCATCCAACTTCTCCAAGCTGGAAGTGGCCTGGCGTTTCAAGACCGACTACATGGGCAACCGGCCGGAATACAAGCTGGAAGGCACCCCCGTCGAAGTCGGTGGCGTGATCTATGCCACCGCCGGTTCGCGCCGCGCCGTGGTCGCGCTGGACGCGGTGACGGGCGAACTGCTCTGGGTGCATGGCGAGAAGGAAGGCGCGCGTGGCGCTGCCGCCCCGCGCCAATTGTCGGGCAGGGGCCCGGCCTATTGGACCGATGGTAAAGACGCCCGCATTCTGTATGTCACGCCGGGCTATCAGCTGATCGCACTTGACGCCAAGACGGGCCAACGCGTTGCAGGCTTTGGCACCAATGGTGCGGTGGATCTGAAAGCCGATGACAACCAGAAAATCCTTCCCGATCTGACGACCGGCGAAATCGGCTGGCAGTCTGCCCCGACCGTGGCGGGCGATATCGTGCTGGTGGGGTCGGCTTTCCGCGAAGGCTTCACCCCCACCACCTTCAAGAACAACAAGGGTTCGGCGCGCGGCTTTGACGTACGCACCGGCAAGAAGCTATGGCAATTCAACACTATTCCGCAGAAGGGCGAGCCCGGCGCGGAAACCTGGCTGGATGGGTCCAACGCGACCAACGGCAATACCGGCATCTGGACCGAAATGACGGCCGATGTGAATGCCGGTCTGGCCTACCTGCCGGTCGAACAGCCGACGTCGGACTTCTATGGTGGTCATCGTCCCGGCAACGGTCTTTATGGCAACAGCCTTGTGGCGGTCGATTTGAAGACCGGCAAGGAGAAGTGGCACTTCCAGTTCATCCATCACGAAGTCTGGGATTATGACATGTCGTCGGCCCCGCTGCTGTTGGACATCAATGTCGATGGCAAGCCGATCAAGGCCGTCGCCGTGCCGTCGAAGATGGGCTACCTCTATGTCTTCGATCGCATCAGCGGCAAGCCGGTGTGGCCGATCCCTGAGAAGAAAGTTGAAAAGGGTGATGCGCCGGGCGAATGGTATTCGCCGACCCAGCCCATTCCTTCCAAGCCCAAGCCGTATGCGCGAACCGGCGTCGCGATCGACGATCTGATCGACTTCACCCCCGAGCTGCGCAAGAAGGCGATCGACCAGGTGAAGAACTACAAGCTGGGTCCGATATATACCCCGCCGGTGGTCAGCAAGCTGCCTGGTCCGATCGCGACCCTCAGCCTTGGTCCAGCGAATGGCGGCACCAATTGGCCGGGCGGATCCTTCAATCCGGAAAACCACACCGCCTATCTCTTCGCCTGCAATTCCTGCTTGCAGCCGATGGGACTGGTGCCCCCGCCACCGGGCTTCTCTGACATTCGCTATGTCGAAGGCCGGGCCGGACAAAAGGTCGAGATGGTCAATGCTGCCGGTGCCGATCAGGGCGCCGACGCCGCACCGGCCATCAAGAAGCCGGTTGCGCCGGCTGCACCCGCCACGGACTCGGATGATTTCGGTCTGACCGTGAGCGGACTTCCGTTGATCAAGCCGCCTTATGCGACCATCACGGCCATAAACTTGGATAAGGGCGATATCGTCTGGCAAGTGCCGCACGGCGATTCGCCCAACTTCATCCGCACCAATCCGGCGCTGAAGGGGCTCAACATCCCGCGCACCGGCCAGACCACCTACAATATCGGCACCCTAGTGACGAAGAGTCTGGTGATCGCGGGCGACGGACAGGTCACCACCACGCCGGAGCATCCGCGCGGCGCACCGCTGCGCGCCTATGATCAGGCGAC
>JBEPVO010000219.1:0-2620 GCA_041690975.1 Alphaproteobacteria bacterium
ATTCCCTTGCGACCCCCTCCGCCTTCGCTGGCTCGAGAGCCAGCTACAGCACCTCCCCCGCCAGCATGCTTCGCATGCGCAGGGGAGGCGGGCCTGGTTTGTTTCTCGAGGGTCTGTGCGGAAGGGGGTTGAAAGAACCGGGGTAGTAAAAGAGCCTCAAAAGGCAGATAAACCCCGCCTTTCAGCCGTCCAAAAAGGAGAATCCCGTGTTTCCCCCTGCGTTGCTTCAAACCTATAACCGGACGGATATCGCATTCGTCCGTGGCGAGGGTTCCTACCTTTTCGCCGAGGATGGGCAGCGATATCTGGATTTCGGGGCGGGCATCGCGGTCAACGCCTTCGGCTACAACAATCCCAAACTGGTGGGGGCCCTGACCGAGCAGGCGGGCAAGCTCTGGCACACCTCGAACCTTTACCGGGTGCCGGGGCAGGAAAGTCTGGCAGCCAAGCTGGTGGCCAACACTTTTGCCGACACGGTGTTCTTTACCAATTCCGGCGCGGAGGCGTGCGAGCTCGCCTTCAAAATGGCGCGCCGCTACCATTTCGTCGACGGCAATCCCGACCGCTTTCACATCATCAGCTTTGAAGGCGCCTTCCATGGCCGCACCCTGGCGGGCATCGCCGCCACGGGTAACGAGAAATATCTCGAAGGCTTCGGCCCCAAGATGGCGGGCTTCGATCAGGCCGCGTTCACCGGCCATGTCGCGGCCGATCTGGCGGCGCTCAAGGCGCTGGTGAATGAAAAGACCGCCGCCCTGATCATCGAGCCGATCCAAGGCGAAGGCGGCGTGCGTCCGGTCGAGGCGGAATTCCTGCGCGCGTTGCGCAAGCTCTGTGACGACAAGGGCATCCTGCTGATCTTTGACGAGATCCAGACCGGCATGGGCCGCACCGGCAAGCTGTTCGCGCATGAATGGGCGGGGGTCGAGCCCGACATCATGTGCATCGCCAAAGGCATCGGCGGCGGCTTTCCGCTGGGCGCAACCTTGGCCACAAACAATGCCGGCAAAGGCATGACGGCGGGCACCCATGGCACGACCTATGGCGGCAATCCGCTGGCGATGGCGGTGGGCAACGCCGCGATCGATATCGCCACCGCGCCGGGCTTTCTGGATCATGTCAACAAGGTCGCCAATTACTTGAACCAGCAGCTTGGTGCGCTGGTGGCGGGCCATCCGACGCTGTTCGAGAGCGTGCGCGGGCAGGGCATGATGCTGGGCCTCAAGATGAAGACACCCAGCGGCGATTTCATCACCGCGGCGCGCGAGGCGGGCATTATTGTTCTGCCGGCGGGCGACAATGTGGTGCGGCTGTTGCCGCCTTTGACGTTGAGCGAGGCCGAAGCGCGCGAAGGCATGGAACTGATGGGCAAGGCCGCGGCCAAACTTGAAACAACTGCGGAGTCCGCCCCCGTGCATGCGCAGCATGCTGACGGGGGAGGTGCCCGTAGCACCGATCAGGTGCGCAGGGCCGAGGGGGCCCAAAACAAATGAATGCCCCGGTGAAGCATGCCCCGAAGCATTTCCTCGATCTGTCCGATCACGACGGCGCCACCCTGCGCGCCATCATCGACGATGCCAAAGTACGCAAGATCGCGCGCGTTGGCTGGCCCAAAGGCGTGGCCGACAAGGACGCGCCGCTGACCGGTCGCGTGCTGGCGATGATCTTCGACAAGCAGTCCACCCGCACCCGCATCTCGTTCGATGTGGCGATGCGCCAGCTGGGCGGCACCACGCTCATGTTGACCGGCAACGAGATGCAGTTGGCCCGCGAGGAAACCATTGCCGACACGGCGCGGGTGATCTCGCGCTATGTCGATGCCATCATGATCCGTTTGCTGGATCACGAGATGGTGGAAGAGCTGGCCGCCAACGCCTCCATCCCCGTCATCAGCGGCCTGACGAAATGGTCGCATCCCGTCCAGGTGATGGCCGATGTGATGACCTTCGAAGAGCATCGCGGCCCCATCAAGGGCGCCGTCGTGGCGTGGAGCGGCGACAGCAACAATGTGCTGAATTCCTGGGTGCATGCGGCGAGAAAGTTCGACTTCACGTTGCGCGTGGCGAGCCCGCGCGAACTGGCCGCCGATCCGGAAGTGCGCGATTGGGCCAAGGGCGCAAACGTCGAGTTCGGCACCGATCCCGAAGCGGCGGCGAAGGATGCCGATTGCATCGTCTCGGACGCCTGGGTCTCGATGGGCGACGACAATCCCACCAAGCGGCATAATCTGCTCAAGCCGTATCAGGTGAATGCGCGGCTGATGGGCTTGGCCAAAAAGGACGCCATCTTCATGCATTGCCTTCCCGCCCATCGCGGTCAGGAAGTCACCGATGAGGTGATCGACGGGCCGCAATCGGTGGTGTTCGACGAAGCGGAAAATCGTCTGCACGCGCAGAAGGCGATCTTGGCTTGGTCGTTGAAATAATATCGGACCTGCCGCTCGCCAGGCTCGCGGCGTTCGATGCTTTCGCAGGCCCGCTGGACCTGCTCTCGCGCTTTGCGCGCCGCATCTCACGGGCGCTGTCCTAGGACGTTTTCAGGTCTGTCAGGAAATTCCGCGCCAGGGCGTGATAGAGCGACTGGCGCTGGAAGGCGCGGCTCACGGCATAAGCAATGAAAG
>JBEPVO010000220.1:0-2599 GCA_041690975.1 Alphaproteobacteria bacterium
GAACTTCTCACCTATATGATGGAAGACCCGCGCACCATCGGGTTGTGCACACATCTTCTCTTCATCGCCAAGAATATCGAGCGCAGCGGCGACCACGCCACCAACATCGCCGAAGTGGTCTATCACATGGTCCGCGCCGACCATCTGGCCAACAATCGTCCTAAGGGCGACACCACCAGCGAAACCTCCATTCCGTTCGAGATTCACAAGGCATAGGTTATGAGCACCAAGCCCACCATCCTGGTCGCCGAAGACGAAGGCGCATTGATCACTTTGCTCCGCTACAATCTAGAGCGTGAAAATTATCGCGTGCTGGAAGCCCAGGACGGCGAAGAAGCCCTTCTGGTCGCCGCCGAGGAAAAGCCTGATCTGGTGTTGCTGGACTGGATGCTGCCGCAACTGTCAGGCATCGAAGTCTGCCGCCGCCTGCGCAGCCGCCAGGAAACCCGCAACGTGCCGATCATCATGCTGACGGCGCGCGGCGAGGAAACCGACCGCATCCGCGGCCTGGATACCGGCGCCGACGATTATCTCACCAAGCCCTTTTCGATGACGGAATTGCTGGCGCGCTTGCGCGCCGTGCTGCGCCGCATCCGCCCCAGCCTGGCCGAAGATGTGGTCAGCGTCGGCGATATCGAGATGGACCGCGCCGCCCATCGCGTTCGGCGCGCCGGCACTGAGGTGCATCTGGGCCCGACGGAATACAAGCTGCTCGACCATCTGATCCAGCATCCCGGCCGCGTGTTCTCGCGCGAGCAATTGCTGGATGCGGTCTGGGGTTCGGACGTCTATGTCGAAGCCCGCACCGTGGATGTGCATGTCGGACGGTTGCGCAAGGCGTTGAACGTCGAAGGTGTCAGCGATCCGATCCGCACCGTCCGTTCCGCCGGTTATTCGCTGGACGAGAACATTTCGGTCAAAGCGGCGTCCTAACTCACCTGTCATCCCCGGCGAGCGCGTAGCGCGAGGAAAGGGGATCCAGGCGTCACGGTAGGCTCGCTGCCAGATCGTTCCAGCCGGAATTATTCTCCTCGATCAGGTGGATTTTCCAGGCACGATTCCAACCCTTGATCTGTTTCTCTCGCGCGATTGCGTCACTGATGTCGCCGTACGTCTCGTACCAAACGAGAGTGCTGACGCCGTAACGCTGGGTGAATCCGGAAACGGCTTTGTCTTTATGTTCTCCCACGCGCCGGCCAATATCATTGGTGACGCCGGCATAAATCGTGCCGTTGCGGCGGCTTGCGAGCATGTAGACGAAATAATCGGACATGCGTCGTCGCCTGGATTCCCTTCCCTCGCGCGAATTTCATTCGCGCTCGCCGGGAATGACAATAGTGTTGGTGCAATCGGTTAAAGCAGCTTGCGGATCGGGGCTTCCAGTTCGTCGGGCTTGGTGTTGGGGGCGTAGCGGGCCACGGGCTCGCCGTCCTTGCCGACCAAGAACTTGGTGAAATTCCATTTGATCGCTTCGGTGCCCAGCAAGCCCGGCTTGGCGTCCTTCAGATATTTGTAGAGGGGGTGGGCGTTCGCGCCATTGACCTCGATCTTGGAAAACATCGGAAACGTCACGCCGTAATTCGCGCTGCAGAAAGCGCCGATATCCGCTTCGCTGCCCGGCTCCTGCGCCCCGAACTGGTTGCAGGGAAAGCCCAGAATGGTGAGGCCTTCGCCGTGCAGCTTTTCGTACAAGCTTTCCAGCCCGGCATATTGCGGGGTGAAGCCGCAGGCGCTGGCGGTGTTGACGATCAGCAGCACCTGGCCGCGATAGTCGGACAGTTTCTCATCGCGGCCATCCAGCCGCGCGGCATTGAAATCATAGACGGACATGGGCGTAGTTTCCTTTCGTCATCACCCGGCTCGTCCGGGTGATCCATAGATAGTCCGAGTTGAATCCCGGCAATCATCATGGATGGCCCGGATGAACCGGGCCATGACGAATGGTGGGCAGATTATGACAGGCGATGTTCCTGCCGCTCGCCCAAGCTCACGGCGCTCGCTGACGCGAGTCGCGTCTCACCCAACCATGCGGCCTTTGTGGCGATGCTGTTGCTGCGGTTGATACGCCTTGCGGGCATGGGCCTCGCAATAGGGCGAACCGGATTTCGGATTGCGGCCGCAGAAATGGAATTCCGATGCCGAGGGATCGCCGATCGGCCAGCGGCACATGCGGTCCGAGATCGTCAGCACGGTGGCGAAATTGCCGTCGGCCAGGGTCAGCGGATCTTCTTCCACCACGATGGCGGGGGGCGTGTGGCTGCGCAGGCTCGGCACTTTGGGCGACATCGATACCCGGGGGCGCTCAGCCCGGCTGGGGCTGGCGCGGCCGGCCAGGCCCAAGCGGTGGACCTTGCCGATCACGGCGTTGCGGGTGACCCCGCCCAGGGCGCGGGCGATCTGGCTGGCGGACAGGCCCTCGGTCCACAGCGACTTGAGCTGTTCGACCCGGTCGTCGGACCAACTCATCAGGCTTATGGCGTTCATCGGTAGGCTCCCTCTTTCAAGGCCCAGCCTGGGCCTACAAGATATCGTGCCTAAGGAACCGCACCTTACCAGAATTGGCCAGTGGCTACTACAGCTTGTCCACATGATTCCCTTG
>JBEPVO010000221.1:0-2588 GCA_041690975.1 Alphaproteobacteria bacterium
CCTTGATGCATGTAGATACGACCTGGAAGTTCCGGGAGATGATCGAATTCCGCGATCAGACCGCCAAGCGGTTGGGTCTGGAGTTGATCGTGCACATCAACCAGGACGGAGTGGAGCGGGGAATCAATCCCTTCGATTCCGGTTCCTCGCTGCACACCCAAGTGATGAAAACCGAAAGCCTGAAGCAGGCGCTCGATCGCCATGGCTTCGATGCGGCATTCGGGGGCGCACGCCGGGACGAGGAAAAAAGTCGCGCCAAGGAGAGGATTTTTTCCTTCCGCGATCGACATCATGGCTGGGATCCGAAAAACCAGCGGCCTGAGCTTTGGCGCGCCTACAACACACGTATCAACAAGGGCGAAAGCATTCGCGTTTTTCCGCTGTCCAACTGGACCGAACTCGATATCTGGCAATATATCCTGGCCGAGAATATCCCCATCGTGCCGCTCTATTTCGCGGCGCGCCGTCCTGTGGTTTCGCGTGGCGGCACCCTGATCATGCGTGATGACGACCGCATGGCGCTTTTACCCAGCGAAGTGCTGGAAGAAAAGCTGGTGCGCTTCCGCACTCTGGGTTGCTATCCGTTGACGGGCGCGATCGAAAGCAATGCCGACACCTTGGAAGCAATCGTAATGGAGATGTTCACCGCGCGCACCAGCGAACGACAGGGCCGGCTGATCGATGGCGACGAGAAAGCCTCGATGGAGAAGAAGAAAAAGGAAGGGTATTTCTGATGGTCCGTGAGCAACAGCGAGCGGACGCCCAGCCTTTGTGCGCTTCGATGCCTTCATGCACTTCGATTACCGGCGGCCTTGATCGAGGCGCGCGGATATGAGCGCACGCACTTTGGCCGGGCAGCAAGCCCCATCCTCCGATCTGCAGGCTTTTCTTGCCGCGCAAGAAAAGAAATCGCTGTTGCGTTTCCTGACCTGCGGCAGCGTCGATGACGGCAAGTCCACTCTGATCGGGCGGCTGCTCTATGACACCAAGCTGCTTTTCGAGGACACGCTGTCGGCGCTGGAAAAGGACTCCCGCAAATTCGGCACCGCGGGTGACGATATCGACTTCGCGCTTCTGGTGGACGGGCTGGAAGCGGAGCGGGAGCAGGGCATTACGATCGACGTCGCCTATCGCTTCTTCGCCACCGATCGGCGCAAATTCATCGTCGCCGACACGCCTGGCCATGAACAATATACCCGCAACATGGCGACGGGGGCGTCCAACTCCGATCTGGCGGTCATCCTGATCGACGCCCGCAAGGGTGTTCTGGTTCAAACGCGGCGGCACGCCTATATCGCGTCTCTGCTGGGCATTCGGCACATCGTGCTGGCGGTGAACAAGATCGATCTGGCGGATTATTCGCAAAGCGTCTTCGACCGGATCGTGGCGGATTTTACCGCCTTCGCGAAGGGCCTGAATTTTGCCAGCCAGATCGCGGTCCCGCTTTCGGCCCGGCATGGCGACAATGTCATCACCAAGAGTCCCCGCACGCTCTGGTACGGCGGCCCGGCGCTGCTTGATCATCTGGAAACGGTCGATGTCGATACCGCATCGGCGGACAAACCGTTCCGTATGCCGGTGCAATGGGTGAACCGCCCCAATCTGGATTTTCGCGGCTTCGCAGGTACCGTGGTGGGCGGGCGCATCAAGCCTGGCGATGCCATCGCGGTTGCCAAATCCGGGCGCACCTCCACCGTAGCGCGCATCGTCACCCTGGATGGCGACAAGCCGGAAGCGGTGGCGGGCGACGCGGTCACGATCACCCTGGCGGATGAAGTCGACATCTCCCGCGGCGATATCCTGTGTGGGCCGCAGACCCGGCCGGAAATGTCGGATCAGTTCGCGGCTCATCTTCTCTGGATGGCGGATGAGGAATTGTTGCCCGGCCGCCAGTATCTGCTCAAGCTCGCCACGGCCACCATTCCGGCCACGGTTTCGAGCCTGAAACACAAGGTGGACATCAACACCTTGGGGCATCTTGCCGGCAAGACCTTGGCGCTGAACGAAGTGGGCTATTGCAATTTCGCCCTGTCACAGCCATTGGCCTTTGATCCCTATCGCGTTAATCGCGACATGGGCGGCTTCATCCTGATCGATCGTTCCACCAACGCCACGGTCGGTGCGGGGATGATCGATTTCGGCCTCAGGCGCGCCACCAATGTGCATTGGCAAGCGCTGGACGTGAACAAGGCTGCGCGCGCCACAATGAAAGGCCAGAAGCCCGCAATGCTGTGGTTCACCGGGCTGTCAGGCTCGGGAAAATCCACCATCGCCAATCTGGTGGAAAAAGCGCTCGCCGCCGAAGGCCGTCATACCTATCTGCTGGATGGCGATAATGTCCGTCACGGTCTGAACCGCGATCTGGGTTTCACCGACGTCGACCGGGTGGAAAATATCCGCAGGGTGGGCGAGACCGCCAAACTGTTTCTCGATGCCGGATTGATCGTGCTGGTGTCGTTCATTTCACCATTCCGTTCCGAGCGCCGCATGGCACGCGAGTTGGTCGGCGCCAGCGAATTCATCGAGATTTTTGTGGATACGCCGCTGGAGGTCTGCATGGCGCGCGATCCCAAGGGGCTTTATGGCAA
>JBEPVO010000222.1:0-2568 GCA_041690975.1 Alphaproteobacteria bacterium
TCCGTGAAGGCGGTCGTACCGTCGGCGCAGGCGTCGTCGCTAAGATTATTAAGTAAGCAAGCGGACCGGTTCGAAGGACGACATCCATGCAAAATCAGAATATCCGCATCAGGCTGAAAGCCTTCGACCATCGGATTCTCGACAATTCGACGCGCGAGATCGTGAACACCGCCAAGCGTACTGGTGCCCAAGTGCGGGGGCCGATTCCGCTCCCCACCGGCATCGAGCGTTTCACGGTCAATCGTTCCGCCCATGTCGACAAGAAGAGCCGTGAGCAGTTTGAAATCCGGACGCATAAGCGTCTGCTAGACATTATCGACCCCACTCCCCAAACCGTGGACGCGCTGATGAAGCTCGACCTGGCGGCGGGCGTGGACGTCGAGATCAAGTTGTAAGGAGCGGCAGGTGCGCACAGGCGTCATCACGCAGAAGATCGGAATGACCCGTCTGTTTTTGGCAGATGGCACCCATGTCCCGGTTACCGTATTGAAGCTCGACGGCTGTGCCGTCGTGGCGACCCGCACGGCTGAGAAGGATGGCTATACCGCCGTCCAGCTCGGTTCGGGCTTTGCCAAGGCGAAGAATACCGCCAAGGCGACGCGCGGTCAGTTTGCCAAGGCCGAACTCGAACCCCGCCGCAAGGTTGCGGAGTTTCGCGTCGATGCCGGCAACCTGCTCGAAGTCGGCGACCAGCTTCAGGCCGATCACTTTGTTCCGGGCCAGAAGGTGGACGTTACGGGCGTCACCATTGGTCGTGGTTTCACCGGCGCGATGAAGCGCTGGAATTTCCGCGGCTTGGAAGCCTCGCACGGCGTTTCGATCAGTCACCGCTCACTGGGCGGTACCGGCGGTCGCCAGGACCCGGGCAAGACCTTCAAGAACAAGAAGATGCACGGCCATTACGGCGTCGACAACATCACCACCCAGAATCTGGAAGTGGCGAAAGTCGATATCGAGCGCGGCCTGATCATGGTGCGTGGCGCGGTGCCGGGTTCCAAGGGCGGCTGGGTCATGGTGCGTGATGCCATCAAGAAGACGCACAAGGATTTGCCGATGCCGGCTTCCGTGAAGAAGCGCGAAAAAGCGGTTGCCGCCGAAGCGCCGAAGAGCGAGGGCTGATCCATGAAAACCAAAGTCCTCAATCTCGACAACAAGGCAGCTGGAGACGTCGAACTGTCCGACGCCATCTTCGGTCTGGAGCCGCGTGCGGATCTGATCCAGCGCGTTGTGGTGTGGCAGTTGGCCAAGCGTCGTTCGGGCCAGCACAAGGTCCTGACCCGCGCAGAGATCAATCGCACCAAGAAGAAGATGTACAAGCAAAAGGGCACCGGCCAAGCTCGTCACGGCGCCCGTTCCGCGCCGCTGTTCGTGGGCGGCGCCAAGGCCATGGGCCCTGTCGCGCACAGCCATGAATTCGACCTGCCCAAGAAAGTGAAGGCGCTCGGTCTGCGTCACGCGCTGTCGTCCAAGGCGAAGGAGGGTGCGTTGGTCGTGCTCGACGAAGCCAAGACCAAGGACATCAAGACCGGCGCATTGGCCAAGCAGTTCGGCAAGATGGGTGTCGGTCGCGCGCTGGTGATCGATGGCGAGTTCGACAAGAACTTTCAGATGTCGGCACGCAATCTGGCCGATGTCGCATTGCTGCCGGTCGCCGGCATCAACGTCTATGACATTATGAGAAGCGGCAAGCTGGTCCTGACCACCGCCGCCATCAAAGCGATCGAGGCGCGCCTGGCATGAGTATCAATTATGACGTCATCCTCTCACCGGTGATCACGGAAAAGGCGACGCGCCTGACCGAAGTGAACCAGGTCGTGTTCCGCGTCACCCTAGACGCCACCAAGCCTGCGATCGCCAAGGCGGTTGCCGACCTGTTCAAGGTCAAGGTCAAGGCGGTGAATACGGTTGTCGTGAAGGGCAAGCGCAAGTTCGCCCGCGGCAAGCGCTATACGCGCAGCGATTTCAAGAAAGCGATCGTGACCCTCGAAGAGGGCCACCAGATCGACATCACGACGGGTCTCTAAGCCATGGCTTTGAAACAATACAAACCCACGACTCCCGGCCAGCGTCAGCTGGTGTTGGTGGACAGGTCCGGCCTGCACAAAGGCGGTCCGGTCAAGTCGCTGACCGAAGGCAAGCACTCCAAGGGTGGCCGTAACAATACCGGCCGCATCGTGGTGCGCTGGCAGGGCGGCGGTCACAAGCAGCGCTATCGCGTCATTGACTTCAAGCGCCGCAAGTTCGACCAGCCGGCGATTGTCGAGCGTCTGGAGTATGATCCCAATCGCACATCCTTCATTGCGCTGATCAAGTATAAGGACGGCGAGCTGGCGTACATCCTGGCGCCGCAGCGCCTGGCGGTCGGCGACACAGTTGTGTCGGGCGAGCGCGTCGACGTGAAGATCGGCAACGCCATGCCGCTGGCAGCGCTGCCGGTGGGTACCATTGTCCATAATATCGAAATGAAGCCGGGCAAGGGCGGTCAGGTGGCGCGTTCCGCCGGCACCTATGCGCAGTATCTGGGCCGCGATGCCGGTTATGCGCTGATGCGCCTCAACTCGTCGGAAG
>JBEPVO010000223.1:0-2506 GCA_041690975.1 Alphaproteobacteria bacterium
TCGAATTCGCGGGCGACGCGGGCACGCATTTCCTCCACGCCGATGGCGTTGACCAGGATCTTGATGCGCTGCTTGTGGAGATTGTCGCGGCGGCTGTCTTGGTTATAGACCCGCAGCACGGCTTCCAGATACGCCAGGATATCTTCACGCTCCACGAATTCGCTCATCACTTGCGCGATATAGGGCGTCCGTCCCATGCCGCCGCCCGCCAGCACTTTGTAGCTTGTGCGGCCCTGGGCATTGCGGACGATCTCCACCGCCAGGTCGTGATACAGCAGCGCAGCGCGGTCGTGCGGCGACGCGCCAACGGCGATCTTAAATTTACGCGCCAGGAAAACGAATTCGGGATGCAGACTGGACCATTGCCGGATGATTTCGGCCAGGGGACGTGGATCTTCGATCTCCTCCGGGGTGGCGCCCGCGAACTGATCGGCCGTGACATTGCGGATGCAGTTGCCGGAGGTCTGGATGCAATGCATTTCGACGTCTGCAAGTTCGGCTAAGATATCGGGCACATCGACCAGCTTGATCCAGTTGAATTGGATGTTGGTGCGGGTGGTGAAATGGCCGAAGCCTTTGTCGTATTTGCGGGCGATGTGGGCGAGCTTGCGCAGCTGGCGGCTGGACAAGGTGCCGTAGGGAATGGCGACGCGCAGCATGTAGGCATGAAGCTGCAGATAGAGACCGTTCATCAGCCGCAGTGGCTTGAACTGGTCTTCGGTGAGTTCGCCGGACAGGCGGCGCGCCACCTGATGGCGGAATTGCTCGGTCCGCTCCGCCACGAAACGGGCGTCGAATTCGTCGTATCTATACATGAGAGGCTTGCTTGCCGGTGTCGGGGCGCACGCTGGGCCCCAGGCTGCGGATGATTTCACGTTCCTTGACGGGAGAGAGGCCGTCTTTGGTCTGGCGCACGTCAAAGAGGTACGGCGTCACCACCTGGTTGGCGGTGACAGAAACCTGAGCGCTGACCAGTGCGGCTTCGGCGGAGGCGTCATCGGCAAGGATGTCCGCGTCTGCCAGGCTTTCGATCCAGCTGCCCGCCCGCCAATACAGCACATCGCCGGTGCGAAGCCGGTTGGCAGTGAGAATTTTCAGGACGGGAAGGGCCATGACCGCTAAATCACATTTCGCGGCTGGAAAATCAATACTTCAACATCAAATACAAGTAGTTATATATATAGTACACCAGTGATACGTATTATCTTTGCTGACGCAACGCGCTCTCGTGCCAGCGCCGCAGAAGCGCCCATTCCAAAAGAGAAAATGCCGCGAAAATAGCTACCCCCAGCACCGCCAGCAGCAACAGGGCGGCGAATAGGATGGCGATTTCCAGACGGTTGCCGGCTTCCACGATACGCCAAGCCAGACCGGTGGCGGTGCCCGACCCGGCGACGAATTCCGCCACCACCGCGCCGATCAGGGAAAGACCGCCCGCGATCTTCATCGCGCCCAGCAGGTGGGGCAGGGCGGTTGGCAAGCGCAGCCGCCACAGGATCTGCCAGCGCGAAGCGCCATAGAGGCGCATCAGATCCACCAGATTGAAGTCGGCGGATTTCAGGCCCTGGGTGGTGTTGGAGAGAATGGGGAAGAAAGCGACCAGCGCCGCGATCAAGGTCAGCGCGGCATTGATATGGTCGAAGCCCACCCAGATCAGGATCAGCGGCGCGATCGCCACCACCGGCGTCACCTGCAGCACCACGGCATAAGGATAGAGCGCCCGTTCGACCGACCGGCTCTGGCTGAAAGCGATGGCCAGGCCTACGCCCGCGATCCATGCGGCAATGAAGCCTTCCAAGGTCACGGTAAGGGTGGAAAACAGCGACGTCATCAGGGACGGAAAATTATCCACCAGGGCATGGGCGATGGCGCGGGGCGCGGGCAGCACATAAGGCGGGATGTGGCGCACCACCACAATCACTTCCCAGAGACCGAGAAGCACCAGGCCCAGGGCAAGCGGCAACAGGATGTTGAAGAGGCGCGTCATGCCGCCTCCTGCAAGGCGCTGGTCACCCGGCGCAAGCCTTCCGAGAAACTGATCGAAAGGCGGTCACGGGGGCCGGGTGGCAAAGTGATTTCGGATTTGATGCGGCCCGGGCGTGGCGACATCACCAGTACACGGTCCGACAGATAGCTTGCTTCCATCACGCTATGGGTGACGAAGATCACCGTGATGCGGTCCTCGCGTGCCAGGCGCAGCAGATCGTCATTCAAGGCTTCGCGCGTCGGTTCGTCCAAAGCCGCGAAGGGTTCATCCATCAGCAGAAGTCTGGGCGTGGCGGTCATGGCACGGGCGATGGACACCCGCATCTTCATGCCGCCGGACAATTCGCGCGGATAGGCTTGGGCAAAATCCTTCAGGCCCATGCGCGTCAGTGCAGCCAGCGCACGCGCATCGGCTTCGGCGCGGGGCATTTTCTTCAAATCGAGCGGCAGGCGCGCATTGGTCTGTGCGTCGGCCCAGGGCATCAAAGTCGGTTCTTGAAAGACGAACCCCAATTCGGGG
>JBEPVO010000224.1:0-2504 GCA_041690975.1 Alphaproteobacteria bacterium
TCCGCCGACAGCATGCCGTCCTTGTAGGAAAAGAAATTCATCGGTGCCTAGCGGCCAATCGGATAGGGCGGGCGCGACGGATCGTTCTGGCTGCGCGGCGTGGTGGTGCCGTCCGGCTTGGCCAGCTCATTCTTGACCCCGCAGGACGCGGCCAGCAGCGACAAGATCGCGATCAGAAAAATCTTTTTCATTTGAACCGCTCCCGCCAGATGGAGCATCGGCCAGGCAAAGTGCGTAGCGGTTTGCCGTCCGGCCGTGCGACCAGAAAATGTAGGTGATTCATTTGAACCGCTCCCGCCACAGACGAACCTGTTCCTTCACCCGCGCCGGTGCCGTGCCGCCTAGGCTCATGCGCGAATTCACCGAAGCTTCCAGCGACAAAACCTCGAACACTTTGTCCGTAATGGCCGGTTCGATTTTCTGCATCTCCGCCAGTGGCAGCTTGTCCAAGGTCACGCCCAACTCCTCGGCGCGCTTGACGATGCTGCCGGAAATGTGATGCGCCTCGCGGAAGGGCTTTTTCAGGACACGCACCACCCAATCGGCCAGATCGGTGGCGGTGGTGAAGCCCGGTTCCGCGGCGGCACGCATCCTGGCCGTGTCGGCGGTGAGGTCGGCGATCATCGCGGCCATCGCCGCCAAGGACAGTTCGACCGTGTCGGCAGCGTCGAACACCCGTTCCTTGTCTTCCTGCATATCGGAGTTGAAGGTCAGCATCAGGCCCTTCACCATGGTCGCCACCGAGACGAAATCGCCCAACACCCGGCCGGTCTTGCCTCGGATCAACTCGGCAGCGTCGGGGTTGCGCTTTTGCGGCATGATGGAAGAGCCGGTGGTGAAGGCGTCCGACAATTTCACGAAACCGAAAGCGGGCATCGACCACTGCACCAATTCACCCGCCAACCGCGACAGATGCACGGCGGTGATGGTGCAGGCGGCCAGATATTCCAGCGCGAAATCGCGCGATGCGATGGCGTCCATCGAATTGCGCATCGGCCGCGCGAAGCCCAGCCCCATCGCCGTCACATCGCGGTCGATGGGGAAGGACGTGCCCGCCAGCGCGGCGGCGCCCAAAGGCGATTCATTCAGCCGTTTGCGGGCATCCTCGAAACGGCCACGGTCGCGCGAGAACATCTCGACATAGGCCATCAGGTGATGGCCGAACGTAACGGGCTGAGCCGGTTGCATATGGGTGTAGCCCGGCATGATGCTGGCGGTGTGCATATCCGCCTGTGCCACCAGCGCGCGGCTCAGTTCCAGAAGGCCACGGTCGGCGCGCTCGCACGCGGAGCGCACCCAGAGTCTAAAATCCGTCACCACCTGATCGTTGCGTGAGCGGGCGGTGTGCAACCGTCCGGCGGCCGGGCCGACAATTTCCGTCAGCCGGGCCTCGATATTGAGATGGATGTCTTCCAGTTCACGCTTAAAGACGAACTTGCCCTCGGCGATTTCGCCTTCGATCTGTTCCAGGCCCAGCAGGATCGCGCTGGCGTCTTCCTTGGGCACGATGCCTTCGCTCGCCAGCATGCGCACATGCACCTTGGAACCCGCCAGATCTTCACCTGCCAGCCGCTTGTCGAAATCTATGGAGGGGGTAATCTCCCTCATGATCGCGGCGGGACCGGTTTCAAACCGTCCGCCCCACATTTTATTTGCTGTCATCGCCGTTTCACGCCCGAGGATTTATGCAGAACCGCAACATGCCGAAAATAGCCGCCACGGTCCTTTTGGTCATGGGGGTTCTATATGGGATCGGGGCCGGGGCTGTCCACGCAAAGCCCGCCATGCCCGCCCCGCTGACCGCCGAAACCAAGGCGCCGCCGGTGCCCAAGGCCGTTTTCGTCGATGTGGCGGGCGGCAAGCACAGCATCGCTGACTTCAAGGGCAAATATGTGCTGGTCAATCTCTGGGCGACCTGGTGCGCGCCCTGTGTTCAGGAACTGCCGTCTCTAGTGAAGCTGCAGCAGGCAGTGCCCGGCCTGAAGGTGCTGGCGGTGGATGTGGGCCATGACAAGCCCGATGTCGCAGCAACCTTCCTCAAAAGCCATAAGGCGGATTCGCTGGGCGTTTATGTCGATACCGAGCTGGCACTGCTGCATGCCTTCGGCGCCTATGGTCTGCCGACCACGGTGCTGATCGATCCCAAGGGCAAGGAAGTCGCCAAGGCGCAGGGGCCCGCCGAATGGAACGCGCCGCAGTTTGTCGCTTATTTCAAGAGTCTCACAAGCAGCTAGCGAACCACTTGAATCACCATGGGCGGGCTTGACCCGCCCATCCAGAATTTCATGGAGATGGATGGCCGGCTCTTCATCCTTTACCGCGCTATGCGCGGCGGGAGCCGGCCATAGAGAAGGTCAGCGTGTCGGCACAGGATGCTCGCCGCGGTAATCGTAAAATCCACGACCCGTTTTCTTGCCCAGCCAACCGGCTTCGACATATTTCACCAAAAGCGGGCAGGGGCGGTATTTGGAATCCGCCAGGCCTTCGTACAGCACCTGCATCAC